>CAJTWL010000009.1 GCA_910579845.1 uncultured Muribaculaceae bacterium | reverse complement strand
TCACGCCGATGGTACTGCGAAAGCGGGAGAGCAGGTAATCGCCGCCTTTTGGAAGGCCCGACAACAGTCGGGCCTTCTTTTTTTGTGCCTGCGCAGACTCTTGGGATTGCGGGAATCAGAAAAGTTTTTACTAAATTTGTAGATTAATAAATTTCGGGAAATTGAATTAATCTTTTTCGAATATGCTTAGTAGAAAATATAACATTGTCAATAATGTATGCGGATGGATTGTGTTTGCTATCGCTCTCGCTACATATTGGCTTACTTTAGAACCCACGGCTTCGTTCTGGGACTGTGGGGAGTTTATTATCCAGGCAGATAAGCTTGAGGTGGGTCATCCGCCGGGTAACCCTATCTTTATGCTTACGGCACGTTTCTTTGCTAATTTTGCAGGTTCGGATGTGACAAAAGTCCCTCTAATGGTCAATGCTATGAGCGGATTGTTGTCAGCGCTGACTATACTTCTGCTGTTCTGGACGATTACTCATCTGGTAAGACGTCTTATTGTAAAGGACCGTAATTCGACTTCCTCGAATGTATCATCAGGAATTGAAAAGAACGTTCCTAAAGGCAATTCAAAGGATATATCGCTTACCCAATATCTTCTGATAATGGGTAGCGGCATTGTCGGCGCACTGGCTTATTGCTGGAGCGATACTTTCTGGTTCTCGGCTGTTGAAGGTGAAGTTTATGCGTTCTCCTCTTTCTGTACGGCCCTTGTTTTCTGGCTTATTCTGAAATGGGAAAATAGGGCAGATGAACCTCATTCGGACCGATATCTTATAATGATCGCTTATGTGATAGGTATAAGTGTTGCAGTCCATTTGCTTAACTTACTTTGTATTCCTGCCATAGTTCTCGTATTCGCATATAGAAAATGGGATAATATGAATCTGACCAAGTCTCTTATAGCGCTTGGTATTTCATTCGTAATTATAGCATTGGTGCTTTTCGGACTTGTACCGGGATTTATAAAGATGGCACAACAGTTTGAGCTCTTGTTTGTGAATGACTTTGGAATGAATTATAATTCAGGAGCATTGTTTTATGCATTCCTGACTGCAGGTGTGTTAATATGGGCGCTTTATTCTCTTTGGAAACAGAAATCGGTCCGTATGATCCAGGTGTCGTTTTTTCTGGCAATTGCGCTCACAGGCATGCTCTTTTTAGGGAACAGCTGGTGGATCGGTTCTATTCTTCTGGTGCTTCTTGGAGCATGGTTATATTATATCGAAGATCGCGGGGTTCCTGTCAGGGTCATGTCAAATATCATGTGGAGTATTGCAGTGATATTCATTGGATATTCCAGTTATGCACTCATCCTTATAAGATCAAGTGCCGATACACCGATGAATCAGAATTCTCCGGATAATGTTTTCGACCTTGCCTCATATCTGAACCGAGAGCAATACGGAGAGAATCCATTGATATATGGAGAGACTCTTTATTCAGCACCTATGAAGAAACAGATGGGCATAACTTCAGATACTGTCGCACATCGTGAGGATGGATCAGCAGTGGTTGCTAATTATCCTGTTTATGATCAGGTTATAGAGAAAGGGAAAGCTTTGTACGTAAAGGGGGTAAAAGGTGCTGTTCCGACCTCGGAATACGGATTTCTTGATCAAGGCGAGATTGATGGAAACGCATCGCTTGCCGGACGCGGTGGGGATTATTATGTCAAGCGTGATTATAAGCCAGAGGTAAAGATGAATCCGGAACTTAATATGTTGTTCCCTCGAATTTACAGCCGTATGCATCGTGATGCATACCGTCAGTGGGTGACATTGGATACCACTTCCTCAAATATGAAAGAGATATATGCGGTAGATAATGAGACTGGAGAGACGGTTCCAGAACTCGACATGCAAGGGGAACCTTTCATTAATCAGGTTACGGGTATGGTCAATTATCCTCAGAAACTTGCATATCGCCCGACATATTTGCAGAATCTGGAATATTTCTTCAACTATCAACTGTCGCATATGTATATGCGTTATTTTATGTGGAATTTCGCAGGTAGACAGAATGATGTGCTGAATCAGCGTGGAGAGATGGACGCAGGCAATTGGATCTCAGGCATACCGTTTATTGACAATGCCCGTCTTGGAGACCAGTCACTGCTTCCCGATGATCTTGGCAAGGATAACAAAGGTCACAATGTTTATTACTTTCTACCTTTGATCTTAGGTCTTGTAGGACTTATATGGCAATCATTCAAAGGAAAGAGGGGTATAGAGCAATTCTGGGTTGTATTTTTCCTTTTCTTTATGACCGGCATAGCCATTGTGCTTTATCTTAACCAGCCTCCAAATCAGCCTCGTGAAAGGGATTATGCGTTTGCCGGTTCATTCTATGCGTTTGCAATATGGATAGGTATGGGCGTATGCGGGTTGTGGCAATTGCTGCGTATGATAGCCGGTGCCCGAAAAATAGCCGTTAAGCCGTATCTTGCCGCTGTCGCATCTTTGGCAGGTTTGATAGTGCCTTTACAGATGGTCAGCCAGACTTGGGACGACCATGACAGGAGCGGCAGATACGCTGCAAGGGACTTTGCAGCCAATTATCTTAACAGTCTTGAGCCTAACGCTATTATATTCTGTAACGGAGATAACGACACATTTCCGTTATGGTATGCTCAGGAGGTTGAAGGAATAAGACCAGATGTCAAAATTATAAATCTCAGTTATCTGGCATCTGATTGGTATGCAAATCAGATGAGACAGCAGAGCTATGATGCTAAACCGGTAAACTTTACAGCTAAGCCGGAGGATATAGCCTATGGCAAAGCGGATGTTACAATACTTGGACGTGAGACTGCTCCTGCCGATCTTTTGCAGAGTCTTAAACTCATTTATTCTGGTAAGGCATTTAATAAAGATTATCGTTATAATCAGTTCCCGTCGAGGGTTGTGACTATTCCTGTGGACAAGAAGAAGGTGATAGAACGTGGTCTTGTCGCAGCGAAAGACTCCTCGGAGATTGTTGATGAAATAGTGATAGATCTCGGCAAAGCACCGGCAATCACCGGCAAGGGATATGTAAGTTTAGGAGAGTTGCTGATGTTTGATATCATTGCCACCAATGCCGCCAATGGTTGGGAGCGTCCGATCTACTGGTGCTTCACTGTAGGGAGTGAATATCATGCAGGTCTGACGGATTATCTGCGCGCAGTGGGGATGACTCATCAGCTTGTTCCCACACGACAGAGCGGAATGCCTGCACGTGCCGACAAGGGTTATGATGTGGTGATGAACTATAAGTGGGGCGGAGCCGACAAGGCAACAGAGAAATGGGCTCCTTACTTCGACGAGACAGTACGCGGGATGCTTGTAACCACACGTTCCTCAATGCTCGATGTGGCGCAGGAACTCATATACGAGGGTGACAGGAAAGCCAGTGCCGTAGATAAGAAAGGTGCTGAAACAGATTACCGCAAGGCACTGAAGGTTATAGATACAATGAACAAGAATCTTTCAGAGAATGTGAGCCGTTATGGGGTATCTGTGGCACTTACGCTTCCGGAAATATATGGAGAACTTGGAAATAAGCTCGGAGACAAGAAACTGACCAAACGTGCTGTCGATATGTTATGGAACCAGATGCAAAGATTTATACAGTATGTGGCATATCAGCAGAATATAGCATTGAATTTCGGTAATGTGCCGTTGACTATGGAATCTCAGTTGATGCCTTATCAATACTGGCATCTGATTGAATTGTACAAGCAGTATGGCGGTGATGAAAAGAAGGTTGATGCTTTACTGAAACGTTACGGTTTCAATCAGAAAGATCTCAAAGCGGCTTATGATCATGCATATGGAAGCGGTGTGGACGATGATAGCACTCAGCAGTACAGTGTCGAGGAATATATCAAGGAACTGG
Organism: uncultured Muribaculaceae bacterium; assembly: GCA_910579845.1. Taxonomy (GTDB): domain Bacteria; phylum Bacteroidota; class Bacteroidia; order Bacteroidales; family Muribaculaceae; genus Lepagella. Next base: position 87,488 of record CAJTWL010000009.1, on the reverse strand, counting down.
CATCCGTTGCCAAGATTGTAAATGAGCTTGCGTCTCTTTCTCCGGAGGAATATGCGAAGCGTCCGTTGTCTGACCGCCAGTACGACACGGTGTATTATGAGGCTTATCAGCAATATCTGAAGGCTGGAATCACCAAGCAGGAGATGGATGCTAATCCTGAGATACGCAAGGTCGATATGGCTCGCAGCAAACGTCTCTCGGAATCTTACGGAAGATGACAAAAGGATATAAAACGAGGGAAGTCATATGTTTATAGAGCGACCACCGGAGTGGCTCCGTAGGAAATGTCCCGAGGCTCTTTTCAGAGTTGAAGATGAAGAAAGGAAGATGGTTTATCTTACTTTTGATGACGGACCAATTCCTGAGGTCACTCCGCGGCTTCTTGATCTTCTTGACACTTACGATGTCAAAGGCACTTTCTTTATGGTGGGAGATAATGTCAAGAAGTATCCTCATCTGTACAAAGAGGTGTTGAGGCGCGGCCATATGGTGGGAAATCATACAATGCACCATCTCCAGGGACTGAAGGAGAATTGCGAACGATATGTAGCCGATGTGAAGGAGGCATCGGGATATATCAGTTCCGGACTTTTCAGACCACCGCACGGTTGGTTGAAAAAGAGTCAGGTGAGAAATCTTGTTAAGAATTATAGAATTGTAATGTATGATCTTGTAACCAGAGATTATAGCAGGCGTCTGAACGCTGATGATGTTTTTGAGAATGTAAAGCGGTATGCCCGCCCCGGATCAATAATTGTCTTTCATGATTCTCTGAAAAGTCTTCCAAGACTTTTCGATGCGTTGCCAAAGAGCATAGAATGGTTGAAAGAGAACGGCTATGAATTCGGGGTCTTATAGAAATTCTGAGTCTTATAGATATGAATATGGAAGAGGGTAATGAAAGAAAGCGGGTGCTGGTAGTTGGAGCCGGTGGTTTCATGGGAGGTTTCCTTGTCTCAGAGGGCTTGAAACGCGGCTATGAGGTGTGGGCAGGTGTCCGTGAGTCAACCTCCCGTAAATGGCTGTCCGATGAGCGTATAAAGTTTATAAATTTCAATTTCGAGGAAACTCATGAAATAGCCGGGCAGTTGAAAGACTCGTTTCCGGATGGTGGGGAATGGGATTATATAGTTTATAACCTTGGCGCAACCAAGGTGACAACATACTCGGATTTCTCAAAAATTAATTATGACTATCTGCGTCATTTTACCACTGCTTTGAAATCGGCAGATAAAATGCCTGAGAAGTTTCTATATATCAGTTCGCTGTCCGCGATGGGATGTGGTGACGAGAAAGGCTATACTCCCTTTGACGAGACAATGATTCCTATGCCCAATACCAAGTATGGCGCGTCAAAATTGAAAGCTGAGATGTGGCTTGCCATGGATGGTGTCCCATATATAATATTCCGTCCTACAGGGATATATGGTCCAAGAGACCATGATTATTTTCTGATGCTTAAATCAATAGCCAAGGGTTTTGATTTTTCGGTTGGCTTCCGCAGGCAGATGCTTACATTCATATATGTGGAAGATCTTGCCAAAGCCGTATTTGACGCATTGGCTAAGGCTCCTGTACGGGAAACATACAATATATCGGAAGACCGTTCCTATACACAGAGTGAGTTCCGCAGACTTGCCTCATCAATAATGGGGAAGAAAGTAGTGTTGCCTGTCAAAGTACCGATATGGGGGCTGAAAGCTGTATCTGCAATTGCTGAAAAATGGGGCGTCGTGCGTCTTAAACCCTCTACCCTGAATAGGGATAAATACAGGATAATGAAACAGCGAAACTGGAATGTGGACGTATCTAAGGCCCGGAGCGCTTTTGGGTTTGATCCCAAGACTCCACTTGAGGAGGGTCTTAAGAAATCGATTGAATGGTATAAGAAAGAAGGGTGGTTGTAGAAACAGTTTCTGAAATGCGAGATTCAATAGGATATAACAATACCGATAATTGGGAAAGTGTTGACGGGGTGGTAGTCCCTCGTCAACAAGAGAATCTCATTCCCGTCAGTATGACTCAGGAGCATGCCGCCGTCTCTTCAAAACCGCGTGTATGGCAGGTGGCAGATGTCCGTGCTGATTCTATTGCCAAAGCAAAGGAGGATTCTGTCATTATTGCAAGGAATGACTCTCTTGCACGTGTGAGGAGTGAATTCGGAATTGTTCTGGAGGATCCTTATTATATCAAACAGAATGGAACTGACATGCCGTTAAAGGATGTTAATATTACAGACGGAGGAATGTCCTGGATATTGGCACTTCTGGCTCTGCTTTTCTGTCTTGTATGCTTTAAGTCGAGAAATAATCCAAGATATTTCAGACAACTATTCAGAGACCTGAGGGAATCGCGTCTGCGTCATAATATGTTTGACAACACAGTGAGGGAGAGTTCTTTCATGGTTATTCTGAACATAACGTGGGTTGTGTGTGCCGGAATCCTTTTGTGGGAAGGAGTGGATCTTTATTTGAGGATCCAGTCAGGAGTTGTTCCGCATTCCTCGCAGATGACAGGTATGTTGATATGTATCGGTATGGCAAGTGCATATAAACTGTTTATGCAGTTGGCATATTGGATGACAGGGAATGTATTTTCAGACAGCAGAATTACTAAAGAATGGATAAAAGGTGCCAACTCAGCTACAGCGCTCGAGTCATTGGGACTATTCCCCCTTGCACTTGTAGCTCTGTGTTATCCAGGAGGATCCGATGTCGCAATTGTTATTGGAGCTATACTATTCGGAATAGGTAAACTGATGTTCATATATAAAGGAATTAGAATTTTCTTCAGTCAAATTGCTTCATTATTGCTTTTTTTGTATTATTTTTGTAGTCTTGAAATTATTCCGTTGATTCTCATGTTCGCAGGAACAGTCCGGATTATCCGGATGTTCTAGATTAAATGGGTGATAAATAAATAATTACGAGGAGCAACGGCTTTTGATATAAAGGATGAGAATATTAATATCACAACCACAGCCTTCCTCTGAGAAATCTCCATATTATGATGTGTGTAAAAAATATGGTGTGGAGATGGTATTCAGACCGTTTATAAAGGTAGAGGGTCTTACAGCCAAAGAATTTCGTCAGGCAAAGGTCAATCTTGCGGACTACACGGCAGTGATATTCACATCACGCACGGCAGTAGACCATTATTTCCGTCTTTGTGAAGAGATGAGAGTGAAGGTGCCTGACTCGATGAAGTATTTTTGTACGACAGAGTCCATAGCCCTTTATCTTCAGAAATATATAGTATACAGAAAACGTAAAATATCATTTGGAAAAACCGGAAAACTTGATGACGAACAGTTGCATTCAGCATTTGCCAAGAATCCGTCAGAAAAATATCTTTTTCCGATTTCCGATGTTCATAAGGAAAATGTCTCCTATCTGCAAGGTCTCGGGTTAGATGTATCAAAAGTTGTAATGTACAGGACTGTAAGCAATGACTTTCAGCCAGGAGAGGATCTGGACTATGATATGCTTGTATTTTTCAGTCCGTCAGGAATAGCTTCGCTTAAGAAAAATTTTCCGGACTTTGATCAGGATGCGCGTCCTACATTCATAGCGACTTTCGGGGCAACCACAGCCAAGGCTGTAGAGAATGCAGGTCTGCGGTTAGATATATCCGCCCCGTCACCGGAAGCCCGCTCAATGCCGGAGGCCATTGATAAGTTTCTGGAGTCTAAGAGTATGTTGAGTTTTAAACCAAATTAAACATTTATAAAGAGTCTGGGAATTTTTGATTTCATCACAAACGATCCTTCGGGCGCTTTCCCAAAGATCCAGTCGGTCACATAGCCCGCTATGCTCCCTTCTGAATCTTTGAAAAATCCCTCCGAAGTCTCTGTCTGTGCTAAAATCATTTAAAACTCAACACACTCTAAGAAACCCGTCTGAGGTCAAGGCAAAAGGCATCGGACAAGAAGCCTGTAAAGCATGAAAAATTTTGATGACTTGAATTTTGGCCGTCTCTATCTTAAAGACACGGCCTTTCAGGATTTAATGCAGAAGCGAATCTTCAATGTGCTTCTGATTGCCACCCCATATGATGCTTTTATGCTTGAAGAGGATGGCAGGGTGGACGAGCAGATCTATAACGAATATAATTCTTTGAATCTGTCTTCGCCTCCACGGTTTACCAAAGTAGCAAACTATGCGGAAGCGTATGATGCTCTTGCAGACAAACAGTTCGATCTGATTATCGCCATGCCCGGTGTGGATATAAGCGAGACATTTCAGGAAGCTGTGAAGATAGACGAGCTTTATCCCGACATACCGCTTGTGGTTTTGACACCCTTTTCGAAAGAGGTGCGCCGTAGAATAGCCAACGAGGATCTCCGAGGTGTGGATTATGTATTCTCATGGCTTGGAAATGTAGATCTGATTCTTGCCATAATAAAGCTGATAGAGGACCGGATGAATGCCGATAACGACATTACCGAGGTCGGTCTGCAAGCCATATTGCTTGTGGAAGATTCCATTCGTTTTTATTCTTCAATACTTCCCCATCTTTTCAAATTCCTGCTCAAGCAGTCTCTCCGATTCTCGACTGAGGCATTGAATGAGCACGAACAGATGTTGAGAATGCGGGGTCGCTCAAAGGTCCTTCTTGCCCGTGATTATGAGGAGGCAATGGCACTGCTTGAGAAATACGGGGATAATATTCTCGGCATAATCACTGATGCCAGATTTCCGATAAATGGTGAAAAGGATCCTGATGCCGGCATGAAACTGGCAAAACTTGTCAGAAACAGGTATCCCTACACTCCTATTATAATGGAAAGTCAGGAGAGCGCCAACAGACGTGACGCTGAAAGTCATGGTTATGTATTTCTGGATAAAAACTCCAAGACTTTGCCACTTGATCTGCGTGAGGCTGTGACAAAAAATTTCGGTTTTGGAGATTTCGTGGTCAAGGATCCTCAGACAGGCGATGAACTTATGCGTTTCCGTAATCTTAAGGATTTACAAAAAGATGCTATAGGCATACCGGATGAAGTGCTTTTCTATTATTGCTCAACTAATAGTGTGTCACGTTGGCTTTATTCGCGAGCCTTGTTTCCGATTGCCGAGATTCTAAAGGATTTTAAATTTACGAATATCGATGATGCGCCTCGTGTCAAGCGGTTGATATTTGAATCAATAGTAAAATATCGGAGAATGAAGAACCGCGGAGTCGTTGCTGTGTTCCATCGGGATTCATATGACAATTGGAGCAACTTTGCCCGTATAGGAGAAGGAAGCCTTGGCGGAAAAGGTCGTGGTCTTGCATTCATAGACCAGATAATCAAGCGGCATCCCGTTTGTGACGATTATAACGGAGTCCAGATAACAATTCCTCATACAGTCGTTGTATGCACTGATCTTTTTGATGAATTCATGGACAGCAACGGTCTGTATAAGATCGCATTGTCGGATGCTTCGGATCAAGATATTCTAAAAGCGTTTCTGAATGCCCGTCTGCCGGATGACCTGATAGAGGATTTCAGGGCGTTTTTCAATGTAGTACGACGCCCCCTTGCCATACGAAGCAGTTCTTTGTTGGAGGATTCGCATTATCAGCCTTTTGCCGGAATATATTCCACATATATGATTCCGTATGTGGAAGATGAGAAGATCAGGATGAAGATGCTTACGGATGCTGTAAAAGGTGTGTATGCTTCTGTGTTCTACTCTGATTCCAAGGCATATATGAATGCCACAAGCAATGTGATTGATCAGGAGAAGATGGCTGTGATTCTGCAGGAAGTCGTGGGTGAGGATCATGAAGGTTATTATTATCCAAGTTTTTCGGGTGTGGGTCGTTCTCTCAATTACTATCCTACGGGAGATGAAAGATCCGAAGAGGGAGTCGTGGAGGTGGCTGCAGGATTGGGGAAATATATAGTTGATGGAGGACTGTCTTTACGTTTCTCGCCGAAACATCCGGACAAGGTGCTTCAGACATCCACACTTGAGCTTGCATTACGTGATACACAGACTTCGCTTTATGCCCTTCGGGAACATAGGGGAGAGGATAATGAATTTCAGGTCGATGATGGCTTTAACATAAGTAAAGTGCCTGTCGCAGATGCATTCAAGACAGGTGCGCTTAAATATCTTGTCTCTACCTTTGATTTCAATGACCGAATGATCCGTGACAATGAATTCGGCAAAGGCCGGAAGGTTGTTACATTTGCCAATGTACTTAAGCATAATGTATTTCCGTTGGCCCAGATTACAGACTTTATGCTGGAGACCGGTCAATATGAGATGGGGCGTCCTGTTGAGATTGAATTTGCCGGAAATATAAATCCGGACGCTATCAAGAACAGTGACAAAGGTGTCGTATATTGGCTTCAGATGCGTCCTATTGTGGATACCAAGGAGATGCTTGATGACTCCATAATGGATGTAGCTGATGAGGATCTTCTATTGCGAAGCGAGACTGCCTTGGGGCATGGTCTTATGGACAACGTACGAACAGTTGTCTATGTGAAGCAAAAGAGTTTCAATTCTCTGAATAATCCACAATTGGCTGCAGAAATAGACGCAATAAACAAAGATCTGACAGAAAAGGGGGAACCATATGTTCTGATAGGTCCCGGAAGATGGGGATCATCTGACTCTGCTCTCGGTATACCGGTGAAATGGTCACAGATTGCCGGTGCCCGTCTGATAGTGGAGAGCGCATTGCCGGGTTACCGTATCGAGCCTTCACAAGGGACTCATTTTTTTCAGAATCTCACCAGTTTCGGTGTGGGCTATTTTACTGTGGATGCTCAAAGCGGCAATGGTCTTGTGGATATGGATTATCTCGACAGCCTGCCGACGGAATATGAAAGTGAGGGGATAAGAATAGTAAAATTCAGAGAGCCTCTGCTGATAGCTATCAACGGACGAAAGTCAAAGGGCATTGTGCGTAAACAGTAGGATGTAGGCATTACATTCCGTATAAAAACGAAACATCCCTGCAGGGATGTTTCGTTTTTATAGTGTGTTTGAATTCAAACACACTATATACCATAAGAGATTGATTAAAATAATTTATAGATCTCATTCAACGACCAGTTCTGCCAGAAGTGTGGCCGATGTGGCGGAGAGAATGCGGACACGTACAAAGTCTCCAGGTTTGTGACCGGTGGCAGGAAATACAGCAACTTTGTTTTGTGAGGTTCTCCCGAACAACTCCTTTTCGCTCCTTTTTGAGGTGCCTTCAATAAGAACTTCAAATACTTTTCCGATGTCCTTGCGGTTGCTTTCGAGGGACAAATCATTCTGAAGAGCTATCATACGGTTCAGTCTGTCTATTTTGACATCTTCCGGTATATTATCCGGCATCTCCCGACTTGCAAGAGTGCCTGGACGTTCGGAATATTTGAACATGAATGCAGAGTCGAAACCTGCTTCCCGCATAAGCGAAAGCGTCTGCTCGAAATCATCTTCGCTTTCATTGTGGAATCCGGTGAACATATCAGTTGTCAGACCTGCATCCGGAAGAATGCGTCTGATCGCAGCCACACGGTCAAGATACCATTCGCGGGTGTATTTGCGGTTCATGGCTTTCAAAACCGAATTGCTCCCGCTTTGTACAGGCAGATGTATATGACGTGCGAGATTCGGATATTTAGACATAACTTCCAATGTGCGGTCACTCATGTCTTTGGGATGAGATGTGGTGAAACGTATGCGCATGTCAGGAGCCGCCTGGGCAACCATTTCAAGAAGTGCCGGGAAATCAATGGTTTCCTTTCCATCGGCATCGAATCTGTAACTGTTTACATTCTGTCCGAGCAATGTGGCTTCTTTGTAACCCCTTGACCTGAGATCCTCCAGTTCGCGTAAGATGCTTTCAGGTTCACGTGAACGTTCTCGTCCCCGGGTATATGGAACAATACAATATGAGCAGAAATTGTTGCATCCACGCATAATTGATATGAATCCGGACACTCCGTTCGATCCGATCCTGCTCGGCACGATATCGCGATATGTCTCAGATGATGAGAGGTCGATGTTTATAGCCGGGACACCGGCTTCCGCAGCCGCTATCAGATTGGGTATGTCAAGATATGCGTCAGGTCCGGCCACAAGATCGACACCGTGTCTTTCAATCAGTTCATGCTTCAGGCGTTCTGCCATACAGCCGATAACGCCTATTATGATGTTTCGACCTAATTTGCGGCGTAGTGAATTCCAGTATGCAATGCGGGAATATATCTTTTGCTCTGCATTATCACGGATTGAACAGGTATTCAGAAGAACAGCAGCAGCCTCATTGTCATTTTCGGTAGTTTCGTAGCCGGCTATGCCCATCATGGCGGCCACTACCTCCGAGTCTGCCACATTCATCTGGCATCCATATGTTTCAATGCGCACTTTTTTAGATAATGTGCAATTTTTATCAGTCGGGGGGATAAAAAAATTGTTCTTTATATGAGATTGTTGCATAAATTTATTATTTTTGTGCAAAATTAAAAAAATGAAGTTGTTTAAACAACTTTATAGAGTATAAACGGACAACTAATACCATTTAAATAGATCTAAAACATCAAGAAATGAGCATCCCATTCATTACGGCAGAGGAAGCCGCAAGTTATATCAAGAACGGAGACAATGTAGCCTTTTCAGGATTTACAGCTTCCGGTACTCCGAAGGTGGTGACAGTAGCTTTGGCAGAACGTGCAAAAAAACTTCATGCCGAGGGCAAACCATTTAAGATCAACATCTTCAGTGGAGCGTCTACAAACGACCATGTAGATGGGGAACTGTCGCGTGCGGACGCTATCAATGCGCGTACACCTTACCAGAGCCACGGGGATATGCGTAAATCGATCAATGGCGGCGGTATCCACTATTTCGATCAGCATCTAAGTCATCTCGCACAAGATATGCGTTATGGTTTCTACGGAGATATTGATGTTGCCGTCATAGAGGTTACAGAAATGAGTCCCAATGGGGAGGTAGTGCTTGGCGCAGGTTTGGGTATGACGCCCACTATCGCCAATATGGCAAAGAAGGTTATTATCGAATACTCTTCATATTACAAGAACTCATTCCGTGGATTCCATGACAATTATGTCCCATTGGATCCTCCTCATCGTCGTGAAATTCCAATCTATAAACCTACCGACAGAATAGGAAGTCCTGTTCTTAAGATTGATCCTAAGAAAATTGTCGGTATCGTTCCATCCAATGCTTCTGAGAGCATCAAGCCTTTCACAGCACCTGACGAGATAAGCCATAAGATTGGTGAGAATATCTGTAATTTCCTTGCTTCGCAGCTTCGCGAGGGCAGAGTGCCCAAAGAATTCCTCCCGATCCAGAGCGGTGTAGGTAACGTAGCCAATGCAGTGCTTTATGGTCTTGGAGAAAATCCCGAGATACCTCATTTCCAAATGTACACAGAGGTTATACAGGATGCTGTAATGGATCTTATGCAGGAGGGTAAATGTACATTCGCGTCAACATGCGCATTGACATTCTCTGATGACGCTATGTTGCGCTTTATGGAAAATATCGATTTCTTCCGTGGAAAAGTGCTGATGCGTCCCGGCGAAATATCAAACAGTCCCGAGGTAGTTCGCAGACTTGGTCTGATTGCAATGAATACGGCACTTGAAGCTGATATCTTCGGAAATGTAAACTCTACCCATGTGCTTGGAACAAAGATGATGAACGGTATCGGTGGCTCAGGCGACTTCTGCCGCAACGCATATCTTTCAATTTTCTCTTGTCCGTCAATACAGAAGGGCGGAAAGATTTCCACAATTGTACCTATGGTATCGCATGTTGATCATAGCGAGCACTCTGTCAAGATCATCGCCACAGAGCAGGGTATTGCAGATTTGCGTGGAAAAGATCCACGTCAGCGTGCAGAGACAATTATCGAAAACTGCGTACACCCCATGTACAAAGAACTGATGTGGGATTATCTGAAACTTTCCAAGGGTGGTCATACACCCCATACATTGCATTCTGCTTTCGCGCTGCATGAAGCGTTTATCGAGAAAGGAGACATGCTGCAGGCTGATTTCTCAAAATTTGCATAAAAATAGAAATATCTCAATAAAACAAAGCTTATAAAACCGATTAGCGCCCGAGGGTGATCCCTCAGGCGCTTTTTGATATTTGCCTAAAACCTAAGCCTATCTTGGCGTAATCGTAAAGGTAAGGGTGCCTCGGGTTTCGCCGGTACCTTTCTTTTCAGACCATCGTGCCTGACGTGCGGCGCGTTCGCATGCCGAGCGAATTGAAGCTGAAGCCGCTCCTGAAGCTGAGGCTGAGATTACTTTGCCTTCGGAATCGATTACTACCGAGACTTTCACTGTGGTTTTATGGCGTAGTGTCACGTCCGGTTTCGGGCATCCTTTGAATGTCCTTCCTGAGGCATTGCCGACAATTCCTATTCCGTTCTCACCTGCCCCATCAGATCCACTGCTACCTTGTGTATTGCCGTTGCGACCGACAAAACCTTTTGCCATGGCAGATGTGACGCGCTTACGTTCCTCCTCTGTGGCAGATGGTTCTGTGGTCTTGACCGGACTCTCTTTTTTAGTGGATACAAGTTTAGGGGTTGGCGGAGCCGGCTTGGAATTTTTTCCAGGTTCCACAATCTTTACATTCTCTTTCGGATCCGGATCCGGTTCACCTTGGAATGCTTTTGCCGGCGCGTCATTGTTTACTGCGTTTTCTTCTCCGAGGTCCTTGAGGATTTCCGGCTCAAGAAATGTCTCCTCTTCAACCATCAGTTCCGGAGTTGAGTCCTGTGCAAGTTGCTGAGGCGCATTGTATGAGATACCCGTAAAGAAAAGTACGAGCAGGATTGTGAGCACGACAAAGAATGTCACTGTCGCTGCGATTGCTGAATCTTTTTTATTCTGCGGGAAACTCATTGCGGTGTCGGCTGGGTTGTCGTATCCGGTGATTTTGCATGAGTGGCAAGCACCATTTTCAGTTTAATCTTAGCCGCCATATCAAGAATATCTACAACATGTCCGTAATTTACAACACTGTCAGCGTAGAGTGCGACGGCACGTGTCGAATCCGAGGCCTGAATTTTTGCCAGACGGGTTGAAAGATCAGTGAGCTTGACTTCCACAGGTGCGGAGAGCATGTGAGTGGAATCATTGCGGTCTTCAACGATATATATTTTCTCATCGGAATCCACATATACTTCTGTTACAGGTTTAAGGGATGTCTGTTCGCTGCTTTCGGGTAGATTCACGTCTATGGCAGCCGGAAAGATTATTGTGGATGTCACCATGAAGAAGATGAGCAGAAGGAAGATAACATCCGTCATCGAAGACATGGAGAAAGTCTCAAGTGATTGGAAATTTTTTTTCAGTGCCATATGGATCAGACAGGTTCGTTAAGAAGATCCATGAATTCCATAGTTTTTGTCTCGAGAGAATTCATTACTCTGTTTACGCGGGCTACAAGGTAGTTGTATGCAAAAAGGGCGAGGATTCCGACTACAAGACCCGCAACTGTTGTGACCAATGCCTGATATATTCCACTGGAAAGAACAATTATGTTCGCAGATGTTCCTGCGCTTGCAAGAGAGAAGAACGCCTGTATCATTCCGACAACAGTGCCGAGAAATCCCAGCATCGGAGCACCTGCCGCTGTGGTGGAAAGAATAGGGAACCCCTTTCCAAGGTTGGCTACCTCGATGTTTCCGGTGTTCTCGATGGCTACAAGCACATCGTTCATTGGTCTGCCTATTCTTGACAAGCCTTTCTGTATGAGTCTGGAATAGGGAGTGTCGGTGCGTTTGCATAAATTGAATGCCGATTGTATGTCTCCTTCATGGACATAGTCGCGGATGCGGTCCATAAATGTCTTGTCTTCTTTACATGCGCGATTTATAGCCAGAGTGCGTTCGGTGAAGACATAGACAGTTAGAATTAAAAGCAATGCAAGGGGGATCATTATGTATCCGCCGTCCATAATCAAAGACCAGAAAGAAAGGGTTTGTTGGGTCATGAGCTATTATATTATATTAAAGTGGAAAATCAGTTGTAAGTTCTCAGCAAAGACATTCCAGATATTTCCGGATTGTTTTTTCGATTCCGAGGTACAATGCGTCGGATATGAGTGCGTGTCCAATACTTACTTCGTCAAGTAGCGGCATCTGTTTATGAAAATATTCAAGATTCTGCAGATTGAGGTCATGACCTGCATTCAGACCGATACCACATTTTTTTGCCTCTTTTGCCGCTTCTATGTATGGGGCTATTGCAGTATGCGGATCTTGCGGAAACAGATCCGCATAAGGTTTTGTATATAGTTCTACACGATCTGTACCGATATTTGCCGCCGCACAGACTTGCATAGGGTCGGCATCGACAAATAGAGAAACGCGTATGCCAGCCATACGAAGGCGTTTGATTATATTTGTAAGAAAATCCGCGTTTTCTGACACATTCCACCCTGTATTGGAAGTAAGCTGATCCGGAGCGTCAGGAACAAGAGTAACCTGTGTCGGTTTTGTATTGATCACAAGTTTCATAAAATCCTCGGAAGGATATCCTTCAATGTTATATTCAGTTGTGACAATCTCTTTTAGTAACGCCACATCCCTATGGGTGATATGGCGTTCATCCGGACGCGGGTGGACTGTTATTCCCTGGGCACCGAAAACCTCGCAGTCTGCAGCGAATTTCTCAACATCCGGATTATTCTCACCACGTGCATTACGCAATGTCGCAACCTTGTTTATGTTAACGCTTAAACGTGTCATCAGTCATATTTTAATGTTTGGCATATTATTTGTAACTTTGCGATATAAGCAAAGCTCCTAAAAAGATAACAAAACAAAAAAAGCTTTGTTAAGTAAGTGTACAAATTAAACCGAGAGTAGGTAGCTTTAAAAATCTTTTATGCCTCAAACTCGTTCTTTTTGGCTGTTTTCAGCTTGTCGGTCAGTCGAATATATTAATATTCTCCATCCCTCCGTGCTGGAAGCATCTCAAAAACTACTTCGTTTTATGCATAAATTTAATCTGAACACTTACTTAAAATAATATATCCTAATTACAAAATTAGGAAAAATTTTTGATTAAAAGGATGAAAACAGCAAAAGAGATAATGACGGTTGGTCTCCCGGCGCAGACAAATGCATATTCCCGCGAGGTAGATGGGAATATGCCTTTGGTCGATGTCTTGCCTCTGTTGCTGGACTCCGGGGATGGGCGGCTTGGAGTCAAGGATGGAGAAGACCATATCGGTATTATAGACGCGCAATCGATGTTGCAAGGATTGGGAAGTCTGATCAGTGCCCGCGATGACAGCAGTGTGGTGACAATGCGGTGTGCTCCGGGTGATTACAGTGCTTCGCGTATTGCAATGGCCGTGGAGGACGCAGATGCGCATCTTGTGGATCTTTGGACTTCTCCTGCCGAAGGGGGTATGGTGGAGGTTAATATGCGTGTCAGGCGTGATGATCCGAGTACTGTTATACATAGTCTTGAAAGATACGGGTATGAGGTCATAGCAGCGTATGGTAAGAGTTATCGTGATGCCGAGACAACGGCGTTACGCTTACTTGAACTTAACACCCTTCTGGGTGTATGACAAATGTTGCTTACTCTTGTAAACAATCAGCTTTTAATCCGGTAGATAATGAATAAGATAGCGATATATGGCAACCGGCATCAAGACGGATACCTTGAGGAATTACAATGTTTTTTTCAGAAACTTGATTCAAGGGGATTCGAGATCTGGATAAAGGATCGTTTTTTCGACTATCTGAAGGGCGGTAATTTGCATTTCTCTGATAATGTCCATATTGCCGGTGATGTTCCCGCTGATGTCGAATGTGTCATAAGTATAGGCGGAGACGGTACTTTTCTGAGGGCTGCCGAATGGGTTGGAGCAGGAGGAGTGCCTATACTGGGTATTAATACCGGACATCTCGGATTTATGGCAAGCTATTATCTGGGAGAGGTTGATGAACTTGCTGATGTGATTCTTAACGATTTAGGAAAACGTGAAATCAGGACATTGCTTGAAGTAAAATGCGGAGCAATGCCGGATGGTTTCCTTCCTTATGCATTGAATGAGGTGGTAGTGCGGCGTGGTGAGAATGCTTCTATGGTATGTATTCATGCGGGGATTGACGGACATTTTCTTGCGGATTATCTTGCCGATGGTCTTGTGGTGTCAACTCCTACCGGAAGTACTGCTTATAATCTTTCGATAGGAGGTCCTATTCTTCAACCCACACTTCAATGTTTTGTGATAAGTCCGATAGCTCCACACTCTCTTACCATGCGTCCGTTGGTGGTTTCTGCCGATTCAACGTTGAAATTTCGTGCAGAATCACGTGGGAAAACAATACGGGTCAGTCTTGACGGAAGAGATTTCGCAATAGAAAGCGGTGTGGATGAAGTAACTGTCACTAAAGCTCCTTATGCTATAACAGTCTTGCGCCGCCCTGCCGCAAACTTTTCGGAATTACTTCGTAATAAACTTTTTTGGGGCAAATAATAACAGATAGGGCTTCAGTCTCACTTGAGATTGAAGCCCGTTATATTTTATAACGATACCGGTTATTACTTACCTCCGTTAGGCAGCTGGTTTACAGGAGCCGGAGCTGCAGAGTTGGGAGCCGGAGCCGCATTCTGAATGCTTGAAACATTTGTAGGAGTTTTTACAGAGAAAGAAGCGCAAATGCTGACAAGGCAGATGAAGATAGCCAAAGTCCAGGTCGCTTTTTCTATAAAGTCAGTAGTTTTGCGGTATCCTAAATACTGGTTTCCGCTTGAATAATCGGAAGCAAGTCCGCCTCCTTTAGATTTCTGGATCAACACAGCACCGATAAGGAGCAAAGATGCAATTACGATAAGAATGCTTAAAAAGATGTACATATCTTAGTTTTTATTTGATTTTAGTTCTATAAGTTTCTTTAAGAAACGCATTTGGTCTGCAAAGTAAATACTTTTTTTCGGATTATTCAAACTAATCTCGGTAATAATTTCCAACGCACGTTGATAATTGCCGTTTTTGACTGATTTACGTAAGCTTTCCTCTAAACTTTCATCAATATTTTCATGTGAATCTGCTGTTTCATTTGGAGTATCAGGTGTCTTATTTGTCGGTATGTCGATCGTAGGAATGGATGACAGGTCTGCATCTCTTTTCGTAAGCTCAGGCAACGCTTCAAGGTCACTGATGTCGTAGGATGGTGCCGGAGTCATAATCTGTTCCAGTTCATCAATATCCTTTATGACGGGATCTCCAAAATTTTCTATAAATGTATCGATTGTTTCGTCAGTGGTCGGTTCCGGAAGATTCATATCCGGATAAAAACTCGCAAATTCCTCGGGACTGATACCCAAAACGGCACGTAAGGCTGCCGGATCACCGATGGCTACAGCTATTTTGCGAGCCAGACACCTCTTCTCGTCTCTTGTTGCCTTGCGGTAATCCTCAATGTCTGGAATGATATAGTAGGGATATTTGTTCATTTCTAAACTTTTCGTGCTTGTTGTTATCTTAAGTGATACAGTTATTACCAGTTTCCGAGTGTGGCGTTAAAGATGAGATTTACAAGTTCTTCGCTAATTTGGTTACATAAGTCATCCTGGACGTCGGTAAGCATCAGAGAGGAAGAGAACTGCCGGTAGGCGGTGAATGTCTGGTCAATATTGTTGGCCGGATTCTTGTTGTCTACATATTTCACCCGGACTGATATTGTAAGTCGTGTTTCTGTAGCATATGCATCAGAACCGACTGACTGGGGGGAGAGGGAGTATCCTGTTATTTCCCCGCTCATCTCGATATCAGCAGGTCCGTCTATTTCCTGTAACTTTGTCTGTCGTGTGACATAGTCAAGTAATTTGTTTTCAAAAGTCTGCTGTAGAGGAGGATATACCAAAGCTGCGCGAATAGGGAAATCAGTTATGTCAATTGTGTGGTATATATCATAATTGATAGCTGATCCGTTGAAACGGTAAGAGATGGTACATCCCTGTAGGATAAACGTCACAGGGATAAGAAAGAAGAAGGTTTTAAGAATCTTAAAAAATTTCATTCAATATTAAAATCTTGAATTTTACGGTACAATGTGCGGAGTGATATGCCCAGTTCCTCGGCTGCCCGTTTTTTGTTTCCGTTATTTCGTTGAAGTGATGCGATTATAGCTTCTCGTTCCGAGTCCTCCAGCGTATTGCCTGTGGCTGCGGGATATTCGCCTACAGCAGTGGTGACACCCAAAAGATCCTCAACCGGATATTTTATAAGCGATCCCGATGTATGTGTCGGGTGAATAGGAGAACTGTCATGGGTTGTCATGATTCTTGATTTCAGTTCTGCGAGTTCAGCCTTTAGCGAAAGCATAAGCTGCCACAGCATTTCGCGCTCAGTCTCATAATTGTGCGGTTTGCCGGCAGCAAGAGCCGGCGTGGAATTGACTGAACGGTCAAGAGGAAGCGCTTCTATGATGTCTGGACGGGATATCTCTTTCCCAGCACTGAACAGTGCAAACTGTTCTACAAAATTCTTCAATTGACGGACATTCCCCGGCCATCGGTATAGTTTCATGGCGCGCATCGCATCTTCTGAAAAACTTATTGGGGAGGTAAGATATTTCTCGGAAAAGTCCGATGCGAATTTGCGTGCAAGAAGCGATATATCATCTCCACGGTCGTGTAGATTAGGCACATCTATTCTTATTGTAGACAATCGGTAATAAAGATCTTCACGGAATTTCCCGTTTTCTACGGCTTTGAGCAAATTCACATTTGTGGCCGCCACGATGCGTATGTCGGTTTTTAGTACTGAGGAGGAGCCAACTTTAAGAAACTCACCCGTTTCCAACACACGCAGTAATCTTGCCTGAGTGGTAAGAGGCAGTTCAGCTACCTCGTCAAGAAAGATTGTGCCGCCGTCCGCTTCTTCAAAATAACCTTTTCTGGAGGATATGGCTCCTGTGAACGATCCTTTTTCATGACCGAACAACTCGCTGTCGATAGTGCCTTCCGGAATAGCTCCGCAATTGACAGCGATGTATTTTTTGTGTTTGCGGGCGCCAAACTGGTGAATAATCTTTGGGAAGAATTCTTTACCGGAACCGCTTTCTCCCGTTATCAGCACAGAGAGATCTATGGGAGCTACGCGGATTGCTCGTTCTATCGCCCTGATCAGCACCGATGAGTTGCCGATTATCGAGAAGCGCTGTTTTGCCGCTGTTACTTCAGCAGGTATTTCTGATTTTATATCTGACATCTGTTATTTCAATTTCGCAAGAGCATAAGTCTGGTCGCGCAAATATTTCCCAAGTGAGTCATAATCCTTGAATTCGTTCTGTTTCTCCACAGATATCGGTTCTCCGACAGAGATATGAACCTCCTTGCCACGTTTGTTAAAAATCTCTTTTGGAAGTCTGGCACTGCGTAATCTCCAGTCAATAAGTCCTAAAATATTAAAGAATGTCGAGTTGTGTCCATGAAAATATATAGGGATTACCGGCACTTTCAATTGTTTTATCAAACGGGTGACAGTAGGTTGCCATTCCCGGTCGCGGATATGGAGCGACTTGTCTATTTTGGAAACCGCTCCGGCCGGGAAGAAGCCCAATGGATGACCGGATTTTACATGTGCCATTGCCTCCCTGATGCTATGCATGGTAACAGCCTTCTTTGCCGGATCATCTGTTTTTATGGCGTCCACCGGTATGAATGACGGTCGCATGGCTGTTATATTGTATAGTATCATATTGACCATAACCTTATAGTCCGGGCGGTATTGTCCTACGAGATGAAGCAGGATTATTCCATCCATACCTCCGTAAGGGTGATTGGAAACAGTGATAAAAGCTCCATCCGGGAAACGTCTGAGCACCGCTTCGTTGTCGACACGGAGACGATATTTGAATTCATCGTTTACAAGGTGGGTGGAGAATTCAGCTCCTGTAGAATAGCAGTATCTTGAATGTATATCATTCACTTCATCAAGACCGACAGCGTGTATCGCCCAGTCCACAAGTCTGCGGTGGCTGGCGAGTTTTGGCACCATCCGGATTATATCTTCAGCTGTGAGAACTTCCGGACGTACACCCGGAGCACACTCCTTGCTTATGTTTTCATTCTTTATGTTGTCTGTCCCGCTCATTTCTATATTTTGTGTTCTGATTCAGGATTTGCTAATTTGCAAAAATACTAAATTTCAATAAATATAACAATCCTTGCAGGCACAGACGATAATTTTGAGAATAAAATATTGTTAATAAAAATTATATTATAGGGAGAAATCTGGAATTGCTTGGAGTGGCGCAGAATTGCTGGAATGAAATGTCATCGTTCAGGCGGGATCGGGAAAGATGCAAGAGGTTTACGTATGGTGATCAGTGGGGAGATCGCGTAGAGGTAGACGGTGAAAAGGTTAGCGAGGGGGAATATATCCGCAATCAGGGGAATGTGTCCTTAAAAAATAATTTGATACGCAGGCTTGTACGAAATGTACTTGGGGTGTATAGAAGCAATTGGAGTTTGCCTCGATGTGTGGCTCGAGACTTGGCAGAGATTGCAGAAGGAAGGACGATGCAGAAGCTGCTGGAGTATAATATTGAGTTAAATCGAATGGAAGAGGTCTATAGCCGCACGATGGAGGAATTCCTTATAAGTGGTCTTGCCGTACACAGAAAATGGTTTGGATTGCGTTCGGGTCACAGCGATTGCTGGACAGATATGGTGCAGCCTGAAAATTTCTTTTGTGATTCAGGTTCCAGGGATTTCCGGGGATGGGATGTGTCTCTGATCGGAGAGATCCATGATATGGATTTTCCCACTTTGTGTTCTCAGTTTGCAAGGGGCAGTGAGGATATTGATTTGTTGAGAAGTATATACGGCATGCGGGATAATAATGCCGGAGAAAGGAATTGCAGGGTAGTTGAGGTGTGGCGCAGGGAATTTAGAGAACGATATCGTTGTCATGATGTGCTGAGAGGTCATTATTACCTATCAGCCGCTCCCGACAGACAGCCCGGCATAAAATCGGAATGGGTGAATGAAGAGGGATGGTACGGATACTATCTCGCTCCGGGAGGAGAAGTGTTGAGATGTGGCGCAAGCCCATATATGCATGGCGGGCATCCATATGTATTCAAGGCGTATCCTTTTGTTGATGGTGAGATACATTCCTTTGTGAGTGATGTGATTGACCAACAGAAATTCACAAACCGTCTCATATCCATGTATGACTGGATATTGCGTGCTTCTGCAAAGGGTGTGCTGCTTTTCCCGGAGGGCGCGTTTCCGGAGGGGGTTGATATTAATGATATAGCATCCGAGTGGAGTCGGTTTAACGGAGTCATTGTATATCGGCCACGATCAGGAATGCCATTGCCGCAACAGGTGAGTTCTACATTGGCAAACAACGGTATAACAGACCTGCTCAATATCCAGATGAAACTGATGGAGGATATCTCCGGTGTTAACGGAGCGCTTCAGGGAAGGCTGGAAAATGGATCTGTCAGTGGGACACTTTATAATCAGCAGACTCAGAACTCTTTGATTGCGTTGACTGATTTGTTGAAGACATTTGACAGTTTTGTCGCGGATGCGACCAGAATGGATATATCCAACATGCGTCAATATTATGATGCGGAGCGCATACGACGGATAACAGGTGGAGATATGGAGTTTGTAAGCAGTTTTAGACCACGTCGTAACTTCAGAGGAGATATCACGGATTTTGAGATAGATGTTAATTTGAGATAAGATGTTAATCGGTGATGTCCGGAGGTTAAAAAAAGCAAATCGTAAATAATTCGATTTGCTTTTTTATTTCCTATACGTTATATTTGTGAAGTAGATAGAAATTAGGTGTCAATACCAAGAAACTCAATACTATTATAATATAAATGAATAAATTACTGATATGTGTGGCAATTTCTGCCGCATGTATACCTGCATTGGCGGCAAGCCGCAGCACAACAGACCTTAAAAGTTGGAAATTCTCTAAAGACTCTCTTAAATGGGATAATGTCAGTGTGCCGCATGATTGGGCTATTTATGGGCCATTTGACAGGTCAAACGATCTCCAGAAGGTGACAGTGGAGCAGAATGGCGAGACTGAGGCAACATGGAAAACAGGGCGGACGGGAGGTCTTCCCTATATTGGAAAGGGCTATTACCGCACGACGGTGGATGTGCCGGATACAATAGGGCGCGTATTCACCTTTGAATTCGACGGTGCGATGTCGAATCCGAAGGTGATAGTCAACGGCAAAGAGATCGGCAATTGGGCTTATGGCTACAACTCCTTCTATATTAATGTTCCGTCCGGTGTTATGAAACCCGGCGAGAATACTGTGGAAGTTTCGCTTGAGAATAAAGAGAAATCGAGCCGATGGTATCCAGGCGCCGGTCTTTATCGTAATGTAAGGCTTGTGAGTACTTCTTCGGTACATGTTCCGACGTGGGGCACGTATGTGACCACGCCCTATGTATCCGCAAAAGATGCGTCGGTAAGACTCAGCACGGAGATCGCCGGCGTAGATAAGGGAGTCAAGATAATGGTAAAGACTGATATCGTCGGTCCCGACGGGAAGGTTGCGGCAACGAACAACTCGATGTATTGTGCCCAGGGTCAGCCTTTCGTTCAGGATTTTTTGGTGGAGAATCCGCAGCTCTGGTCGGTAGAGACGCCTAATCTCTATGAAGCCCGCACTACTCTTAGTGTCAACGGGAAAGATGTGGACGCCTACACAACACGTTTCGGTATCCGTTCGCTCGAATATATTCCCGAAAAGGGCTTCTTCCTTAATGGCAAACCGGTTAAATTCAAAGGTGTATGCCAGCACCATGACCTTGGTCCGCTTGGTGCTGCCGTGAATCGCGCCGCCCTTGCGCATCAGATTGAGATGCTGAAGGAGATGGGCGCCAATGCCATCCGCACATCGCACAACATGCCTGCTCCCGAACTCGTTGAACTCTGCGATGAGATGGGCATGATGATGATGGTGGAGCCGTTCGATGACTGGGGCTTTCGTCCGAAAAGCGAGAACGGCTATGGTTCGATTTTCGGTCAGTGGGCTGCGAGGGATATGGAGAATATGCTTCGCCATTTCCGCAACAACGCGTCTGTAGTGATGTGGTCTGTCGGTAACGAGGTCCCGAGCCAGTGGGGACCAGACGGCGTGAGCGAGCTCACGATGCTTCAGGATATCTGTCACAGGCTTGATCCGACACGCCCGGTGACATGCGGTATGGACCAGTATGGCGCTGTGGTAGAGAACGGCTTTGCCGCAACCCTTGATATTCCTGGTTTCAATTACAAACCTCAATACTATACACAGGCCTACAAGATCCTTCCGCAGCGCTTGATTCTCGGTACGGAGACTGCATCGACTGTGTCGTCGCGCGGTGTCTATCAGTTCCCTATGAAACTTAAGGCCGACGCCAAGCATAAGGGGAACCACTCGTCGAGCTATGACACGGAGTTCTGCTCATGGTCGAATATCCCCGATGTGGATTTCACTATGGATGATGATTATCCCTGGATGATCGGTCAGTTTGTATGGACTGGTTTCGACTATCTCGGTGAACCTTCACCCTACGACACGGACGCATGGCCTAATCACTCGAGTATGTTCGGAATCATCGATCTTGCGTCGTTGCCGAAAGATCGCTACTATCTCTATCGTTCGCAATGGAATGAGAAATCACCGACGCTTCATATTCTTCCGCACTGGAATTGGAAAGGACGCGAAGGAGAGGTGACTCCGGTGATGGTTTATACCTCCTGGTCGACGGCTGAGCTTTTCATCAATGGCAAGAGTCAGGGCAAACGCACCAAGACCGATGCCCGACCTCTGGATTATAGCAAGCGTCAGAATCTGCCGTTCGACGAGCGCTTCAGTGCCTGGGATGCGGATCGTGTGGAGGATGGGAAAGCTATGGATCGCTACCGTTTGATCTGGAAAGATGTGGTTTATGAACCCGGAGAGGTGAAGGTGCTGGCCTATGACTCAAACGGCAATGTTGTCGGTGAAGAGATTGTGAAGACAGCCGGGAAGCCGGATCATCTGGTGCTGACGCCCAGCCGCCGTGAACTTAAAGCCGACGGAGAAGATTTGGTTTATGTGACAGTGCAGGTTGCTGACCGCGATGGCAATATTGTGCCTGATGACAGTCGTGCCGTGAAGTTCATCACGAAGGGAGCAGGCAAGTTTCGCGCCACAGCCAACGGTGACCCGACAAGTCTCCGTCTGTTTCATCTCCCGGAGATGGATCTTTTTAGCGGAGCGGCTACTGCTATCCTGCAGGCCGGCGACCAGTCGGGAGAAATCACATTCGAGGCCAAGGCCAAGGGTGTGAAGGGTGCCAGACTCGCAATCCCTGTCAAAGGGGAGCGATAGAACCATGATATCCGGAATCAATAGAACAGAAAGATATAATATTTTATAATTAACAAAAAAACTATATTTACATGGAGTCAATGAAGAAAAAAATACAGGAGACCTTCAAAGAAAGATTTGGAGAAGCCGGAACTTTTTATGCATCGGCCGGACGTATAAACCTTATCGGGGAGCATACCGACTATAATGGGGGATTTGTTTTCCCGGGAGCTATTGACAAGGTAATAATGTCTGAAATAAAGCCTAATGGTACAGATAAGGTACGCGTTTTATCAATAGATATTAATGAATACGTTGAATTCGGGCTTACGGAGGAGGATGCTCCAAGCCAGGGATGGGCTCGTTATATTTTTGGTGTGTGCCGCGAGATCCAGAAACGCGGAGGGATTGTAAAGGGCTTTGATGCCGTCTTTGCCGGTAATGTGCCTCTTGGTGCCGGTCTCTCTTCTTCCGCAGCATTGGAATCATGTTTCGCATTTGCGCTCAATGATATGTACAATGATAATAAGATTGACAAATTTGAACTTGCACGTATCGGTCAGAGCACAGAACACAACTATTGTGGAGTGAACTGCGGTATCATGGATCAGTTCGCTTCCGTATTCGGTCGCAAGGGTAATCTGATGCGTCTTGACTGCCGTTCGATGGAGTATGAGTATTTCCCTTTCAATCCCAAGGGATATCAGCTTGTGCTTGTTGATTCAAAGGTGAAACATGAGCTTAAGGATTCTCCATATAACAAGCGTCGTGAATCATGCGAACGTGTTGCAAAACGTCTCGGCATGGATACTCTTCGTGACGCAACAATGGAGCAGCTGAATGCGATAAAGACGGATATTACAGCTGAAGATTATTTTCGCGCTAAGTTTGTTATTGAGGAGAAACAGCGTGTGCTTGACGTATGCGATGCCTTGAACAAGGGAGATTATGAGACTGTCGGCAAATGTATGTATGCAACACACGAAGGTCTTTCCAGGGATTATGAAGTAAGCTGTGAGGAGCTTGATTATCTGAATGATGTGGCTAAAGAACTTGGCGTGACCGGTTCCCGTATTATGGGTGGCGGTTTCGGCGGCTGTACAATCAATCTCGTGGCGGATAAACTTCATGATAAGTTTATTGAAGATGTGAAAGTGCGCTTCAAAGATAAATATGGTCATGAACCTGCCATTTATGATGTGGTGATCTCCGATGGCGCACGTAAAGTGGAGGATTGATATGGATATAACCAAAGTTGAGATCCCTTCTTCAAAAGGAACGATCATTTGGTACACTCTTACTAATTCCAAAGGTGCTTCTGTGACGCTTTCTACCCTTGGAGCAGGTATTGTGGCTGTGAAAGTGCCTGATAAGAATGGTAAAATAGAAAATATATGTTTGGGATATGCTGATGGTGCAGACTATATTGCAGATGGACCATGTCTTGGCAAATGTCCCGGAAGATATGCCAACCGAATAGCAAAAGGTCATCTTGTAGTGGATGGCAGAGAATATGCTCTTACAATTAATAACGGACCGAATGCTTTGCACGGAGGACCGGAAGGATTCCAGAATCAGAATTGGGAAGCTGAAGTGAAAGATGACGGAGTGCTTTTTCATTATCATTCAAAAAACGGAGAGGAACAGTATCCCGGCAATCTTGATGTGGAGGTTGAATATAGCTGGAATGACGAGAATGAACTTTCATTAAAATTCCGTGCTAAATCAGATTCCGATACAGTTGTGAATCTTACAAATCATGCATATTGGAATCTGCAAGGAGCCGATTCCGGTTCTGTACTGGATCATGAGATGCGCATAGATGCGGAAGGATGGCTTCCTACCGATAGTACACAGATCCCTACCGGCGAGATTGATCCGGTAGCCGGGACTCCGATGGATTTCAGAGAGTTCAAGAAAATAGGGAAAGATATAAATGCGGATTTTGAGGCACTTGGAATTGGCAAGGGATATGATCATTGTTGGGCTGTGTCCGGCTGGGAACCTGGTGTAATACGTGATGTTGTAACGCTGAAAGATGAGGAGTCCGGCAGAGAACTGCTCGTGTCGAGTGATCAGCCTGGTGTACAGATCTATACCGGCAATTGGCTTTCAGGATCTCCTTTGAACCGAAGCGGGCGCTCATATAATGATTATGAAGGTGTGGCTATAGAGATGCAGGGATTTCCCGATGCCCCCAATAAACCGCAATTTCCTACTCAGTTGCTGAAAGCCGGAGATACTTATAAGCGTACTATACGCTTCACATTCAGATAGAGTAGAGTCCGGTAATTTTGACCGATAGAGGAGAAATATAAGAGTGTCATCTTTTATAGAGCGGGTGATGTTCAAGCAATTCCTGACGTAGCCTTGTTTTGTCGAGGTGAAGATATATCTCTGTGGTAGAGATGGATTCATGTCCAAGCATCTCCTGTATGGCACGTAGATTTGCTCCACCCTCAAGAAGATGAGTGGCAAATGAGTGTCGCAACGTATGTGGCGACACTTTTTTTGTTATGCCTGCTTTGTCGGCAAGATCCTTGACTACATAAAAAACCATTACTCTTGTCATTTTTCCACCCCTGCGGTTCAGAAAAAGAATATCGGCGCATCCCGGTTTTATATTCTGTTGTGCTCGTATCTCAAGGTAATCTTTTATAAGATAAATAGATTCCGGAGATAATGGCACGAGTCGCTGTTTATTGCCTTTCCCCGTAACAAGAATATAGCCTTCTTCAAGATCTGTCTGTGATATGCGTAAATCAGTGAGTTCTGAAACTCGGACCCCGCTGCCGTACAGCGTCTCTATAATAGCATGGTTACGTGGCGTTTCTGCTTTGTCTGGATCAAGAGCCTTGATCATACTGTCTATTTCCTCGAGTGACAGCACCTCGGGCAGATGTTTCCCAAATTGCGGGGCTTCAAGCAATTCGCATGGATCGGTATCTATGTATCCTTCAATCCTGATGAATCTGAAAAGAGATCTTATGCCGGAGAGAATCCGGGCTTGTGAACGGGGTGCTATTCCCATATCCCTTAATGTGCAAAGAAAAGTATGCAGTGTTTCTGTGTCTGCGTCATTAAGCTTCAGGTGCCGGTTGTCCAGGTAGTCGACAAGAAGTCTGGCGTCTCTGCCATAACTTTCGAGCGTATTGAGTGATAAGCCCCGCTCAAGCTGTAAATAATTGCAGAAATCCCTGATCACTAATGTTGTGCTTTGTATCGCCCGCATAAAGCAAACTTTATTTAGAGTGTGTTTGAATTTAACACGAATTATATTTTGAGTATGTCTGGAATATTCTTTTCCTTCCCCTGAAAGTTCTTTCCGGTGAATTTCAAAAGTTTCATCAGTCGCATAGCCCGCTATGCTCCTTCTTCAGCTTGTGAAATTCCCTCGAAAACAACTCTTCATGTAAAGGAAAGTTAAATCCCGACACACTCTTAGAATGTTATTTTATACAGGTTGGGTTGGGTTTGTGACCTGCATATGGATATAGCGCACTTAAATCCTTCGAAGATAATACCGGATTCGGTATGAGACATAAGTTCCTTTGATGTTGATTCGGGGAATTGAGAATATATAAGCACAGTATTATTCTCGTGTCCTAAGAGACCGGGTATGTTTTGTTCTGATAAATCACCGTCGTTTCCTAAGAACAGCGTTCGGGTTCCGGATGTCTTTCCAAGAGTCTGCGATGAGAAAGGGTAAAGAGTGCTTCCTGCATGTCTTAGAGCAATTCGTTTCAGATCAGTCATTCCGTTACTGTATAACACATTCTCTATTTTTAACACGACCGCAAGCCTGTGAAGCCGTATTGCATGCGAGATCTCCTCTTCTGAAACTTTAAAAGATCTGCCTGCCTTGCGTATATCCTTTTCAGCGTAATAGGAATAATTGCTCCCGATACGGACCACATTACGGACAAATTCATATCCAAAGGGGGAATGCACACCAAACCCTCTTGAGTTTCTATAGCGTTGCAATTCCCCCTTTGACAGTTTCATTTATATTTGACTACTTGATGTTGCCGTTTAGTTGGTACGTTGTTCTTTTTTTCTGCGATAAAACAGCATGGCAACCGAACCTGCCAGCAACAGGTAGATCACAATTACCGCTACTATAGAGATAGTGTTGGTGACTTTTACAGACTTGGGATCGAAGCGGAAAGCTATTTCGTGTTCTCCTGCCGGCAGGTTCAAAGCACGAAGCACATAATTTACACGTCCTATCGGCAGTTCTTTGCCGTCAACCGTAGCTGTCCATCCCCAGGGGAAGAATATTTCACTGAAAACAGCGATACCTCTTTTGGCTGATTTATATTTGTATGTCAACTTATTTGGAGCATATGATGTCTCGTATATCGTATCGCCTGGCATAATCTGTGAAGCTTTTCCCAATGTCTTCTCAAATTTTCGGTCAGCAACAGCGATATGGTCTGTCGCCAGAGAATCCAACGCTGTCATTTCATTGTCCGCATTAGGGACATATGTTATGGAGTCGACCCACCATGCATTGCCTAATGCTTCAGGGTTTACCTGATACTCTTCACCATTAAGGAAATATTTGGCATTGAGCATATTGATCACTCTCATGTTGCCTTTTGAAATCTGGTGTGTCAGAAGGTCGTTGTATCGGGTGAGTTTGGCCGCATGATATCCGCCAATTGTCTTATGGAAATACGATGACCGTGCTGATTGCATTCCCGGAATGTCGAATACACGGTAATTGGAGGTGTCTTTCAGGATTGCTTCGTCGGCAGCGGTCTTTTTGAATGTTGATTCTTCAAGTGCGGGGCGAGTGAAATTTTCTGAGTTCACATACCTTTTGCCTATAAAGAAGAGGTCGAACAGCGCAACAACAGAGAGCAGGCAAACAAATATAGCCTTGCCTGTTATTACTTTCTTCAGATATAACATTATCAGTGCACCGCTTAAAAGAATGAAAATAAGAGAACGAAGAGAATCTGCGCTGACGAGCGACAGTCTACTCTCTTTTACAGCATTGATTATGTTATAATAAGCAGGGTTGGAGAAGGCTCCGACTTCGGTAAGCTGGTGTGTCTCCTCTGCGCTGAACGCATCCCCGAACAATGACGGGGCAACCCATCCAAAGAAGCATATAACAGCCCCAAGACCGAATATCGTATAGAAAACCCAGCCATATTTCTCAAGGAAATCCGGTGTGTCCAGTATCTTACGTATGGAGAGCACGGCAAGCAGCGGTATTGAGAATTCTACAATAACAAGAATGCTTGAAACAGCTCTGAACTTATTATAGGCAGGAAAATTATCTATAAAGAAATCAGTGAAAGGCTGGAAGTTGTGTCCCCAGCTGAGAAGAATGGCGAGAATTGAGACTCCGAACAGAGCCCATTTCATAGATCCGTCAGCTACAAACATTGCCATAATGGCAAGTAGTAGAATGAAAGCTCCGACATATACCGGACCATTGGTTAGAGGCTGGTCTCCGAAATATTGTGGAAATTGAGCCATAAATTGTCTCTCTTCCGGAGACATGTTTATCTCGTCAGCTTTTTCTGTATCGGCGATAGAAAGGAGCTGAGACTCTCCGGCAACAGGCTTTATTGTGGCACCGCCTTTTACATTGGGAATAAGAAGAGTGAATGTTTCGTCTATTCCATAACTCCATTGTGTTATGGCCACTCTGTCCATACCCTTGGCAGTCGCTCCTTCGGCAGGAGTGAGTTCCGTGCTTTTGCCTCTTACTGTTTCCTTGGAATATTCATATGTGTTGTAAAGACTTGCAGAGTTTACTTCAACTGCAAGTATGCCGGCGAATATGGTACATATTGTAGCAATAGACCATTTTTTCATCTCGTGTTTTTTGATCGCGGAGCATAGCCATGCGATTATCATCGCAAATATTACGAAGATGAAATAATATGACATCTGTGGGTGGTTGCTTTGCAATTGAAGTGCACCGAAAAGGGAAGACAACGCGGTTCCTGCCATATATCTGCCTCGATAACAGAGAGCAACGCCACCGATCGTGGGAGGAATATAAGCAAGTGTGATGAATTTCCAGATATGTCCGGCCCCGATGATAATAATGAAGTATGAAGAGAATCCCCATGCGATTGAGGCGAATAAGGCGTTATACCATTTAAATCGCAGGCACAGACACATTATGAAGAACCCCAGCATGATAGCGAAAAGCAGATTTGCCGGTGACGGAAGACCGAGGGTATAGACACTCCATATCCAGCTTATTGCTTTGCCCGCGGGATAAGACGGAGATATCTGAAAATTAGGCATTCCTCCGAAAAGGGAATTGGTCCAGCGTGTGGTTTCCCCCGTAGCTTCCTGGAAAGCGGTACCCTCTTGTCCATTGGCGATACCCTGCTGTATATCGTGTTGCTGGAGTACATTCCCCTCTATATCATCGGGGAAGAAAAAAATAATGGCCGTCAGAGCAAGAAATGCTACGGCCAGAATTGTATAGATCTTATTTTTTGATAAGTGGAAATCCTTCATGTCGGATAGGATTTTGGGAATATTCCCGGTTATTACTTAGCCACAAAGGGTTCGCCTGTGTCAATGTGAATCTGACGGTTCATGCTCTGTTCAAGTGATATAAGTGTCTCGGTCTCGGTTACACCGTCTATATGCTGGATATTGTCGTTCAGCAGTTTCATCAGGTGCTGGTTGTCTTGTGCATATACCTTGATAAGCATAGAGTAGGGACCTGTGGTGAAATGGCATTCTACCACTTCCGGGATTTTGTTGAATTCTTTAACCACTTCGCGGTACATTGAGCCCTTTTCGAGTTTTACGCCAATGTAGGTGCAGGTGCTGAATCCTAATAATTTAGGATTTACGTTGTATCCTGAACCGATAATGACCTTCATGTCGATAAGACGCTGTATTCTTTGATGTATTGCGGCGCGGGATACACCACATTGTACAGCAACATCCTTTGAAGGAATACGTGCGTTCTGCATGATTATGTTCAGGATTTTACGATCGAGTTTGTCGATTTTGTCCATGGGAATTCGATAATTTTTATAAATAGGTTATACTAATATATTGTAAGAGAATCTTTGTATTTAAATCTATGATAGATATATGGTCTAAATTGCAATTCTCTAAATTCGATGCAAAATTAAACAAAAATCAGGTAAAAACAATAAAAATTTATTAAAAAGTAGCAAATTGTCAAAAATTAACATTTGACTACATAAAAATACAATTTCAAGTTTTGAGTGGATTATACCGGAGGTTCAGGAATGACATTGTGAGCGTGCATAGGCGGATGTGATGCCGGCTGTGACAAAGCCGATGATTAATATCGGCAAGAGAGTCAGCAGTATGTCTGAGTATTCTACTGCGACAGGGTAAGCTTTCATGATCAATGTGTCCGGGTCTCCATAAATTTTTATAAATCCATATTTCTGTTGTGCAAGACACAGCAATACACCGACGACAATCCCTGAAGCACCTCCGATTCCTGTTACGAATATACTTTCCCAGAAAAATATTGATCCTACAAGTTCCTTTTTCATTCCTAAGGCACGAAGTGTGTCAAGCGAGTTTCTCTTTTCGAGAACAAGCATTGAAAGCGATGAAATTATATTGAATGAGGCTATTACAAGTATGAAGAATAACAGAAGGAACGTGATCCATTTTTCAATCTGGATCATTCTGAAATCTGTCTCTTGTTGTCGTGCGCGATCTTTGACTGTGAAAGATGATCCGAGTAGATCTGATATCCGGGATACGGCTTTTTCCGGGTCTGCATCGCTATTAAGCTTTATTTCTATAGCGGAGGCTTCTGTGTCATATTGCAGGAGATCTGCTACAGTGCCATAATCTGTTATAACAAGATTCTCGTCAAACCGTTTCTGATTAGATTGGAAAATATGACCGATAAATATTGAGTCCGTTATGAAAGACGCAGCCGGATTTGCCATGTTTACTCTGCCGTGTCTTTTCGGAGCAAATATTACGAGATTGTCTCCAGGATATATATGTAATGCGGATGCGGCTCCTATAGAGGCGTATGAAGCGGACGACGGGGAATTCTGTTCCTTGTCAAGGAGTATGGAACAAAGCTCGACAACCTTGTTGTAATCTTCGTTAACAACGCCTTTTAGTGTTACTGGCATTTCGTGCGATCCGGCTATTGCAAGGGCGTTGTCTGTCATAGTAGGGGTAGCGGCAGCGACAAATTCAAGTTTTTTTATTTTGTCTGCAATTTTGTCCGCATCTGAGAAAACCTTCCCCTTTGCCGGTGTGACCAATATGTCGGGGGATATGCGGTCAAGCCTTTCGCCGATAGAATCCTGAAAACCGTTGAATACGGAAAGCACACATATCATAGCCGCTGTGGCTACAGACATGCCGACAATAGCTACAACGGAAATCGCTCCCACTGCGTTGTGGGATTTTTTTGAAATAAGATAACGCCACGCCAGTCGCGGTGTCAGAAAGAAACTCATTTTTTATCTGAAGCGAGTAATCTGTCTATGTTGTCTATGTAGTCGAGAGAGTCGTCAAGATAGAACTGCAGATCCGGGCATTTACGTAAAACTGATTTTACTGCCTGTGCCAGTTCATAGCGTACGGTTTTTGATTGAGTGCGGATATTTTCCAATATCTCGGAGCCTTTCTCAGGTGGGAAAATACTTAAGTAAGCTTTGGCTATACTGAGATCCGGAGATACGCGTACCGCACTCACCGTTACCAATACATTTCCCATCGCGGCTGTCTGGCGACGGAATATCTCGCTAAGTTCTTTTTGAACCAGTCTTGATATCTTTGCTATTCTTTTACCTTCCATAATATTCTAATTGTTTTTGTACTCTTAAACACATATGAATTAAAATCGTTTAAATTT
The DNA here is from genome assembly GCA_910579845.1 of uncultured Muribaculaceae bacterium. Lineage (GTDB taxonomy): Bacteria > Bacteroidota > Bacteroidia > Bacteroidales > Muribaculaceae > Lepagella. Next base: position 56,305 of record CAJTWL010000009.1, on the reverse strand, counting down.
TATTGCTTGCTTATTTCATTTGTGTCGAATGAGAAATATATTCACCATGTTATCTCTTTCGGATTAGTGTCAGTCCGTCGCGGATAGGGATTATTGCGTTTTCAATATCTGTTCGAGACGCGATCATATCGTTGAATGCCATTATGCCTGCAGTCTGTGGGTCATGTGATTTGCCTGGGTTTACTACGTGTCCGTCCCATAGAGTATTGTCGGCAATAATATAACCGCCTCTTTTCAGCAGAGGGAGGGCTAAAAGGAAATCCTCACAATATCTGCGCTTGTCGGCATCGAGAAAAATCATATCGAAAGATTCCGTATTCATTGTCTTCATTATGCTCTCTGCCGGTCCTATATGAAGTCTGATTTTATCAGAGAATGGTGATTTATTGAAATTTGCGAGAATAAAATCTTCCAGTTCATCATCTATCTCTATTGTTTCAATATGTGCGTCATCTCCAAGTGCCTCAGCAATGCACAGTGTCGAAAATCCGGCAAAAGTCCCGAGTTCAAGCACGTTGCGTGGATTTATCATTTTCGTGAGCATATAAAGCAGGCGACCTTGAATATTGCCTGAACACATACGCCCGTTTAAAAGGTGCAGATTGGCTTCCCGTTCTATATCGCAAAGATATCCGGGTTGTCTGGAGATGTGATCTTCGATATATTGTGTTAATTCAGGTGTCATTTGTGGTTGCAGATCAGGTAGTCTATAGCCATACGGTATCCGTCTCTTCCGAATCCTGTCAATACTGCATCCGCCATACGGGCTGTTACGGATTTTGCCCGGAATTCATCGCGAGCATGAATGTTTGATATGTGAACTTCAATTACAGGTAATGTGCTGTCGGCAATGGCGTCGGCAATGGCATATGAATAATGGGCGTATGCTCCCGGATTCAGAACGATGCCGATATAATCCTTATCCCGGTTGATTTTCTGGATAAAATCGATTATCTCTCCCTCGATGTTGGATTGAAAGTAGTTTAAATCAACATTAGGGAAGTCTTGCTTTAGATTTTTCAGAGTATTTTCGAATATCTCGTTTCCATATATTTCGGGTTTGCGGAAACCGAGTAAGTTTAAATTAGGTCCGTTTATAATGCCTATCGTCATTCTTGGAAGTGATATAGTGAAAAATGTATATATTGCGAAAAAGAGCAACAGGAAACCTAAGTTTACTCTGCTGCTCTTCCTCTCTCCTCAGCGGTGCGGACGGGACTCGAACCCGCGACCCCATGCGTGACAGGCATGTATTCTAACCAGCTGAACTACCGCACCATTTTGGGGTTGCCACCGAGATTTGCTTCCCGATTGCGAGTGCAAAGTTATAATCTTTTTTTTAATTGACCAAATAAATTCTTAAAAATTTACAATAAAAAACAAGATTAAAGACAAGTCGTCTGGATATGAACTTTTATATCAATGATTTGTACAGTGGATTTTCTATTGGTTTGTATTGGAGTCTGTCAGTTGTCCATGTCCTGCATATATCAAATGCTTTTACAAAAAAAAAGCTGATGAATTTATTCATCAGCTTTTTGTCGGGGTGACAAGATTCGAACTTGCGACCTCACGCCCCCCAGACGCGTACTCTAAACCTACTGAGCTACACCCCGATTTATATGCTTTGCCGATATGATCTTCCTTGCAGAAGCAATTATTCGGTTTAAAAGCGAGTGCAAAATTATAAAATTTTTGATAACTCAGCAAGAAAAATCAAAAAAAATTGTAATTGTCAATAAGATTCTGCTTCTGATGGGAAATCACCGGACTTTACATCGGAAATATAGTGCTGTACTCCCTCTGTCATTATGGTTGCCAGATCTGCGTATCTGCGAAGGAATCTTGGAGAAAATCCCTGGTTTATACCAAGCATGTCATGGATCACCAATACCTGTCCGTCAACGCCTCCTCCTGCTCCTATGCCTATTACAGGTATGGTAAGTTCTTTTGCCACTCTTTCAGCCAATTCTGCCGGAATTTTTTCAAGCACAAGAGCAAAGCAGCCTAAATCCTCAAGGATATGGGCGTCTTCAATCAGTTTGTTTGCTTCCTCCTCTTTTCTTGCACGAACATTATAAGTGCCGAATTTATTTATGGATTGCGGAGTGAGCCCCAGGTGCCCCATGACTGGAATACCCGCACACAATATGCGTTCGATCGATTCACGAATTTCTGCTCCTCCTTCTATCTTTACAGCTTCTGCCTGACTTTCTTTCATTATGCGAATGGCAGAGGCAAGGGCTTCTTTTGAGTTGCCCTGATAGGAACCGAACGGCATATCTACCACAACCAGAGCCCTGCTTACTCCATTCATAACGGATTTTGCATGGTAAATCATCTGGTCGAGTGTGATCGGTAGTGTTGTGGTGTTGCCGACCATAACGTTTGACGCGGAGTCTCCTACAAGAATGACATCTATGCCGGCGGCATCGACTATTTTTGCCATTGAGTAATCGTAAGAGGTAAGCATTGATATTTTTTCACCTCTTTGTTTCATCTCCGTCAGGCGACGGGTGGTGACTTTGCGGGTATTGTCTACAGTGTTTGTTGACATAATCTGTATCGGTGTTTTTATTTTTTTAAGCTTATTAATTCTATCGGGTGTAAAATTAGCAATAATCTATATAAGCTCAAAATTCTTGCCGACGCACTCTTGTGAACGAATATAAGCCAGGTTATTCTGTCAAAAAAACGAATCAATCTGAATTTGAATTCAGATGTTCGTTGTGTAGATAAATTGGAGTATTGGATAAAAAGTTGTAATTTTGTAGAATAAGGATAAACTCTCATTGATCAACATGATCTGGCGATATCTATCTTAATGAGGTCGTTTATTGATTATCTGAGATATATGGTGTTATATCGTAGATAAAATGGAACACTGGACAATTAATTACATAATATGTTTGGGCATATCAATACTATTGACAGGATTGATAATCCCCAAAATTTTATTGATTGCATTCAGACGTAACCTGTTTGATACTCCCAATGCGAGAAAGATTCATACAGGTGTTGTTCCCAGACTTGGCGGGATTGCCTTTATGCCGGCATTGTTGTTTGCTTTTTGTATAACAATAGGATTTAATCTGCAGGTATATCCCGGAAATGTGGTGTCTGTGATGAAACAGTCGGGTATGAGCATAGCGTTTCTGATGTGTTCGCTTACGCTTATTTATCTGGTTGGTCTCGCGGATGATCTTGTCGGTGTAAAGTATAGGGCAAAATTTGTGGCACAGGTTGTAGCCGGTGTCCTTATAACATTCTCGGGAGAATGGGTAAGGAATCTGCATGGTTTTCTTTGGATAAATGAATTGCCGGTATGGTTCGGATTGCTTTTTACCATATTTGGTATAATATATGTCGTAAATGCCATTAATTTAATAGACGGGATAGACGGACTGGCTTCGGGATTGAGTGCGGTTGCGCTTGTATGGTATTCATATGTCTTGTGGGCTACAGGCCATTATGGGTATATGATGCTTGCGGGGGCTACGCTCGGCACCTTGATTCCATTCTTCTATTACAATGTGTTCGGACGTGCGGATAAACACACGAAGATATTTATGGGAGATACCGGATCCCTCACCATAGGGCTGATTCTGGCATTTCTTGCGATTGTGGTTTTTAACACTCCGGATGATGGTGTCGGGAAAGATTATAATGTTTTTGTCATGGCGATATCTCCGTTGATGTTGCCGTGCTTTGATGTGGTAAGGGTGTTCTTTCACAGGATCAGGCATGGTCGTAGTCCATTTCTTCCGGATAAAACGCATATACATCATAAACTGCTTGCTTTAGGCTTTCATCAGTCAAAGGCATTGATATTGATTGTTGCCGCTGATATGCTGATGGTGTTGTTGAATGTTCTGCTTTCAGTATACTTGGAATCAGTTTGGATTATTCTCATAGATGTGGTGTCTCTTGTGGCGTTGAATATTCTTCTTACTGAAATGATTCACAAAAGAGAGAAGAGACTTGGTATCAGGCTGTATGATTAAGAAGCTTCTTAAAAACAAATAAGAGATGATGACACTCCATGATTCCTTTAAAACTTATAGCTCCGTATGGATACTCCGTTCACTGGTGAAATTCACTGATCTAAAGTTTGATATAATAGACAAAAATCGTAATTTTGCATTATCTTTAGTGAGTCTCCAGCTATGACAGCATAGTAAAATTTATAACGAAGTTAAATATAGTCAGATTAATGAAGACACGACGCATATTGCTATTTTTATTTATGATGGCGTCAGTAATGGCATATGCCATTACTGACAATCAGGTAATAGAGCATATCAAACGCCAGACAGCCGCCGGCAAGACCGAAAAGCAGATTGGTAAGGAACTGATGGCTATGGGGGTAACTCCTGAGCAGGCGAAACGCATAAAGGATAAGTTGGAATCCAGCCAACAGTCAGAAACGCTTGTTGCCAACCAAAGTGTGGGAGGCGCAGCCGCCGAAAGACGGCATAAAGCATCGGACGATGTCGTTTCTGACAAGATTGATGATGTTCAGCGGGAAATTGACAAGGGTGCCGACGGTCAAGTTGCCGCCCGCCGGATTTTCGGACATCAGGTGTTCAATTCCAGGTCGCTCACTTTCGAGCCAAGCGAGAATCTTGCCACCCCGCAGAATTATCGCCTCGGTCCTGGCGATGAGGTTGTTATCGATATCTGGGGTACATCCGAGGATCATCTTCGCCAGACGATTTCTCCTGAGGGTAGTATTATGATTTCGCAGATTGGTCCTGTTTATCTTAATGGACTCAATATCAAGGATGCCAACAAACATATCAAAAGCCTCTTCTCGAAGAAATATGCGGGAATGTCGGATGCTGAAACTGAAGTTCAGGTTACTCTCGGGCAAGTACGTTCGATTCAGGTTGACATACTTGGTGAAGTTGCGACTCCCGGTACGTTCCGAATGTCCCCCTTCTCAAGTGTCTTTCATGCCTTATACCGTGCGGGCGGTATCAACGACATAGGTTCGCTTCGCAACATCCAGGTGCTTCGCAACGGTAAGAAAGTTTCAGGCGTGGATATCTACGAATATCTCTTCAATGGAAAGACAAGTGGCAATATCCGTCTTCAGGAGGGAGATGTGATTATAGTTCCTCCGTACGAGCGCCTTGTCAGCATAGATGGCAACGTGAAGCGTCCGATGTATTATGAAATCAAGCCCAATGAATCGCTCAAAAGTCTTCTTGATTATGCAGGAGGCTTTACCGGTGACGCATATTCCGGCATGGTGCGTCTGGCACGCCAGTCTGGCACTGAAAACGAACTTTTCAATATTGACAAAGCTGAATTCGACACATATCGGCTCAAAGACGGAGACATAATAACGGTCGGTACCATTCTTGACCGTTATTCCAACCGCGTGGAGTTGAAAGGATCTGTATATCGCCCGGGAATGTTTGCTATCGGACAGGGTGTGAATACTGTGCGTGATCTTATTAGTAAAGCTGACGGAGTGACTGAGGATGCTTATACTGACCGCGTGCTGCTTTATCGCGAGGGTCCGGAACTTCAGCTTGAAGTAATAGCCCTTGACCTTACAGACATTCTTGCCGGTAGAGCCCCGGATATTGAACTGAAACGCAATGACATGATTGTGATTTCAAGTGTGCATGAACTCAATGAGAGAGGTGCGCTTTATATCGGCGGTCAGGTGGCTAATCCGGGATCTTATCCATTTGCCGAAAATACAACGTTGGAGGATCTTATCTTCCAAGCCGGAGGATTGCTCGAGGGTGCCTCCACTTCAAGAGTGGATGTCTCCAGAAGAATAGTGGATCCGTCTTCCACTACCCCGACCCAACGGCTCTCGGAAAATTTCTCGCTTTCGATAGAGAACGGGCTTGCAGTAGGAGAGGGGAAAGGATTTATTCTTAAGCCATATGACCACGTAGAGATACGTCGCAGCCCCGGATATTCCACACAAGAGACAGTAAATATAGATGGAGAGATACTCTTTGCTGGAGATTACACCCTTTCCAAACGTAACCAGCGTATTACGGAGATAGTAGAACGTGCAGGTGGTGTTATAGATGGTGCTTATGTCAAGGGCGCAAGTTTGGTGCGGCGTCTCTCTGAAGCTGAGATAAATGCACGCAGGGCGGCTCTTAATCTGGCCTTGTCCAGCAACAAATCAGCGGGTAGCGATTCTATCTCACTCGCCAAAATCGAAATATCTGATACATATAATGTAGGGATCAATCTCGAGAAGGCGCTTGCAAATCCAGGTTCACATTATGACCTTGTGCTCCAACCCGGCGACAGGATCTACATACCTGAGATGCAGAGCACCGTCAAGATTTCCGGTGATGTGATGAACCCGAACGCGGTGGTATATGACCCCAAAAAGAAACTTAAATATTATATAGACCAGGCAGGAGGATACGGACAGCAGGCTAAGAAGAGTAAGACTTTTATTGTGTATCAGAACGGTACTATAGCAAGGGTAAAACGTAATACGCCTATAGAACCGGGTTGCCATATCATAGTGCCTTCGAAATCAAACACCGGAGGTGTCGATTGGGCTAAAATTCTCGCATACGCTACAAGCTTCAGTTCAGTGGCTACAATGGCTGCCACTATTGCCAACATTTTCAAAAAATAAAGATGCAGGAAGATAAGGATATGATTCAAAACGAAGATCCGGAAAAGGAAATAGATCTTCTGGAATTGGGTATGACGCTTTGGAAGCAGCGCAGGAAGCTTCTTATCTGGAGTCTTTGCGGAGCGCTCTTAGGTCTGATAGTGGCTTTCAGTATCCCCAAGGAATATGCGACAACTGTTAAGTTGGCTCCGGAATCTTCCGATGGCAAATCAGGTGGTGGTCTCGGAGCATTTGCCTCTTTGGTTGGCATCGGGGAGGGCAAAAGAGGTGCGGATGCCCTTTATCCGCAGTTATATCCTGATGTGGTAAGTTCAGTGCCTTTCGTCACAGGACTTTTCGATGTGAAGGTGAAGAGAAATGATGAAGATAACTCTACTACAACTGTACGCGAATTTCTTGAAAATGACACTAAAGGTCCATGGTGGGGTTCAATTATAGGTCTTCCTTCTAAAATATTAGAACTCTTTTCAGGTGGCGATGATGACGAAGCCGGAATTGCCCACACAGTCAACAATTTCCAGCTTACACCGAAGGAGAGCGCTTTAGTGGAAGCCCTCAACGGTAGAGTTTCGGCTGCAGTAGATCCCAAAACCTTGGTAATCACTATCAATGTGAAAATGCAGGATCCAATCGTATCAGCTATGCTCGCTGACACCGTAACCAGGAGACTGCAGGATTTTGTAACCGACTATCGAACCACTAAGGCACGTCACGACCTTGAATATGTTCAGACGCTCAACAAGGAAGCTAAAGAGAATTATTACAAGGCACAGCAGGCGTATGCAAATTATCTTGACCGCAACCAGGGTATGACTCTTCATTCGGCTCAGACAGTACGGGACAGGCTCGAAAATGAGGCGACTCTCGCTTTCAACCTCTACAATCAGACTTCCCAACAGGTGCAGGCGGCTCAAGCTAAGGTGCAGGAAAATACCCCGGTTTTTGCCACAGTCGCTCCTGCCACCGTGCCTGTCAGGGCCACAAGTCCGAGAAAACTGCAGATTCTAGTCGGATTCACATTCCTTGCTTTCGTTGCTTGTGCCGCCTGGATTCTGTTCTTACAACCGATTATTGAAGAAAGAAAAAAGAAAGTAGCGGACAAGGCTTCCAAATCATAACTCAAATTTTTACTAAAAAAACTTATCCTCCTCACAATTGAAAAGATTATTATTGACAGTGGCTCTAATGGTCACGCTAATCGATGTTGCCGCTCAAAAGAAAGGGGTACTCGACTATATTATCCAGACTTCCGAAGAGGATAGTATGAGTTCTCTCGTTTCAGCCGTAAATGGGTCGAATAGCCTTGAGGCAATGATTGAGGCTGTAAATAGTTCGCGAAGGAGCGACATGCAATCGTTTCCTCTGTCAAATTATTATGGAGCCATCTATACTCCGGAATGGGGACGAATCACCTCTAATTTTGGCTACCGACTACAATTCAAGCGTATGCACAAAGGAATTGACATAGCCATGAACGTGGGCGACACCGTAAGGGCTGTTTTGCCGGGGTTCGTGTCAAAAGTGGGCTATGAGGCAAACGGATACGGTCATTATGTAGTGCTTAAACATGACGGTGGAATGGAAACCCGTTATGCACATCTATCCAGGCTTATGGTAGGTATGGGACAATTTGTGGATGCCCGCAATGCCGTGGGACTCAGTGGCAACAGCGGTAATTCAACAGGACCACACCTGCATTTTGAGACACGCAAATATGGAGTGGCACTCGATCCCGCCTCAGTATTTGACTTTACCTCTAGTTTCAACCGGGTATATTCCGGGACTCTTGAAAGGCAGAATGAAACCAAAGTGTTTGCCACAGGTTTCAACGGTTCCAAAAAGAGCCTTTCAGATAAATCGACCTATGTAGTAAGGGAGGGTGACACTTTAAAGAAAATAGCCCAAAGAGCGGGAATCTCTGCGTTCCGTCTATGTCAGCTCAACTTCATTACGGAATCGACACCTCTTGAACCGGGCACAATGTTGAGACTCAGATGATTCCTATCTGTCGGCAATCCATTAATACAGTGTGGTTCTCTCAGTGCCGACACTATTCCCTCCATAGATGAAAGATGCACTTTCAAGCAATCTGTACGGCTTTATTAGGATAAATGAATTGTCGGCATGGTTGGGGTTAATTTTTACGGTATTTGGTATAATATATGTCGTAAATGCCGTTAATTTAATAGGCGGGATAGGCGAATTGGTTTCTGGCTTTCATCAGACAACGGCATTGATATTGATTGTTGCAGTTGATATGTTGTTGATGTTGCTGTGTATATATAATTATAAAATAAGAATAAAGAGATGAAAAGAATCCGCCATATTTATCGCGGAGTGTTGGCGGTCGTAGCGCTGGTGCTTATGACCGGCTGTAAAGTCCCTCAAGAAGTAGCGTATTTCCAGGATGTAAATACCGAGATGATTCTGGATAATGTGAAAAGTGTGCCGTTTAAGGTGAAAGCGGGCGATAAACTTGCCATTTTGGTCAAGTCCAAAGATCCTCGGATTTCGAGTCTGTTCAATCTGCCTGTATATTCCAGCCGTATAGGGCAGGGTGGTTCTGTCAATGGAAATGGTGCGGAGTTACGTTCCTACACCGGAGGCGGTAGTGAGACTGTCGCGGACTATACGGTAAGTCCGGAGGGTACGATTGATTTTCCGGTGCTTGGCGTGCTTCATATTGCCGGCATGACACGAAGTGAAGTCGCCGGATATATAAAAGGAGAGATTATCGGTCGTCAATTGGCGAAAGATCCTGTGGTGACTGTGGAGTTTCTGAATGCCGGTATCTCTGTAATCGGTGATGTAAACAACCCGGGACGTTTTGATATGAACAGGGATGATTTGACCGTACTAGAGGCCATCTCTCTTGCCGGGGATCTTGCAATAACCGGTCAACGTGAGAACATAAGGGTGCTTCGAAAGGAGAATGGCAAGATCAGGACATATATTCTCGATCTTACTGATGCAAAAAACTTGACATCAAGTCCGGCATATTACCTGCAGCAGGATGATGTCATATATGTGGAGCCTAATAAAATGCGTAAACGGAGCACGACCGTCAACGGAAACAATGCGTTGAGTGTCAGTTTCTGGATTTCGGTTGCTTCTTTGCTCACCTCAGTAACGACTACAGTGGCTGTATTTATCAATAAATAAGTAAGTAATCAAATTAAAACGATAGTAAGTGATTTTTAGATATCTCATATAGCCTGAACTTGTCTTTTCCGGTGCTTTCCGCATGTTTCATCAGTCGCAATGCGCGCATTGCTCTTTCTTCAACCAGCAGAAATCCCTCGGAAAATCCTGCGTCCATACCATATGTTTAATTTGATCACTTACTTAATAAATCTTCAAGAAATCAGTAACGATACCAATGGATTCAAATGTAAAAGCACCGGAGACTCAAGATCAGGAAGTGGGTTTCTCATTTCGAGACTTTATGAGTCAGTGTGTTAAGTATTGGCAATGGTTTGTAGCTTCTGTCGTGATCTGTTGCGGCATGGGCTTTTTGTATATTCTCCGTCAGCAACCGGTGTACGAGCGGGAGATGGAAGTCCTTATTCAGGATAATGAAAATGGTGGAATGTCAGATATTGCCAGTGCATTTTCTTCGATGGGTTTTGTTTCTTCAAATACGAATGTCAACAACGAGTTGATTTCATTGACATCACCTGCGGTAATGGCGGAGGTTGTCAAAAGACTCGGTTTGGAGATGGATTATACTCGTGAAGGATCATTTCATGGTACAACATTATATGGAACAAATCTTCCTATAAAGGTTCAGTTTCTTGACATTGAAGAGCAGGAATCAGCCGGATTAAGAGTGGTAATGGAGAAGACCGGATCGATAAAATTGTTCAAATTTTATAAAGGCACTGAAGAAGGCTTTGTAAAATACGACAAAGAGGTCAATGCAAAGATCGGTTTTGATCCGATAGAAACTCCTGTAGGTCGCGTTGTAGTGAGTCCGAACGGTCAGTATATCCCATCCAAGAAAGATAATGCCGGCGAATCAAATGTCATTATTGTCACCCGTAGTGAATTGCAAAATACGATCGAGTATTATTCAGGACGTTTGAAAGCGGATCTTGCAGATAAAGATGCAGATGTGATTCAGCTCTACATCAAGGATGTCTCGACACAGAGAGCAGTGGATATTCTCAAAAATGTAGTGGAAGTATATAATGGAAACTGGGTGCAGGACAAGAATAAAGTAGCTGTGGCTACTTCAAAATTCATTGATGAGCGGCTTCATATAATAGAAGGTGAACTTGGCACGGTAGATAGCGATATTTCCAAATATAAGTCAGAAAATCTCGTGCCGGATCTTGCTGAAGCCGCAAAAATCAGTATGAAGCAAAGCACTGAAGTGTCAAAGGAGATGCTTGACCTGTCCAATCAGATGACAATGTGCGTATATCTCCGCGATTATGTAAATAATCCGACAAATGCAAATTCTGTAATTCCTGTCAATACCGGAATCGGATCTCCGGCATTGGAGAATGAGATATCGACATATAATTCGTTGTTGCTTAATCGCAATAATCTTGTACAGAATTCTTCAGAAGCTAACCCGTTGGTTCAGGATTATGATATTCAGATCCGAGGAATGCGAGAATCGATTGTACGGGGAATAAATGCGCAGGTATCTTCTTTGAATATGGCAATGAAAAATCTGCGTGGAGCAAAAGGTGAGGTCGATAGCCAACTGGCTTCCGGACCTACTCAGGCTAAATATCTTCTCAGCGTAGAGCGTCGTCAGAAGGTGACAGAGGCTCTTTATCTCTATCTTTTACAAAAAAGAGAGGAGAATGAACTGACACAGACCTTTACAGCATATAATACAAGAATCATCACCCCTCCTACAGGTTCCTTAAAACCTGTGGCTCCCAAGAAGAGCATGATTCTTGCAGTTGCGTTTCTGTTCGGACTTTTAGTGCCCGGCATAGTCTTGTATATTGTCGTTGCAACCGACACTACAGTGCGTAGCCGCAAAGATATTGAGTCGATGTCAGCTCCATTTGCCGGAGAGATTCCATTAAAAGGAAGAGTTTCTACATTTAGGAAACTTGTAACAAAACTCATTCCTTCTAAAAAGAAGGACGGCAATGAATTGGAAACGGTCCTTGAGGTTGTGGCTGACGGCAGCCGTGATGTAATAAGCGAAAGCTTCCGGATTGTACGCGGTAATATTGAATTTATGATCCACAAGAAAGATGGATGCAATGTTATAATGCTGACTTCGTATAACCCCGGTTCCGGAAAATCGTTTATCTCTTATAACTTGAGTGCATCGTTTGCCTTGAAGAACAGGAAAGTGCTTCTTGTCGACTGTGACCTTCGTCATGGATCAGTTTCACAATTTGTAGGCATGCCTTCAAGGGGATTGAGCAATTATTTGACTGGTAATGTCGATACATGGAACAATTTTGTTGTACCTGTCAAGGCTCATCCCTGTTTGTATGTAATGCCGATTGGTCATAGACCACCGAACCCTGCTGAGCTGCTTGATACGGAAAGATTTGAGAAGTTTGTAAAAGAGGCACGTGAAGAATACGATTTTGTGATTCTTGATTGTCCGCCTGCCAATGTAGTCGCGGATACCAAGATTGTCAGCAAATTTGTTGATCGTACGGTATTCATTATACGTGCCGGATTATTTGACAGGCAGATGGTGGCTGAGGTTGATGATCTGTATAAAAACAAAGCTTATCCTCAGATGTCGATTATACTTAACGCTACCGAAATGTATAGTGGAGGTCGTTATGGCGCTTATGGCTCATATTACGGCTCATAATACGATGGATCATCAGATGGAACAAAATAAGAAGCTGTTAAAAATAACCGTCATTCAATCTAAATTGTTTATAAATGGAGCATTGGCATTATGCTGATGCTCCTTAATAAGTAAGTAATCAAATTAAAACGATAGTAAGTGATTTTTAGATATCTCATATAGCCTGAACTTGTCTTTTCCGGTGCTTTCCGCATGTTTCATCAGTCGCAATTGATAAATCGGCGAATTCCTTTAAAATTGAGATCATGAGCCAATGCCCGCATTGCTCTTTCTTCAACCTGCAGAAATCCCTCGGAAAATCCTGCGTCCATACTATATGTTTAATTTGATCACTTACTTAAATATTTGAAAATGTGGCCATTTAGTAAAAAGACAAAACTTGGTGAAAGTGGAATGCTTGACGGGTTTACGGACTGGCATTCTCATATCCTCCCCGGAGTGGACGACGGAATCAAGACAATGGAAGATTCATTGGCAGTGTTGAAAAGGTATGAGGATGCGAATGTTAAAAAGATATGGTTGACACCGCATGTAATGGAAGATTATCCCAATACTCCCGAGAAACTTCAAGAGCGTTTCCAGGAACTTAAAGATGCGTATAAGGGTAATATAGAATTACACCTCGCTTCGGAAAATATGCTTGATTCTCTGTTTGAGGAGAGACTGCAGGAAAACCGTTTTCTGACAATTGGCGAGAAAGAAGATCATCTTCTGGTAGAAACAAGTTATTTTAATCCGCCTTATGGTATGGACGACATGATATCGGGTGCCATCTCCAAGGGTTATACTTTGTTGCTGGCTCATCCGGAACGTTATCGGTATATGGGCGAGTCTGATTATTACAAATGGCGTCAACGCGGACTGAAATTCCAGATCAATTTTATCTCTTTGGTCGGAGGATACGGAGAGACCGCACGTAAAAAAGCCGAATGGCTTCTAAAGGAGGGAATGGCAGATGTCTGTGGCAGCGATATACACAGACTGGAATTCTTTGACCATTCTATGCTCCAGGCTCCGAATAATGCAGATGTTGTGAAGCGCCTGGTGGATGTGGCGCACAATCCTAATGTCTAAGGTTCCAATAAGTAAAAATGGGATCTTAGATTGCTAAGACCCCTTGTGACAGTATGGTAAGGATTGTTATTTAAGTAAGTAATAAAAATTAAACGATATATGTAAGTGAAATTATCTTGAACTATAAAACTTGTTCTTTATTGCGTCTTTCACCTTGTCGGTCAGTCGCATACGCCGGTATGCTCCATCCCTCCGCGGCAAAATCCGTCAATAAACAATCGCGTTTTATATGTTCATTAATTTTTATCACTTACTTATTAGGATTAATAATTTTGTCAATCAAGAAATTGGCTGTGGTGTTTGAATCGGAAAGTTTTATCTCCTTTGCTAATTCGCATCCAAATTCTTTTTCAACTTTCTCTATTAATTCATCGGTATAGGTGAGAATCCCATTTTCTACATTCTCAATACCGTCGAAATAGATAGACAGGCGATTGGCTTTTCTCATCTCTTCAAGTGAAAAGACCGATTGGTCAATGTATCCGATAATTTTCTCTCTGCCATCAATGATGAAAGGATATCCACCTATCTCACCATCTACACCGGGAGTGTGTATCTTGACAATCCTCTTTTCTACAATGGCAGTCAGAATGGAATTTATGATATCGAAATTGCTTGACGCGTTCATCATGTTTCGTTTCTGATCAACCGGCATCGGTATTTTGCAGGCAGCAAGCAGTTCCTCTTTGTCGAATGCAAGGTTTTCCCCTTTATATTTTATATCAAGAAGAATATCCAGACCTTCGGGCTGTCCCTCCTTGCTTATGACCACATCGTGGAAATGGCTGACCGCTAGAGAAATGTCAATATCGTTCAGATTGTCGATACTATGTTTATCGGCGATATGGAATTTCATGCGGGGTATAAGATGGTTCAGATTGCCGCTTCCGAAGTCGAAATAAGCCATTCCTTCCGACTTCAGCCATGGAATGACAGCGTCGGAATATGATGTATTGATAGAAATAGCATTGCAATCTGCCTTTTCGTAAGCATTCATGATATTCTTGGCGAATTTGACAGACAGTGGAGTCCATATGCCATATGCCCGCAGGTGAGACCATGATATGCTGCCGTATTTAAGTCCCGAGTATACACGACTGCTGTTTACTATGAAATCAGGCTGCCACTTTTTCAGCACAGCCGCGATATTATCAACCTTCTCAAGATCGCAATTCCCCTCAATGTGAATCGTCGTTCTTATCTGACGGCGGATAGCGGCTGCCGTGCGAACTATATTTACATCGGATTGCATCTTGTCATGATTACGCCCTACTACGATTATCTCCATGCGTGGATCTGCCGTACTTATAAGATAGTCGAGCAGGTATACACCCACACTTCCAAGACCGATAATCATTATTTTTACCTTCTCGTCCGACTCCAGCAGTCTTGTCTGGAGCGTCTGAAGTTTATCGTTCAGACTCTTCATTTGCTTATTTTGTTTAAAACGGTTTCATAATCTTTTACAGTATTGCAATTGTGCCATGTGTCGAATGACACCATTTTATATTGCCCGGAGGGAAGGTCACCGAAGTATCCCTGAATTATTTCAAGGTTGGTGCCCCGTATCTGTTTCGGGGATAGAGAATCCAATACATTTGTCAGTTTATACATATCTGTGAACTTCCATACCTGTCCGGAATTGTAGACAGCGAGGAATGGCTCCGGAATCTGAAGATATGAATGGGAGGTGTCGTATAGATAGTGGAGAAAACCGTTCTTATCCTCATAGACAACTACAGCTTTCCGGGCAGTTATCAGTTCATGATTTACAGTGAAGACTGCCTTCTCTGATTTCTTTACCTCTTCGAAATCTTTACTGTCAAAATACAGGTCGCCCTCCACAAACAGTATCTCCTTTGCATCGGGACAGGCGTTACGGATACCCAATATCAGACTGTAGCCGGAGCCGAAAGTGGAATATTCAGGATTGAAAATAAGCTTTATCCTGTTTTTGAATTCTCTAAGGTTCAGGTCTATAAACTCCTCCAGTTTGTCGTAAAGATAACCGCCGACAATCACATATTCGTCATAGTCTCTCGCCTTGTCGAGAATCTGGTAAAGCAAGGTGTTTTTATAGCCACCGGTCTCATAAAGGCATTTCAAGGTAGGAATCTCCGTATCCCTGTTAAACCTCGTAGCGGTTCCTGCAACAGTAATAATCAAAGTTCTCATATCGGATATGCATCATATACTTGCCACACATAGATCAAGACCCTTGTCGAGTGAGACCTGCGGTTTCCAGTTCGTCCTTGAGCGAAGTTTGTCTGTATTGAGCAGTCTGCGTTCAGGATCCGAATCCCTGTATCCCTCAAACTCTATCCGGGGATTCTCTATGCCCATCTTCCGGGCTATCAGCTTTGTCAGATCGACAATTGAGATCTCTTCATCTGTAGCCACATTATACACGGTGCCGTCAAGAGCCTCCGGATGATCGATCAGCTCCAGCACTGCATTGCAGCTGTCTATATTATGAAGGAAAGTGCGTTTGTTTTTCTTTGAATTCTCAAGAAGTCTGACAGTCTCGCCGGCTATAAGCTGATTTATGATATGTGGTATGATATGTTTGGCGAATCGTTCATGTCTGCTATATACATTTGCGAACCTTATGGAGCATCCCTTGATCTTGCCTTTGTCGACGGCATCCTTTATAAAGAATTCAGTAAGAAGTTTCCCTGTGGCATAGCTTGTGCGCTGGCTGTGTTCAGCAGTTGCAAGAACAAGGAAATCATCTTCCCTCACACCGCCGTTGCTGTTCCAAGACTGCATCGAATACACTTCGGATGTAGAGCAATTGATATAGATGTCAGCCTTTACCTCTATGGCCTGTTGAAGGAATGTGCGCATTGAAACTACATTAGTTGAGTATGTATGCTCCACCTCATAGAAATGTTCGGTATGCACAACGGCTGCGCAGTTGATATATACTATGGAATCGTATGAAGGTTTTAAGTCGATAACCAATCTTTTTAGCTGTTCCATTTGTCCTGTGTCATTGATATCCCATTCATGAAAGATGAACAAAGGATTGTCGATGATATCTTTGACTGTATCGATAGAACTTGCAAAGAAATTGTCGAATCCGATCACCGTATCACCGCTGTTGACCAGCTGGCGGGAGAGTTCGCTGCCGGTCATGCCTGTTGCTCCGCTTATAACATATAGTGTCTTCATATACCGTTTGTCAGTCTTGTTTTATAGAAATTGTCAATGTTTTCTCCCATATATAAGGATTGCTCATATTCCACATCATACTTAACACTGTTGAAATGAAATATCTCCCTTTCTGTATCGACAAAAAGGTATTGCGCCTCGGGGTTATGGTTTCTGGGTTGACCTGCAGAGCCGGGGTTAAGAAAAACGGTTCTTTTCCTGTTCCTATATTCAGGCATGGAGCTGTCCTCATAGAAGAATTCGGTAAAATCAGGTATATGGCTGTGTCCTGAAATCACATAGTCATATCGGGCATATTCCGGTTTCCTTTTCTCCTCATCATTCATCTTTCCCCAGAAGGGATCTGATAAAGTTCCGTGAACGAACAGGAATCTTTTCCCGTCAATTATTGTTTCAGACATTCCTGTTCTGGAGAGATTGTTTATAAGATATTCCCTGGAGTCATCGGTAAGTATGTTCCTTGTATATTCAAGAACCGCTCTTCCTCGGTCTGTCGAGAAATGGGACGTGTCTCCGTCAAACAAAGCTTTTTCATGATTGCCGAATAGATTCACTGTGACAGGTTTTCTGAGAGACCTGAGGATATCGATCGTTTCAGCCGGTCTCATGCCGTAATTGATGATATCTCCCAAAATGGCAATCTCATCATATTCATACCTTGAGTCTGCGTCTTCAAGAATGCGGTTTAAGGCTGACAGGTTTGCATGAATATCTGAAATAATCAACAACCTCATATTCCAAGATTTTTCATGAAAGCCTCTTTGTTCTCCACAGGTGTGGTTGTAGGTCTGCCAAGATTGTCGCGGGAATCGATACGCACACGGAGTTCAATCATTACCGGTCCTTCATTCTCCTTGATACAGTTTGGAAGTGTATGGAATTCTTCTTCAGTGGATATGGAGAATGCTTCGCGGTAGCCACATGCCCTGGCAACAGCGCAGATGTCTATATTGAAGCCGAGAGTAGGCTGTCCGCCTACCGATTCATGCGCTCCGTTGTTGAAGACGACATGGACAAGGTTCTTCGGAGACAAGGCACCGATATTTGAAATCGCACCCATGTGCATAAGGAAGGCTCCGTCGCCATCGAAGCAGAATATCCTGCGGTCAGGTTTCTCCAATGCTATCCCAAGGGCTATCGACGAGCTGTGTCCCATGGAGCCTACAGTCAGAAAGTCATGGCTATGGTCTTGTCCAAGTGCTTCGCGGAGCTCGAACAGCTCACGCGACAGCTTGCCTGTGGTTGATACAATCACACTGTCGCTGTCGAGTGAATGCACAAGTCGGGCAAGAGCCTCCTCTCTTGAGAGGGGATAATCGTTTACTGCCTCTTTCTTCAGTCTGTATTTGCCGAAAGTATTCTTGCGGATAACGATGGCATGCGGCTTGGACAACCTCCTGCAGCCGTTCACCATCTTTCCCGCCGTGACAATCGCGGCGGCATCATCATCCGGAAGGACAGTATACGGAATCTGCATGGCGTCAAGGAGAGGAAGGGTGACTTCCCCTTGCTTTACGTGCTGAGGTTCATCGTGTATGCCCGGCTCTCCGCGCCATCCTATGATGAGCAGCACAGGTATTGCATATACTTTCTCGTCGGCAAGAGACATCAGCGGATTCACGGCATTGCCGATGCCGGAGTTCTGCATATACACCACAGGCACAGAGCCGGTGGAGAGATAGTGTCCGGTCGCTATGCCGACGGCGGCTCCTTCGTTTGCCGCTATTATATTGTGGGAGGCGTCAGAATTGTCGGTGATGTAAGCGCATAGATCTTTCAGCAACGAGTCCGGTACACCTGTGAACATATCCACTCCGGCGTTGCGCAGAGTATTATAGAAGTTTTCTACAGATACCATAATCCGATTATTTTGTGCCTGGAATAAGTTCTAGAATCTCCTTGATCGGCATACACATGTCGTTCACCTCCAGCGAACGCTCGTTCTTGAGAATGGTCTCGGCAGTTTTTTTCATAGCCGGATAAGCCGAACGAAGCATATGATTGGCATATATCACGACATTGACACCCCATTCAGCCAGCTCCTTCTCGTAAATGTGGTTGTAGGTTGTCGGCACAACTACAACAGGCACCTTGGGATGCACATTGCGGAATCTGAGGCAGAATTCCCTGATATCTTCTCCAGATTTGTTCTTGCTGTGAATCATGATGCCGTCGGCACCGGCATTTACATAAGCGATGGCGCGCTCCATGGCGTCGTCGACCGACTTGCCGGCTATAAGACTCTCGATCCGGGCTATTATCATGAAATCGTCTGTTACCTGTGCCTCCTTGCCGGCATGTATCTTCCGGCAGAAATGCTCTATCGTGTCCTGGGTCTGTATGGCATCGGTACCGAACAACGAATTCTTTTTCAGTCCTACCTTATCCTCTATTATGACGGCAGATATGCCATGGCGTTCGAGTGTGCGCACAGTGAATACGAAATGCTCGATCTTGCCTCCTGTGTCACCATCGAATATAATCGGTTTGGTGGTGCATTCAAGAATGTTGTTCAGATCCTGTAGCCGGGTGGTCAGGTCTACAGCCTCAATGTCCGGTTTGCCTTTGGAAGTGGAATCGGTCAGCGAACTCGACCACATGCCGTCGAAGACGTTTGTCTTTCCGTTTGCCTGCACTTCGGCATTCTCTATGATCAGACCGCAAAGACCGTCATGTGCCTCCATGATGCGGACGACAGGCTTGGCTGCTATGAGACGACGCAGACATTTCATACGCACTTCCGGTGTGGTGCCCAGTGATTTCTCTTCCTCTACAAGACCGCTCGAATTGATGCCTTTTGTGTAAGGGATCTCGATAACTTTCCCTCCCAGTTCCTTCATGACTTCGAAGACCTCTCCGCGGAGTTCGCTGTCAATTCCGGTTTTCCAGTCATCCCCGTGGATGATGTAGTCCGGTCTCAGCTTTCTCAGGTTGGGTATGTAGGACCATTCATCCTGAGGGACAACCTCTGCGACTCCCTTGATGTTTTCCACAACCTGCCTGCGCTGATCGTAGGTCAGAAATGGAAGTCTCTTATGCTCGGCTACCGCTTTGTCCGTATATAGACCGATAATGAGATCGCCATACTTCGCTCCCTCTTTGATGATATTTATCAACCCCGGGTGCATTATGTCGGCAACCATACCTAAATAAACTTTCTTGTTTGCCATTTATCTGGTGATTGTTAGAGGTTCGTGGTCAGACAATTTCTTAGGAACTGTCTAATTTAAACAATTCCTACAAAGATAATAAAAATATTGATTCAATAGGCGTTCTGTGAAAAGTCAGGAATGATAAAAGTGCATCAGGGTTTTTAATACCTGCCGTGCAGTACATAATAGGAAATAGATTGTCCAGCCGTAAAATATATAAATTACTATTGCCGAATCCATCGCATATCCGATAATGAATATCCAGGAAAAAAGAGTTATTATATTGGGGAACAATGTGAACTGTACAAGAATGTATTTCAGAATATTCGGGGAGGAAGGAGCATCTGAAAGTTTTGTATCCCCCTCTTTGCCCATATAATATTGGAATGTCGTGAAATTCCGAAGAATCATTTCACATGAAATCACCGTAATCGAGCATAAGGATATAAGAAAAATATCCGCGTTGGATATCTGTATAAGAGTGAGCCATATAGCGAGATTCATCAATGGGTGATCTATCAGGTGTGCTATCAGATCCATGTGTGTCCCGTATTTTGAGAAACGTTTTGAGAAACGTGCAACCTGTCCGTCGCTATTGTCCATCGTATACCACATAACCCAACAAAGATAACCGGCAATCTTGCACCATAGGTCTGGTATTGCGAAAAGGATACTTCCGACAGCTCCAAATATGATCATCAGCATCGTGACAAAGTTTGGCGATACATTATGCCTTATGAACCATATGGAACATATCATGCCGAGTTGTCCGCAGGGGAAATTGTCTGCCAATATGTTGTCTGTGAATTTTGGTCTGTTGATTTGGAGTTTTACAATCCTTTTTATCTCTTTGGAAGTCATAATACTGGATTATTTTTTAATCAGTTTGCGGGTGAAATTAATCAGGTCGACGGCATTCCGGTCTTTAACCGCAGTCAATGTGACTGCGTAGAAAACAAAGCAGATCGAGATAGCTGTTATGGATAGCCATACATAGTTCATTCCCGTCAATCGTATCCCATAGATAATGGGGATAAACAGGAGTGACAATATAAGATATCTAAGACATTGCTTATTAAAAAGTCCGACGCTGACTTTTATATTTTTTCTAATATACAGAAGGCAAATCACAACGAATATAATTTCACTGGCCAGAGTGCATGCGATCGATATTTCGGGAGTCAGCACATCAAGGAATATAAAGTTCAGAATGATGTTTATGACTCCGCAAAGAAGATTGTACATCACCAGTATTTTCTCTTTGCCATGAAGGAATATGACTTCGTTGTATAAGATCGCATCGACACCTAATATTATTATTCTTAGGGCGAAAATCCGCATAGGACTTATTGCCGGAATATATTCCTGACCGCCAAAAATAAGGATAATGGGTTCAGCAAGCAGAAGGAGTGCGGCGCTTACGGGAATCATGAGACACATTGTCAGACTCATGATTCTTTTTAGTGTTGTCCGGTAAAGTTCCGGATTCTCATTAAGATATAGCGCAAGCCGGGGCAATGTGGCGAAGACTACGGAGAGTATTGCCAGTTTGCAAAGCTCCACGATCTTCTGACCGATTGAGAAGTAGGCTACCGATTCAGTGCCTGTATAGTGTCCCAGCAGAGTTCTGTCGAAAACGGTGTATAGGTATCCTGTATTGTTCAGAATGAGAATTGTCAGAAGCGGAATTATGTATGGTGCCGGATGCAGCCCTTTGAAAAGCTCCCGGAAAGGTATCTTTATTTTTCTTCGGGAATAGATGTAACTTACAAGGTAATTGAAAATCGCTACAAAAACTGTTATTGCAACATATATGTATTCATCGGTTTTATTCCGGACCAATATGAATATGAATATGAAACTGAGCAACCGGATGCCGATGGTTTTTATCGTTATGAAGCGGAATTCCTCCATTGCCTCGTTGTACCATTCTACATATATCATCTGGGAAACAAGATTTCCGCAAAGAATGTATGCTATCTTTTTAAGTTCCGGATTCTGGATAAAGAAATGAATGAAGAAAATGTAGAGGACTAAAAACAGAAGATTGGTAAACAGCCCGATGAAGAAAAGATTCTTGTATATGGTCTTTACGAGCCCGATCTTATTTCTGTTCGCGCTTATCTCCCTGAGTCCGTAGTTGTAGATGCCTGACAATCCCAACATCCCGAAATACCCGTATAGAGTATTGGCATAGTCTATGTTGCCCATATTATGTGCGCCCAACACCCTGTAGACATAGGGGGTAATGATGAAAGGCAGGAGGATATTAAATATGTTTAATACACCCTTGGCAATTATATTATGGGTTATTGATTTGGACAATTTATCAACTACTTATTGTGTATTCGTTACATTCTCTTGAATCTGATCTGCCGATATTTGCGCGCGTCCCGCCGTAGATTCTTGAACTTCAGTCGGGAAATCCAATAGCAACATATGAAAATTGCCACCTGGGGTACAAGTCCGGTAAAGATGAGCATGTTGTCGAACATATTCAATATTACTATTATATCAAGAGTCAACATTAAAGGGACATGGAAATTCGATTGCTTGGATACAAGTCTGAGGTTAATCACGATGAATGCGATAAGCACAGAAAACAGAATCCAGAATCCCGACCAGCCGAAATAGTTGTAGACTCGTCCGTATATGGATGCTACTGTAAGGTTCGGGTTGATAAGGCGAGCCCTGTTGTGGAAGTTGGCAGTTTCCTGTTCTCCGGCGATACGTTTGGATACTATCTCCGGCAGAATCTCATATGTGATAAATTTTTGAATATCTTCGGTATCTGAGTCGGACCACATGGATTTGTCGATTGTGTTCTGGGTATTCGCAAGAGGAGTGGAGACATATAGATATGCCCATAAGTACTCTCCGGGAATGCCGGATTCCTCGAATCTGTCTGTAGGTTCCGCTATCTCCAACAGTCGGTCCATTCCATCTTTACCAAATCGGAGGTTTCCGGCAGCACCGAATAGGAACAGCAGGACAATACAGCTCCCGACAAGAATAAGGATCTGTTTAAGAGGTTTCTTTGAATTAATAAGAATAAGGATAAATATTCCCAAGAGATTTGCCATTATACCTCCACGGTTAAACATGACGAAAAAAGGGATAAAGGCAAGAAGGCAAATAATGATCAGCCTCCTTCTAAAGGATTTGTTTCTTGATGATTTATAGCAGTAGAATGCAAAAATACATAGTGAGGACAGTCCGTTAACCACTATAACATGAACCAAGGGGAGTCCGAAATCCTTATAGACGGTTGCATGTCCTATTCCGATGTAACCTAACAGCGGCAAACCTCCGGCAAATTTAGCTTCAATAAGAAACAGGATATACAATATTATGAGAAAGACAGTTTGTGTCGTGATATTTGTTCGGGTAACATTAATCGGCTTATACGTAAGCCATTTCCGATGATTAACCAATGCACCGATAAGAATGGATATAACAGAAGATCCGATTATGAATAGCAAGAGTCCGTCGGAAAGCTTAGGACAAAGATAACTCCAGCCCAATGAATATATCAGCCATACAAACATCCATATGACTCCATTTAGAATAAATGGATTGGCAAAAATCAGATGGTAATCCTTTTTCATATTCCGGAGATGCATCTTTTATTACATCTGTTCCTGTAACTGTCAAAGATCCAACCCCATTTGTTGAAGTATTTTATAACTGATCTTGTATGAAGTCCAAGATATTTTACACTTCTGTATGAGGCTCTGTGAAAAGTATGATATACTGTTATATTTGGATTGAATATTGTCTGGGAAACCATGCCTATACGCCTGCAAAGGTCCATATCTTCTGCATAAAGAAAGAATCTCTCGTCAAAATTACCTGCCTCTTTCAATACGGATGTCCTGACAAACATAAAGCATCCTGACAGACACGGTATTTCCATTATCTTGTCATATCCGCTTGATCTCATCTCATATCTTGCATTCAATCTTTCCTTATATGACTTGAATGGAAGGAATCTCCTGACAAAAAGATCAAAAGGTGTAGGCAGCAACTTACACAAATACTGGATATCTCCGTTAGGAAACAGTATTTTAGGCATGACCAGACCACACTGCGGGTTATTGTTCATGAAAGATTCTAATTCTCCGATAACATCTCCCTCCCAATAGATGTCGGGATTGATAAAGGCGTGAAATTCGGGTTTTAATTCAAGGGCAAATTCCAATCCCTTGTTATGTCCGGCTCCGAATCCTTTATTTATCTGTTTGTAGTAGAATGTTCTGTCATACCGGGCTACGACGGATTTTAAAATGTCGGTATCTGAATGGTCGATTATAAAAACTTTGTCAACGGAGCCGGTATGTATGCTATCGAGAAGTTTTACAATCTCTTCCTCCGGATTATTATATAAGACAATAGATGCGGTTGTCATTAAGCTTTCTGATTTATATCACTCATTACTGAATGGGGCAAAGAGCCTAAAGATCAGTGAAATCCGGGAAGTGAGTTTTTTTATGACCGGCAATCCTTTGCCGGTACCGGCAAAGGAGTTTGTATCTTCGTGTC
Source organism: uncultured Muribaculaceae bacterium (assembly GCA_910579845.1). Classification (GTDB taxonomy): domain Bacteria; phylum Bacteroidota; class Bacteroidia; order Bacteroidales; family Muribaculaceae; genus Lepagella. The sequence goes on along the minus strand of CAJTWL010000009.1, from coordinate 31,932 downwards.
TTCTGAAAAATATTCCCTTATATGGTATGAACTTTACTTTACCTTTCAAAATACATTTCAAACCGATCCATTGGTCATGAAAAAATGCACATGAGTCAGGAATTGGAAGTATGTAATCAAGTACTTCCTTGCGGAAAGCCATACAACATCCAGTAAATCTGTTTCTAATAAAGTTGGGTATAAAACCCTCTTTAATATTTAACTCTGAAAACAAGCTTTTATTTGATGAAACAAGCAAATTATTTGTAATAATAGCATCATGTACTATCAAATCCGCATTCTGCAAAGCATCTATACATGTTTTTGCCTTATCCGGCATCCATATATCGTCTTGATCTGCCAGAAATATGTAGTCACCATGGCTGTGAGCAAGGGCATTTGAGAAATTACCGTTTACGCCGTGATTATCCTTGTTGTTGTAAATAAGGATGCGGGAATCGTTGATTGATGACAGTATATCGAGCGTTCGGTCGTCGCTTCCATCATCGGAAACTATAATCTCGTCATTCTCATTAAGCTGCGGCAGGATCGATTCGATCTGTTCTTTAATGTATTTCTCACCGTTATATGTGGCTATGCATACGGAAATCATTCTAAAAATATGTTTTGAGAAGAATTGATAACGGTTTAAAGGATTTTGATTTCAGGCATAGGGACAAAGCCCGTTTAGTCACAATCAGAGATATCTTTTGCTTGCCGAATTTATAACACGATTCATAGCCTGACAGGGATTTGCAGAAAAGGCGGAATCGCTGCAGTTTGGATTCTGTCGAGTCTGTAAGATTGCTGAAATTCTGTTTGCATGTCATGTCCATTACAAAAGCCGATGGATACAGATCGGCGAATCTTTCAACAAACTGGAAATCGGAAAAGTCTAAAAACACATCCTCATTATAGCCGCCACATTTGAGAAAAGCTTCGGTGTTTACCATCATACCGCTGTTTATGACTGCATATTTCTTAAGTTCTATTCTTCCTTCAGCCCTGTCTGCAGATATCCCGGCAATATAGTTCCTTGACTTGACCGGAGACATATATCTGTTATCCGACACCATCATTCTTGGAATAAACATATTTTCATCGGGGTGCTCCTTGATATTTTTAATATATGTCTGAATCGCATTTTTGGGAAATATCGTATCCTGGTCGCAGATTAACAACCATTCATAACCGTGGTCGCGGGCATACTTGGCGGCTTTGTTATAAGCGGTGCTTAGTCCCGGATTGGATGTATCCGCGACATATATCCAGCCTGACTGAAGATTGTCTGCAGATTTGGCTGAAGGGGAGTTGTCGTAGATAAAGACATGATTGCAGCCGGAGAGCAGTGTCCGGTAGACGTTGGTGTCTTCGATCCGCTGATTGTAAATCACGGTTACGGTAAGTATCTTTGGAGTTCCGGATATCATAGCTTGTGTTTGCTGACATGTCGGAATTTGGGCATGGCGGATGTTTTGTTGATTTTCTTTGCCGGTCTTTTGAGTGTGTCGGGTTTTGCGAGATTGAAACCTCCGAAACCGGAAGTGGTTCCAGAATAGGTCGATGTCCCGATGTTTGCCGCTACATCGTTTGAGGAGGCGGATGATGATTCCGTCGATGTTGCTGTTTTGCCGGGAGATTTGTATGCTGGTGTGTGACCGCTTTTTGTACATGCCAGGTCTCGCAGGCGGGCGCCGGTGTCATGGTTTGATGACTTCACTTTGTAACTTCCTGATAATGATGTTGTGCTCTCTGATGAGGATGCAGGAGGCGGGGTCATGCCATCATACGGAGTGGATAAAATGATGTATTGCCAAGGCTGGAGCATCGTCGGGAGCGCGGCTTCATCACCGGAGAATATATCTCTGAGCCCGACAAGATATGGCTCGCGGCGCCCAAACGATAGGTGGGAGGGGGTGTCTGAAAGGTTTACGGCGATAAATATCTTGTCTTTGCCGTTCTGGCGCGTGAACGTCAGTACGTCGGAATCAGCCGTTGTGATGAAGTTTGTGTGTTCAATAGGCTCGTTGGCATTGAGCGCGGTGTTGTGATGTTTAAGCGCATTGAGAATTTTATAGAAAGAGGTGAACTCATTCTTTGTGTAGTCGGGTTGCACGGTGTCAGTCTCAAAGAACTCGAAAGCATGGTTGAATCCGACTTCCTGTCCGGTATAAAGCATCGGCATGCCGGGGAGGGTATAGCTCAATACTGCAAAGGCGCCAACGGCCGGTCCGAAGCGGTCAAACTCCGTTCCTTCCCATGAATTGAGATCATGGTTGGTAATCATATTCATGTGGATGCTGCCGTATGGATATTCGCTTTTCTGTTTAGCCAATAAACCGGGAATATCCTGAGCATTTGTTGACGGGTATTTCTTACCGGTCTTTTCAGCATACCTGTTGACTCCCTGAGTAGCGGCTATCGCATTGAAAACGTCTTTCATCGGCCATGCGTAATCTGCATCAAAACTTTTACGTAGCAGATCCGGCTTGGACGCTTCTGCAAGCATGAATACAGGTTTTACAGCCTGAAGCCGCGGTCTGACTTCTTCCCAGAAATCGGTAGGAACTTCTCCGGCTACATCACAACGGTAGCCGTCAATATCCGCCTCTTCAATCCAGAATCTCAGGACATCCGTCATTGCGGCTCTTGTACCCGGATTTGAATAATCGAGTTTATAAGTGTCCGACCAGTCGAAGGGACCGAACATCTCATCCTTCTCGTTGCGGTCATAATATTCGGGATGCTCTGTAACCCATGCGTTGTCGCAACCTGTATGGTTACATACTTCATCGAGAATGACCTTCATGCCAAGTGAATGAGCATCTTTTACAAGATGTTTAAGGTCGTCGATTGTCCCGAATTCAGGATTGACAGCTTTATAGTCCTTGACTGCATAATATGATCCCAATGTTCCCTTCCGGTTTTTCTCACTTATAGGATGGATAGGCATCAGCCAGACTATATCCACTCCGAGTTCTTTAAGTCGTGGCAATTGTGCTCTGAGACCTTCGAGATTGCGGGTGGCAGTACCTTGACGTATATTTGCCTCATAAATCACAGCATTCCCGATCCAGGAGGGTGCGGGGCTGTTGGTTTCTTTTACAGGTTGTTTTGCAAGAATATTTCCTGCTGTCATCAGAGCGAGAATAACCGCCGATATTATTCCTGAATTTTTCATTAGAATCAAAAATCAGATCACAATGTTTACAATCTTTCCCGGTACGACAATTACTTTTTTCGGAGTTTTGCCCTCAAGCCATCTGGATGTATTTTCGTTGGCAAGTGCAAGAGACTCGACGTCCTCTTTTGATGTACCGGCAGGTACTTCGAGCATAAATCTCATTTTCCCGTTGAAACTTACAGGATATTTCTGCATATCCTCTATCAGCGCGTTCGGGTCGTATTCGGGCCACTTGCTGTCGACTACGCTGCCCTCGTTGCCGAGACGATGCCAGAACTCTTCGGCAATATGTGGTGCGAAAGGTGCTATCAGTCGCGTGATTGTCTCAAGAGCGTTGCGGTTTGTGCATTTAAGGGAAGTCAGTTCGTTGACTGCGATCATGAATGCGGCTACGGAAGTGTTGTATGAAAAGTTTTCAATATCCTCGGTTATTTTCTTGATGAGTTTATGGACAGACTTCCGTTCCTCTTTACTCATCTCGTCCGTTGACGTGAGATCGGCTTTGTCGAAGAGTCCCCATAGTTTCTTCAGGAATCTATTGACACCGTCTATTCCGTTTGTATCCCAAGGTTTGGACTGTTCTACAGGTCCGAGAAACATTTCATAAAGTCGTAGAGTGTCAGCTCCATAGTTTTCCACTATATCATCAGGATTGACAACGTTGAACATCGACTTTGACATCTTTTCTACAGCATAACCACATATATATTTGCCATCCTCGAGAATAAATTCAGCATTGTTGTATTCAGGACGCCAATTGCGGAATGCTTCTGTGTCAAGTATATCGTTTGAGACAATGTTGACATCCACGCGTATCGGAGTCGTATCATACTCTTTGCGTAGTCCGTGACTTACAAACGTATTCGTGTTCTTTATGCGGTATACGAAATTGGATCTGCCTTGAATCATCCCCTGGTTCACGAGTTTCTTGAATGGTTCCGGTTCGACTACAAGTCCAAGATCATAAAGGAATTTATTCCAGAACCGAGAGTATATAAGGTGTCCGGTGGCATGTTCCGCTCCACCGACATAAAGATCGACGTTCCGCCAATACTCGTCAGCCTTTTTGCTGACGAGAGCATTGTCGTTATGCGGGTCCATATATCTGAGATAATATGCCGAAGAGCCTGCAAATCCCGGCATTGTGCATAATTCTATCGGATATCCATTTGCTGTGTTCCAGTTTTCCGCACGTCCGAGAGGCGGCTGCCCGTCTTCTGTCGGAAGATAACTTGACACTTGTGGCAGTTGCAAAGGAAGAGCGGATTCGTCCATGAGATAGGCGATACCGTCTTTATAATATACAGGGAACGGCTCACCCCAATAGCGTTGACGTGAGAATATCGCATCGCGCAACCTGTAGTTGACTTTGACTTTACCGAGTCCTTCTTCCTCGATGAATTTCTTGGTTTTGGCTATGGCTTCCTTTACTTCAAGTCCATTGAGATCAAGCTTAGGTCCGCGGGAGTTAATCATTTTCCCTTCTTTGGCGTCGAAACTCTGCTCTGAGACATCGGCTCCTTCAATAAGAGGAATGACAGGCAGATTGAAATGTTTTGCAAAAGCATAGTCGCGCGAGTCATGTGCCGGCACAGCCATTATTGCTCCTGTGCCATATCCTGCCAATACATAGTCGCTGATCCATACAGGAATCTTTTTACCGGTAAGCGGATTTACAGCATAAGAACCTGAAAAAACGCCCGATACTTTCTTTTCAATCTGACGTTCCCGTTCGGTTTTATGTTTTACTTCATCAAGATAAGCTTTGACAGACTCTTTCTGTTCCGGTGTGGTCAGTTGGTCTACATATGCGGATTCGGGAGCCAATACCATGAATGTTACTCCGAATATTGTATCGGCACGTGTTGTGAAAATCTCAAGATCTATATCTTTGTCTGCTACTGCAAATTTCATCTCAGCGCCTTCTGAGCGTCCTATCCAGTTGCGCTGGGTTTCCTTCAGGGAATCCGACCACTGGACTGTATTCAGATCTTCGAGCAGGCGAGGAGCGTATGCCGAGACACGAAGGCACCACTGGTTCATCAGCTTCTGTTCAACAGGGTATCCGCCTCTGACGCTCAGACCTTCGCTGACTTCATCGTTTGCAAGCACTGTGCCGAGTTGGGGACACCAGTTGACCATTGTCTCTCCCTGATAAGCGATTCTATAGTTCATCAATAGATTGCGTTGCTCTTTTTCCGACATGCCGTTCCATTCTTCAGCGGTAAAGGACACCTCTTTTGTGCAAGCTGGATTTATTCCTGCGCTTCCGCATCCTGAAAAATGCTTTGTCAGTTTATCGATGGACCGGGCTTGACACAAATCCTTGTCATAATAAGAGTTGAACATCTGCATGAACGCCCATTGGGTCCATTTGTAATATTGGGGATCGCAGGTTCTTACCTCTCTGCTCCAGTCAAACGAGAATCCGATCTTGTCGAGCTGATTGCGGTAACGGGCAATATTTTCGACCGTGGTCTTTTCAGGATGCTGACCGGTCTGTATCGCATATTGCTCTGCCGGTAGACCATATGCGTCATATCCCATGGGGTGCAGAACATTGAATCCCTGCTGACGTTTGAAACGCGAATAGATATCACTTGCGATATATCCTAACGGATGACCCACATGCAAGCCGGCACCTGACGGATACGGGAACATGTCCAATACATAAAATTTCGGCTTGGAGGAGTCCTCGGTCACTTTATAGATTTTGTTCTCTCGCCAATAGTTCTGCCATCGGCTCTCGATTTCTTTATGATTGTATTCCATAACGGTAGTTAGAAGCTGTTTAATTCTTTTGATGTTGTTTACTACAAAATTAATAAAAAAATAGCAGACTATCTCATTGGAGTATTCAATTATATACAGATGACCAGATACAGTCTATCCGGCATAATAAGGATCGCGAATTTTGCGTTAATAAATGGATATGAAGAATAAAAAAATAAAGAAGCTGGTGTTCGCCACTAATAACAGGCATAAACTTAAAGAGGCAAGGGAGATCATAGGTGATGAGTTCGAAATTGTATCTCTTGCAGAGATAGGATGTCATGACGAGATTCCGGAAACGGCAGACACTCTTGAAGGTAATGCTTTGATCAAAGCGCACTGGGTCAAGGATAGATATGGATTTGATTGCTTTGCCGATGACACCGGTCTGATGGTGGATGCTCTTGGTGGCGCTCCTGGTGTATATAGCGCCCGATATGCAGGTGAGCATTGCTCGTTTCAGGATAATGTGAATAAAATGCTGTCTGAAATGGAAGGCAAGGATGACCGCAACGCTTTTTTTGCGACTGTCGTAGCTTTGATTCTTGACGGGGAAACCTATACATTTGAAGGACGGGTGCATGGTTCTATCGCTTTGGAGGCTCATGGTACGGAAGGGTTCGGATATGATCCGATTTTTGTGCCGGAGGAAACCGGTGTCAGTTTTGCGGAGATGACTCCGGATGCAAAGAATGCCATATCCCACCGGGGAAGGGCTATGCGCAAGTTTGCCGATTTTCTAAAGCAGAGACAATAGTGTATAAAAGGATTTGGATGAAAAAGATATTATTTGTTCTTCTTTTGACCCTTTCGGGTATCGGGTGTGTCGCCGAGGAATGGCGGCTGCATCCCACCTTTGACGGAGATATAGATCGCATTATCGATACTCCGGATTATACATATCTGCTCAGCTATAACCAGAAGTATTTTCCATCGTCGGTTGATAATGCGCGTAAGTCGTTGTCTCTCTTTCAGTATGACAAAGAGGGTGATGAAATAGTATGGCTTAATACACTTAATAAGCTTTCAGAACAGATATTGCAGACTGCGGAATATAACCCTGATAAGAAATATCTGTGTGTTGTCTATAATAACGGCAACATAGATCTGCTTTATGACAACGGGGATGTAATAAACATCAATGGTTTGAAACTTGCCGGTTCCGGATATTCAAAAGATGTAAACGGAATTTCTTTTGACTCTGATGCGAATCGGGTGTTTCTCGCTACCGGTTTCGGTTATATTGTTATTGATGATTCAAAAGGGGAGGTGTTGTTTACCAGAAATTTCGGGAAGACATTTTCGGGTATTGCCGGATTCGGCAACAATATAGTCCTTGTGGATGCTACGGGGTTATATCTCGGGAAAGTCGCTGACAGGGATTTTTCCGGTTTCCGCAAGATAGACGGTTTCAGAGATATCGAGATTTTAAGACAATTGTCAGACAATACAGTCGTACTTACTCAGATATACGGCTGGGATGGAGAAGTGAGAGCCTTGACGGTACATGAAGACGGATCTTATGACAACCGGCTTCTGACAAAGTATTATATTAAATCCATCGAAAAGAATAGAAGCGGTGTGACTGTGTCCGGTTTTGACAAGATCTGGAATATTGACAAGGAACTTAATCTTCTCGAGATAGATAAGGATAGTTCTGATAAAGATACAAAAATGGTGTCCTGGGATCTGAAAAACTATTGGATACCCAATTTCAGGAATGGCTTCTGGTGTAAGTCTCCGAATGAAGACGGCAGCTGGATAGTAAAAAAAGAGGGAATGTTTCCCAATTCTTCTAATGCATACAAGAGTGACAATATGATTTATCATTCCGGATATGGAATGTTGGTAAGAAATCATGGCATAAATAGAATATTTGTTTCTCAGGAGATTGATACGCCTGATCTCATATCTTCGCTGAAAGGATTGACATGGACTCCTATGTCTGTCACTTATCGTTCCCCCTCCGACATGTTTGTGCAATGGAATCCTAAAGGCATGGCAGTAGATCCCAAGATGCAGAATCATATATATAGCGGATCTGCGTTACACGGGTTGATGAGACTTGATCTTGACAATCCTGCCAATTCGTTGAGGATCGGCAGAGATAATGACAATGGTGTGGGTGCAGGAGATAAATATGTGCCTGCTCACAAGTTTTTCTCTGAATTTGAGCTTCTCAGCCCATATTCGGAACCTGTGTTCGACGCATATGGTAATTTGTGGACGGCATGGTTCAATTATGATGATTATAAGGCGTCGGGAGAATCAGATAAGGGAGTTGCCGAACTTCAGTATTGGACTTCTGATGACAGAATTGCGTCTACAGACAGATCCAATTTCCGCCCGTTGAAGAAACTGGAATTGAAGGACGTGAGATGTTCAACGGCTGCCAGACTAAATACTTTCAGAAGCTCAACTGCCAGAAATATCCTTATGTATTCTGCCGGTAACTGGGGAGAAAGACCTGTGTTTGTAGACCATAAGGGAACACTTGACAATACCTCAGATGATGAGCGGGTGGATATTGTAAAGATTACGGACCAGGATGGCTCCGAGGTCGAGTACAATTATCAACAGTGTGTTTATGAAGATACCGCTACAGGATTAGTGTGGATGGGACATACTGACGGAGTCTTTACCTTCCGCCCGGCAGATATGATGAAGACGGCAGGCAGAGTGAACAGAATAAAGGTGGCGCGCAATGATGGTACAAATCTTGCGGATTATCTTTTGAACGGTATATCGGTCACCTGTATCACATCCGATAATTCCGGACACAAATGGTTCGGCACGCAAGGCGGAGGGGTAGTGGTGACTTCCTCCGACGGTTCAGAGATTTTAAAGACATATACTCATAGTAATTCCCGGTTGCCGGATGATATTGTTTACGGTTTGTGCTTCAATCCGGATAACAATTCAATGATGATATCTACCGATAAGGGTCTGGCTGAACTGTATCTGTCATCTGCTTCCGCAGAGAATGGCAAAAGTGATGTCAAGTCATATCCCAATCCTGTCCGTCCGGATTATTACGGATATGTAACCATCACGGGGCTTGCTGACAATGCATTGGTAAAAATTGTAGATTCTGCAGGAAATCTGATAAAAGAGTTGGGTTTTGCGGCTGTGGGTGAAATAACATGGGATGTAACCAATCTTAATATGAAGAGGGTGCCTACCGGAGTGTATTATGTTATGGCTTCGGGAGGTCCCGATGGAGAATCTTTTTCTTCGGTATCAAAAATTCTCGTTGTCAACTGATGGGAATCTCTTCGCTCAGACATATTCTTAAGGCTATTGTCATTGTATCGTCTGTTATGGATTCAAGCGGTGCCGTGATAAATGTGAATAGCAGGAATCTTTCCATAGAACTTAAGCGTATGTCAGCTTCGGAACAGGAGGTTGTTCTGGAGGGGGAGGCATCGGATGCTGATCTCTCGTTGCTCCGAAGAATGAGCGACTCGGTAAAAGTACTTGATATCAGGAATCTGCGTCTGCCCGGCAATACATTGCCGGACTATATGCTTTTCAATACAGGTGTTCAGACATTGTTGCTTTCTGAAGACACAGACAGTATCGGAGACTGGTGTTTTGCAGAAAGCGCATTGCGGGAGATTGTTTTGCCCTCTTCAGTCAAAAATATTGGGCAGGGTGCATTCTATCGTTGTGCCGGTCTTGTTTCGGCGGATATGTCTTCATGCGTTATGTCTGAATGTCCTGATAATTTGTTTTATGGTTGCGCGTCTTTAAATAATATCCGCTTACCGCTCGGTCTGAAAGTAATTGGCAATAACGCTTTCCGAAAGAGCGGGTTGCGTTCAATTGATATAGAGGGAGTGGATAAAATTGGAGATTTCGCCTTGGCTGAGATGCCGCATCTTGAGTCTGTCATTCTGAAAAATAAAGTGGATGCAGGTAGAGGACTGTTTTACGGCGATAATTATTTAAGCAGTATCTATGGTGGGATATTTGACGCAGAACCGCTGATTATTACCGGGACATCTGTTAAAGATATCGCTGAACTTTATTTCGGGAGTCGGATTGGAGATGGAGCATTCGCAAATCTTTCTGTAGAGAGATTATACATAAATTCCGATGTGCGGGAGATCGGAAGTAATGCCTTTCATAATATGAAGGGCTTGAAAGAGGTGAATGTCGAGGCGTTGAAATCGGATGTTCCTGAAATTGCGAGCGATGCATTTTCAGGTGTCTCTACAGAGCCGATACCGTTGCAGGTGGCACGCCACACTGCCGATATCTGGAAGTCTCATCCGGTCTGGGGAAACTTCATGATAAAAGAACCGGTAGAGACCTCTGTTGATGATCTAAACGAAGGACAGACTACTGATTTAAAAATAGATTTCAATAAAGGAGAGCTTACAGTAATTGCGAATTACGGCATAGATTTGGTTTGCCTTTATGGTGACAAGGGAGAGATAATCGGGCGATTCAGTCCCGATACAAATATATTCTGTACGACAGTTTATTCGGATTCTCCGGTGATTATTGTAGATGTTGCGGCAGGAAATAACAGGATAATAAAGAAGATCCTAAATGGGAAAAAATAAATTAAAGAAATTTGCAGAAATGCGTGAATTCGGATGCGTCTTTCAGTATCCGCGTGAAGAATTGATAAAGAACGGATTTCCTTTCCGTGGAAAATGGAACGGAGGTGTGTTCGATAAAAATGCCCCTATAGTTGTGGAATTGGGTTGTGGTAAAGGTGAATATACGGTAGGACTTGCAAGACACAATCCTGACAGGAATTATATAGGTGTGGATATCAAAGGTGCACGCATGTGGAGTGGCGCTAAAGCAGTAGATGAGGAGTCAATAAATAATGCTGTATTCCTTCGGACTGAGATTGAGAATATAAAGGACTTCTTTACACCCGGAGAGGTGGATGAGATATGGATCACTTTCCCTGACCCTCAAATGCAGAAGGTCCGTAAACGTCTTACATCTACCCGTTTCTTAGGCTATTATCGAAATATACTAAGATCAGATGGAATAATCAATTTGAAAACGGACTCTCCATTCTTATATGAATATACACGCCGTCTTGTAGAACTGAATGGTTTTGAGGTGCTGGCTGATACAGGCGATCTATACGGAAGTGGTCTTGCAGATCCTGTAACTTCGATCAAGACTTTTTATGAACAACAGTGGCTTTCAAGAGGCAAGAAAATAAAATTGATATCGTTCCGGCTTCCCTCGGACGGAGAATTGAGAGAACCGGAGGCTGACGATATCCCGAAAGATGATTATCATGCTGTGGCGCGGTTCAATCCCAATGCTTGACGGCAAGTCAGTTATATCATAGAAATCAGTCAAGGCTCCATCCCTAAAATATCTACGGATGGACCCTTGACTGTGTATTGTGGCGGTTGTCAATGCGTTTCTACTTTATGGGTCGGGGGTAGAGCTGAGTTGCGCTCTTCAACGGATTTGACGACATTGTCGGCGAGTGTGCCGAATGCTTTTGCCTCGGCATTTGCCGCTTCAGGGGCTGTCTGCAATTCCACAGAGACGGGGGCTCCGTTGTCTGCATGCTCGCGTATGCCCATTACCAACGGGATCTGTGCAAGGAGTTTGACTCCTTGATGTTCTGCAAGTTTTGCGGCGCCATCTTTGCCGAAAATATAATATCTTTCATCGGGGTGCTCTTCCGGGGTAAACCATGCCATATTCTCCACAAGACCGAGAATCGGGACATTTACCGCTTCTCCGGTGAACATGGCTATACCTTTGCGTGCATCAGCAAGCGCGACCTCCTGAGGTGTGCTTACTACCACAACACCGGTAATCGGAAGCGTCTGCACAAGTGTCAGGTGTATGTCGCTTGTCCCCGGGGGCATGTCTATCAGAAAATAGTCGAGGTCTCCCCACCATGCATCCGAAATGAGTTGTCTTAGAGCATTGCTTGCCATGCCTCCTCTCCAAAGCACCGGTTTCTCTTTGTCTACCATAAAACCGATAGACAGCATTTTCACACCATATCGCTTTATAGGTTCTATCCAGTCTCGACCCTCTTCATGAACCATATACAGAGTCTCATCCTCGACACCAAACATTTTTGGCATGGAGGGTCCGAATATATCCGCGTCAAGCAAACCGACTTTATAACCTTTTGCCGCCAATGCTACGGCAAGGTTTGCAGCCACCGTAGATTTCCCGACGCCACCTTTGCCACTGCTGATGCCGACAATGTTCTTTACACCGGGAAGGATCTGAGGCTTTTCGGGAGCCGCCATACGTGTTTTTGTACCGATCGCCACTTCAACATCCGGAGAGGTTGCCGCTTTAACGGCCGCTTCTGCGGCGCGGACGACAGAACGCATAAACGGATCTGTCGGTTTGTCGAAAATCAGCGAGAAACTGACATGGCTGCCGTCAATTCTTATGTCATCTTCGATCATATTGTTCTCAACCAAAGATTTGCCATTGCCCGGGTAGCGTACGGTCTTGAGGGCGTCTGTAATTAATGCCGGATATATAGTCATAATTTTTTTAATTTATAAACATCTTCTTATGTCCTTTGCCAAGTGAAGTTTTTGACACTTGACCGTTTGTGTTTCATGTTAAAGAGCATATTGCCGATCGGCTGCCATAACCAGAATATAGGGATTGCCCACCAAAGACGCGTAGCACCCATAGTCTTTGCCGCCCTTCGGTATATCATTATCTCGATCTGCCAGAATGTTACCAGTGAGACAGCTGACACAACAGCAGGGATAAAATCGGTGATACCCATTGTGTCAGTCCGAAGTGCAGAGAAAACTCCGATAGCCGCCGACACACTCAACAGAATCGATACTATCCACTGCATGGCAGAAGTCATACCCTGTCTGATAAAAGGACCGTGACGCAGCCAGTGAGCCGTAAATCTGTATTGTTCCTTGCGCTCGCGCCATGTACGTGCGGTGGAGTTCCCCCAATGCGTTGTCAGTATGGATGTTGGCTGCAACGTGACAGCTGTGTTCTCGCTGTTGGAGATCTCGCTTATGAACAGATCGTCATCTCCCGAATGCAGGTATATGCTTTTTGAATAACCTTTATGTTCAAAAAATAGTTCGCGTTTGAATGCAAGATTATAGCCGTCACCCCTATAAGGTTCTTCCCTCAGGGCGTAACCGATCCATTGGCTGTCTGTCAGCAGGTCGTCAAATTCTCGTTTCCAACGCCAGATACTGCTCATTTCTGCATAGTCGAGCCGTGAATAACCGAGCACAATCTCTTTGCTTTGGTCGGTGACGAAGGGTCGCATCATATCTGATAGCCATTTATTCGACGGTATTGCCGAATTTGAGACAGTGGTTACGGCAATCTCCCCTTTTGATGCTTTCATGCCCAGTGTCAGAGCAAGTTTGCGACGGCTGAGATTATGGGATCCCGGAGGAATGAATGTGACATATACATTGGGATATTTCAAAGCACATCTCTCCGCCATCTCGACTCCATTCTCATATGACGAATCCATTACAAGAATTATCTCGTAGTCAGGATAATCCTGATTGTTGAGCGATTCAAGATAATTCATGGTCTGTTCATCATCGGTGAATGAATAGACTATGACTGAAGCTTTAGGACAGCGTGCCGCTGATTTGTTGACATCGGAATCCGACTCATCTGTGATATCGGAATATTTATAATATCTGCCTGTCGCCCGCATTGGAGCAAGAAGCCATATAAGGGTGAAAAGTGCGAGAATAATGCCGATGCCGCATAATGCCCAGCATACCAAAGGGAAAGTATATATACTTGTGTCTAACATCAGAATTCAGAGAAAAAGTTCGGTTTTATCACTATCCCGGCTCTCAATCGGGAGTGGAATACATTATAATCTAAAAGATTCTCGCCATATCCGTTATAATATTGCAGAAAGAAATACTGGTTTGATTTTTTCCATATCCGCCAACTGAATTCGGCAGTGACGTTGAAATTCAGATTCCATCCGGCACGCTTGGTAAGCATCAGACTCCATATGAATTTTCTGTCGGGGGTACTTATGACTGTTCCTGCCTGATAAATGCCGGCGTAGCGCAATATGTCCTTGTTGTTCATGCCGTCAATGATCGGAATCCAGACCTTTGCATGTACCATGAGCCAACGATCGATAATTGTTGATCCGGAGAAAGAGATTTTGTTCCAGCTTCGGGATTCTTCACCGTCACGACCGTTGCTCTCGTGTTCGATAAGAAATGTCAGTTTGCCTGCGTATCGTCCTTTTGAGAAAAACGGAAAAGTCCAGCCGATTCCGGGATTGAAATTTAAATCGCGCATGGGCATAGACTCCTGGAACACATTCCATAAAGTCTTCTGTGTATACATTATAAAAATGAATGAGTTCCCGGGAAGCGTGGTTTTAGTTACTCTCTGTGCAAATGAGATCTGAAATTTTACATCCGAGTTGGTGCGTGAAGGACGGTGGTGCATGGACGTGCCCACTACGAAATAGTTGTCTTTGAAAAGAGTGAAAAAAGGGGCATTGATAAGTTCCTCACGCAATGAATCCGTAAACTCCCGCTGGTTGTCAACTCCTAAAATCTGAGACTTCGATTCAACAGGCATAAACCATACAAGAATGACCAGCAATATGAATGACTTTGAAAATGAAAGTTTCATCAGGTATGGGAATTTGTGTTAAAATTCATACTCTATGAGTATATTGTGTCCGATAACTTATTTGCCTTATATAATACAAAATTATTAAAAAAAAAGGAATATTAGGAAGGAGAAAAGAGATAAAGATAATATTAATTGTTAAATTTGTAATGAGTTTGGATGAAGGCAGGTTTGTCATATACTCTATATCTTTTACTCTGATTATATTTGAGATATAAATTTGATGGATTTAACTCCCATATTGCGGTCATATTTTATAAATGTCGCCAAACGTACTGACAAATGGTCATCATCTGGCGATGATGTGCAGCTCAGGCAGTTGCGCAGTCTTTTGTATCGTGCCGCAAATACGGAGATTGGAAGAAGATATGGCTTTGACTGTCTGACCGCATTGAAAAATCCATATTGCGAGTTCGCCAACCGCGTTCCATTGGTAGGATATGAGGATATACGTCCGGATGTCATGCGTATGATATATGGGGAACGTGACGTTTTATGGAGAGGCAGATGTCTTGATTTCGCACAGTCTTCCGGAACATCTGGTGGAAAATCCAAATATATTCCGATTACTAAAGACGGTCTGTATAGATGCCATTACAAAGGGGCACAGGATTCTGTGGCTCATTATCTGCGTCAGAATCCGTCTTCGCGACTATTTTCGGGTAAAAGCTTTATACTTGGAGGTTCATTTGCCAATGAACTTGAACTGAATGATCCGGATACGAATGTCGGCGATCTGAGTGCCACTTTGATAAATAAGATCAATCCTTTGATGAACTTTTTCAGGGTGCCGGATAAAAAGATTGCGCTTATGCCCGACTGGAGTGTGAAGCTTCCTGCCTTGGTCGAGGCATCGGTCAAGGAGAATGTAACCAGCCTTTCCGGTGTGCCTTCATGGTTTATGACTGTATGCAAGGAAGTGATGCGGCGGAAAGATGTCGAAAAAATCTCGGATGTGTGGCCGAATCTCGAGGTGTTTTTTCATGGAGGGATCTCATTTGCGCCCTATAGTGGTGAATACAGAAAGATCACTGATCCGGCAAAGATGCATTTTGTTGAGAATTATAATGCTTCAGAAGGATTCTTTGCAGTGCAGAATGATATGTCGGATTCAGCTATGCTTCTGACAATAGATAATGATATATTTTATGAGTTTATACCTGTCGGAGGAGACAGAGCAGTCCCGATATGGGAAATAGAGAAAGATAGGGTATATGAACTGATAATTACGTCAAGCAATGGTCTTTGGCGTTACCGCACGGGTGATACGGTCAGAATTGAGAATACAGAACCTGTCAAGATAACGATTGCCGGTCGTACAAGATGCTTCATCAATGCTTTCGGCGAGGAGCTGATGGAGGAGAATGTCGAGCGCGCGGTAGAGGCTGTATGTCTAAAAACGGATTGTTCGATTCTGAATTATACGGTGGCGCCTGTTTTTGCCGAGGATGGTAAACGCGGCAGACACCAATGGCTTGTTGAATGGGGAACGCCTCCTGACAATTCCGGCGCTTTCGCCACCATGCTTGATGATGAGCTGCGCCATTTGAATTCGGATTATGACGCGAAACGTATGAATACCATATTTCTCGATCCCTTGGAGATTACAGAGGTTCCGAATGGAATTTTTGATAAATGGCTTCATACGGTCGGCAATGGTAAATTGGGAGGACAGCGTAAAATACCCCGTTTGTCTAACGACAGGCAAATTGCCGATGCTGTTGAGAAACTGATGGAGGCAGACGGATTCCATAAAAACTAAAGAACGAAAAGAGAGGAGTGAATGCAGATGGCTGAGGCAATCGTAAAAGACAATACACAGGATAGGCTTCGGGAACTTGGCACAGCCCCTGTAGGCCGCATATTGTTTAAATATAGTCTGCCGGCGGTTGTAGGTACTGTTATCAGCGCCGTCTACAATATTATAGACTCTATTGTCATCGGGCATGCCATTGATGATCCGAATGTCGTGAGCGGTATTGCCGTCACTTTCCCGGTAATGAATCTCGTTACCGCGTTAGGTATGCTGATAGGTGCCGGCGCGGCTGCCCGCACAAGTATTGTGCTTGGTCAGAATGACAAAAGAATGGCAGAACTGATACTTGGCAATTGCGTGCAGCTGACGATTATTATAGGGCTTGTATATGCATTGGGTTTTTCTGTGTTTATTGATCCGATCCTCAGAATGTTCGGGGCTTCTGACAATTCTCTGCCTTATGCGCGGGAGTTCATGCTCTGGGTGATGCCCGGTTGTGTGCTGCAGAACCTGACATTTTCTTACAATAATGTGATGCGTGCGTCGGGATATCCTGGAAAGGCGATGTATACCAATATGATAGGTGCCGGAATGAATGTGATTCTTGCGCCTTTGTTCCTTTTCGGCTTCAAATGGGGAATCCGTGGTGCCGCTATAGCCACGGATATATCAATGTGTGTCACGTCGTTTTTTGTAATGGGGCACTTCTTCAACAAGAATAACACATTGCATTT
This sequence comes from uncultured Muribaculaceae bacterium, assembly GCA_910579845.1. Lineage (GTDB taxonomy): Bacteria > Bacteroidota > Bacteroidia > Bacteroidales > Muribaculaceae > Lepagella. The sequence goes on along the minus strand of CAJTWL010000009.1, from coordinate 14,879 downwards.
TGTAAAAGGTACATTCCGACTTCAATGGGATGTGGTAAAGGGTGTTTTGTATATTGGACTCGCACCGTTTCTTATAAATGTCGCAGGATCTGCTATAAATGCCATAATCAACAATACTCTTTATAAATACGGAGGAGACAATGCTATAGCGGCAGTAGTTGTATTCAACCGCTTTGTCACGATCTTTGTGTTTGTCATAATCGGCATTTGTCAGGGAATGCAGCCTATCGCAGGTTACAATTACGGCTCAGGAAGATATAAGAGACTATGGCGTACATTGCTTCTGGCGAGCGGATCCGGAGTCCTTTTTTCTACATGCGGTACTTTGATAGGTCTTTCTGTTCCCCAATGGATAGCTTCTTTGTTCATGCAGGATGCGGAACAGATAGAATGTGCCGTGAACTGTCTTCACTACACTACTTTCTGTTTTTGGATAGTCGGATTCCAGATTGTAGCCACAAACTTTTTTCAGGCAATAGGCATGGCGGGCAAATCCATTTTTCTATCTTTGACAAGGCAGATAATCTGCATGATTCCGCTATTGCTTGTATTGCCGCCTGAATTCGGACTAAACGGGGTCTGGATGGCTTTCCCGATAAGCGATACTGTATCCACTATTGTTACAGCTGTGCTGCTTTTCTATCAGATAAGACTGATAAACAGAAAGTCTCGCTCTGTTGCGTAATCTAGGAGAGTGTTTACTTTTAACATTGGTTTACATAAAGAGAGATTTTTGAGGGAATTTCTCAAGTTGAAGAGGAAGCATAGCGGGCTATGCGACCGATAAGACTTGGAGAAATTCACCAGAAAGATCCTTTATGGGAACCAATAGAATTTGTAAGTCATACTCTTATTGTGAATTCGTGTTAAAAGTAAACACTCTCTAAAAGCATTGTCGTCACATTGGAATATGTTCAATGTGATTTAACATTATTTTGCCCTTGGGTGCAACAAAGTGGCATTGGTACCGAGTAGTTTTGTAACAGTTAAATAAATATAACTGTTATGAACTCCACAAGTATTAATATTGTAAATTCATTTGAAAAGTCTGAACGTCGTTTTAATATACCGGGAGCCGGCGACCGTTGTATTTCAATAGGTGACAGAATGTTTGCCCGATTGGTTCTCAAGGGTCAGACGATAATGGAATTTGTTGTCACTTCTGTTCGTGATCTTTCCGAACTTTTTTGTCTTGTACACAGAAAGAGTCGTGGCTTGCGCGGTCTTGCAAAACTTTATCTGCGCAACATGTCGCGGGGATGGAGTGAGGAACGTCCGCTGATGCTTTATTCAGAACCGGATATTGACGTCATATCTTCTAAAAGGAAATATAATGTTCAGCCACGCACAAATATCACTGTAAAGAATATCCATACTTCTCCCTATTTTACCCGCGAAGTAAAACAGCTCTCCTTCCCATGGGAATTATAGATAGTTGATTCTCTCAGTTGATAGCCGGTATATGGGAAGATTATGATATTCTAAAGCCGTAATCTGACTTTATTCAGGTAAATCTTCAAGGATTATAGAGATCTTTGTTGCGATAGTCGAGAATCTCATTGGCGGCATGAAGAGCTTCCATTGCACGCGACTTGGGATTGATATTTATTGCGGCGAGATAGTCATTTATGGCAAGCGATCTTTTCCCTGCCCCCCAATGTTTCATACCGCGCAGTGTCAGAGCCTCGTCATCATCGGGACTGCTGTTGATATAATCGGTAAGGATACTTACAGAATTCTCGTAAGATTCCGTCTTGATCTCTTTGCGTATTTCTTGTAGCGTTTTCATAGCAACAGATATCTTATGTTTATAAATAAATCCGGGAAGATATTACATCCTTGCCAAGGAAGAGCGATGCCAATGAGTCGAATTTATCTGTGTTTTCAGTAGTGAGAAATTGTACCGAACCTCCTTTGGATGTTTCCCCCTCGATCTCGGAATGGCGTTTCATGTAATTCTCGAGACTACGTGCCACAAATTCACCTTGTGCAAGGATGCTGACACCTTTTGGCGTGTATTGCCTGATTTTTGGAAGCAGGAGTGGATAATGTGTACATCCCAGAATCATGGTGTCTATTTGGGGATCCATTTCAAGAAGAGTATTTATCCTCTTCTTGACAAAATAGTCGGCACCCGGTCCGTCAAATTCGCCCGATTCGACAAGCGGCACCCACATCGGACATTCCACCTCTGTTATGGTCATCTCCGGGTCTATTTTAGCTACCTCAAGTTTGTATGAGTGGCTTTTTACTGTCCCTGGAGTGGCAAGCAGACCTATGTGACCGGTCTTTGTTATGACAGGAAGACATTCAACGGTAGGCAGTATCACACCCAGCACTCTGTGATCAGGGTATTTGTCGGGAATCAACTGCTCCTGAAGTGTACGCAATGCTTTGGCGGATGCGGTATTGCACGCCAGAATTACAAGACGGCAGCCTCTTGAGAAAAGTTCCTCTACAGCCTGGCGGGTGAAATCATACACTACATCGAAACTGCGCGTGCCATATGGGGCGCGTGCATTGTCGCCAAGGTAGATGTAGTCATATTGTGGAAGAAGTCTCAGGATTTCCTTGAGTATTGTGAGACCTCCGTAACCGGAGTCAAAAACTCCGATCGGTTTCAATTTAGATAATTCCTTTTCTTCCATGATTTTATACCGGAGGAGCCGGATATGTGCAGAATAAATAAATGCGAAGATCCATGGGACTCCGCATTTATCTAATATATTTTCTCTGTTTCTTATTTAAGTCCCAATTTATTTTTTACCAATTGGGTTATATCCTGTACAGGTTCCGCGTAGAAGAGAATCTGGTCCGGAGAGTATGCCTGGATAAGGCTGAAAGAATTCTCTTTACCTACAGATTCTATAGCCTCTTTCATTTTTGTAGCGATCGGAGCCATGAGTGTCTGCTGCTGCTGTGCTATATCCTGATCCGCACTCTGCATGAATGACTGTATCTTCTGTTGATAATCGCTGATCTCGCGTGTTTTGCGTTCGCGTATTGCCGGCAGCTCGTCCTCTTTCATTTTTTGCAGTTCATCTACCATTCTCTTGTACTCATCTTCCAGACGGGTAAATTCATCCTGATATTTTTTCTGAATCTCTTGAAGTTTGGTCTGTGCTGCTGCTGTTTCCGGCATAGCCTGGAACACAGAGTTTGTGTCTACCGTGCCGATTTTAACTGTCTGCGCGGATGCGAACATGGGTAACGCAATCGCTACGGCGAGTAATAATTTCTTTAACATTGTATTATGGTTTTTTAAATTTTCTAATTATATGCAAATATAATCAATTTATTTTGAATAACCCAACTTGGCAAGAACATCATTGCTGACATCAATTCTTGGAGATGCGAAAACAATACTCTGTGATGAAGCGCGATCGAAAATTGTCATATAACCTTTCTCTTCTGCCACAGCCTTGACAGCGTTATAGACATCCTCTTGTATCGGTTTCATCAACGACTGACGTTTCTTGTAAAGTTCACCTTCCGGACCAAAATATTTGTATCGTAGATCTGTAGCCTCTTTCTCTTTGGAAACAATCTCTTCTTCGCGTTTTTTCTTCTGTTCCTCAGTTAGAAAAACCATGTCCGACTGATAGTTCTTATACATGGTTTCTGCCTCCTTGGTAATCTGAGTCACCTCTTTTTCCCAACGTTGGGATACTTGGTTGAGCTGTTCGTTTGCCATTTCATAAGCGGGTACATTACGCAATATATATTCCATATCCACGAGAGCATACTTCTGTGCTTTCATACCTGTCACTCCGGCAACAAGTACCAATAGGGTTATAAATATTTTTTTCATATCGTGTTCTTTTTATTTTTTATGACATCGACGGCATAATAAAGTTTAAGCCATTATCATATCTTAACAAATTTTGAGGTTTTTCCATCAGTTTTCTTGTCAGTCGCTTCAGAAAACCATCGGTGTTGACGGATCAGAATTCCTGACCGAGGATGAAGTGGATCTGAGATCCGCCTCGTTTGCCCCACACCCTGTCGAAACCATATGCCCAGTCTATGCCGAGATATCCGAGTACAGACAGATATACACGAGCTCCGACACCGGCACTCCTCTTGAGGTTGAACGGAGAGAAACTCTTCACATCGTACCAGGCGTTACCTGCTTCTGCAAACGCGATTGCATATATTGTGGTCGAGGGTTGCAACAGGAACGGGAAATGAAGCTCCATAGTGAATTTGCCATATGCATAGCCTTCGTATCCCGACGGTGTGAACTGACCGTTCTCATATCCGCGCATGGATATTGTCTCTGTCGCGTATGTATAGCTTCCTGTCATGCCGTCTCCACCGAAGTAGAATGTCTCGAACGGAGTCTTGATATTTTTGTTGAATGATCCGAGAAGACCAAAATCGGCGCGTGTCATAAGCACAAGTGTCCATTTGCCGTCAGGATCTGTAAGAGGTGTGAATGTCTTGCTCTTGAACCGTAGTTTCCAATATTCGATCCAACGGTACAGTTTGCTTCTCGCGGCTTCGCGTGACTTGATATCGGTATTGTTGTAGCTTGCGTCTTCGGCGAGCTGTTTCCAGTTGCGTTTGCCGAAGAGAGATGCCGGAGGAGTGACTGTAAAGTCAATGGAGAACTGTGATCCTCTACGTGTGTATATAGGGTTGTCAATAGATGAACGTGACAAAGTCAATCCCAGGGTAAGGGAGTTTGACGTACCATTGCGCATATAATACAGGTAATCCCAATTTTTCAGATAATACCAACGGTAACCGAGCTGTGCCATGAACTGGAAATAGTCGTCAGGCCAGCTGAGTCTTGTGCCGAATCCTACGCTTACGCCTGCCATCTGAAGCACCTTGTTCGGGTCATAGGCATTCTCAAGTGCGTAGCTGGAAAAGTTCTGATTGTATGAATATTGCGAATACATGGCATATTGAAAATTATTCGCCCATGCATCGTTATAGAAGCTTGAGTTGATACCTGTAGAGCGGCTGTAGTCAAGAGATACAGACAATGAATTAGGACGTTTGCCGCCGAGCCATGGATCAAGGAATGAGATGTTGTAGCTTTGGTAATATTTGGCATTGGTCTGTGCCGATATCGAGAATGTCTGTCCGTCTCCACGGGGAATGATGCCCCTGTAAGAACTCGGATTGAAAAGATTCTTCATGGAAAAGTTGGCAAAGGAGAGTGCAACCTGACCTGTAACACCCGATTGTCCCCATCCGAATGACAGCTGTACCTTGTCATTGGCTTTTGATTCAAGATCAAAGACAATGTCGACCGTTCCGTCGGATTCGTTGGGCTCCGGATTCACACCCATAGTCTCAGGATCGAAATGCCCTCCTGCCGCGATCTCGCGGGCCGAACGCATCAGGTCGCTTTTTGAGAAGAGATCTCCCGGACGGACACGCAGCTCACGACGTATGACTTTTTCGTAAAGCTGGTCATTACCATTGATAATAACCTTGTTGATACGTGCCTGCGGACCTTCTATCACTCTCATCTGAAGGTCGATGCTGTCGCCATGTATTCTCTCTTCAATAGGAACGAGATTGAAGAAAAGATAGCCGTTGTCCATATATAGGTTGGCAACTGCGTCTTCGTCATCGCGTGTGCGCTTGTTGAGAAGTTTCTGGTTATATACTTCTCCGGGATACATGCCGAGAACATTACTGAGCATCTCTGTAGGATACACTGTATTGCCTACCCATGAAATGTTGTTGATAAAGTATTTCTTACCTTCGTCAACAGTCAGGAAAATATCGACGCTCTTGTCATCATATTTTGCGACACTGTCGTGCGTTATTTTAGCGTCACGATAGCCCAGCTCATTATACTTTTCTATAAGGCGGTTACGGTCATCTTCAAAATCACGGTCTACGAATTTCTTCTGGCTGAAGATCTTCCATATGTCATTCTTCTCGTTTGTTTTCTTCATTGTCATCTTGATCTTGCGGTCAGAGAGTACCTTGTTGCCGTCGATATAGATCTTGTGAACCTTGACTTTGCTGTTTCTGTTCACATCGACATGAAGAATCACCTGATTCTCTTTGGACAGGTCCGGTTTCTGGGTGATATTGATGCTGGCATTCTTAAAACCTTTTTTAGAGTAATATTCCTCTATGATTTTTTTTGCCTGTGCTATGATATTGGGTGTAAGTTGCTGTCCCTCTACCATTCCGAGACGCTGTTCGATCTCTTTTTTCTCTCCTCCTTTTACGCCTGAGAATGTCATTTCCGACATACGGGGTTGTTGCTGGAGAGCTATCTCGAGCCATACCTTGTCGCCAACAGTCTTGATTACGTTGATCTGCACTTTTGAATAGAGACCCTGGCGCCAGAACCGTTTTACAGCAGAGGTTATGTCCTCACCCGGAATTTCTACGCGGTCTCCTACTGAAAGTCCGGAATATCCGATAATAAGATAATCATCCGCACTGGGTACTCCGGTCACGGTGATATCGGCGATCTCATATGATTTTGGGAGGGGGGAGTATATCACGTCTGGGTTGTATATTGTGTCGGCGTGAGTAACGGGCTTGATATCAAGAGCATTTGCCCAGGTCGCGGAGAGTCCGCACAGCATAACCAGTAAGCTCCTTCTAATCATGTGCATATATGGTTCGAAATTCATAAATTCCTTTAGTTATCATTGTTATTGCCGGCTGATACCTGATCGGATGTCTTGCCAAACCGTCTTTCGCGAGTCTGATAGTCGATCAATGCGTCAACATAGGCGTTGTTGTCGAAATCCGGCCACAACACCGGCGTAAAATATAATTCGCTGTAGGCTATCTGCCACAGCAGAAAGTTGCTTATTCTTTCCTCTCCTCCGGTTCTTATAAGCAAGTCGGGATCCGGAATCCCTTTAGTGGAAAGGTGAGAGGTTATTGTATCTTCTGTTATTTCATCGGGATTTATTTTCCCCTCCTTCACAAGCCCTGAAATAAGTTTTGCCGCTCTGGTGATCTCCCATCTTGATGAATAACTGAGACAGAGCTGCAGGTTGAGTCCGGTACAGTGTGCGGTGGCATTTACCCCCTCGTACAGACAGTCCTGAACCTCCTTTGGCAGACGTTCCGTTTCACCGAGCAGATGTATGCGTACATTGTTCTTGACAAGATCCGGTGTCTCCTTGCGGATGGTCCATCCTATAAGATGCATCAGTGTATCCACTTCTTCCTGAGGACGGTTCCAGTTTTCTGTAGAAAATGCATATAGGGTCAGATACTGTATTCCCAGATCGGAAGAGATACGGGTAATGCGGTTGACGCTGTTGACACCCTCTGCATGACCTTCGCTACGCTCGCGGGCACGCATTCGTGCCCAACGCCCGTTTCCATCCATAATGATGGCTACGTGACGAGGTATTCTGTCGGTGTCAAGAGTCCCGATCTTTTCTGTTAGGTTCTGTTCTGGCATCTATATGTGTTATTGTCCTAAAACAGTTTCTATGAAACTGTTTTTAATTTATTCTTTATAGTGGCAAACGGCACACCGTTTGCTGAATTCATAACTTATAGTTATCGTCATGGTTGAATACCAGTCGGTATTCTTCATAAACGAGCTTTTTATTCCGTATGGGTCATCAAGATTCTGAGAATCCAAACGGTCGGTAAATACTTTTTTCATCAGAAATTCGAATCCGATGTTCCATCTTAACGATGGCTTGTATTTGAGTCCGATGCCGAAAGGGATTGTAAACCCTGCGCCCCCTTTACCATCGACACTCCATGCCGTTAGACCCAGCCCGGCTGTTATATAAGGCGAAATTCGTTTCAGTTTACGGTATGTTTCTCCCATGCCATAGTTCAGAAAATTGAATTCCACCATCTCTCCGAGTTCATAAAACTGGGTTGAGAATTTATATGTCTCGCCACCGGGAAACACATTTGTCATCTGTGATGAATCTCCTCTGAGATTGCCGGTGTAAAAGTTTGTTTTCCAAGCCCATCTTGGATTTGCCATATACCTGAATAGCAGTTCCAGATCCCATCCCGGATTTTTCCAAAGGCTGGCTGTATTTGCATCTCCAAGATATCCGGTCATGCCAACCCCGCCGCCTATGTCGAAACGGTAATCCTCTTGCGCTTCCATTTTCAGCGGTAGAATCTGGGACACAACCGCCATTGTGAGGAAGATTTGTATTTTCAGGAACAATCTCCTCATCGGAATCATATAATAGGCGTGAATGTGAAACGAGCAAGCACGCCTCTCCAGATTGAATTCTGAAGCAAGCCGCTTTTATCCATTCCGCCTAACAGATATATGTATGGACATTCCCAGATTATGTAGTCTCCGTCCATTGTCGGGGTGCTGCCTCCGGCGCGTGTCCAGTAGTCTGATATAGTCGCTTTTTTCTGAGAGTACATCACAACGTTGTCGCATGCCGTCATGTCAGGAATTTCATCCGGCAACTGCATCTGGTTGTTGCCCTTTCCCCATGTCACACCGTTGTCATATGATACATATACGGTTCTGTTGATTGTGCCGTCCGACATTGTACCGCCTACAGCCAACCATGCGGTGTATTCGGTCTGTGTCCATGCCGACTGAGTGTTCCTGTAGCTATAATAAGGAATTATAGTTGCACCGGAAACTGCCGGAATACCTCCTTGGGAAAGTTTTACCCAATTTGAACCGTCGAATGCCCATGTGGCATCTGTAAGTTTCCCGTTGCTCATTTTGCCGCCGATACAGAATCCCACCGGTGAATTTGTCCATTTGTTCTCAAGAATTACAAAATTCGATGTGCCACCAACCGGGAACTCCGGATCAACCATGCACCGGTTGATATTCCTGACAGGATATTGTGCATAAGTCAAGCCGTTTGTTGTCTGTTTGAGTCCGATGGCTGTGTCTTTGTATGCACCTATTATTGATATCCATTTTTCGTTTGTCGATGTCCAGCTTGTACCGTTGGTGGACTCGTATAGATTACCCGATTCATCAAGAATATTTAGACAGCGGTCAGTAGCGGTCAGTGAACGAGTGTCGGGAGTGAAAGGGAACGACACGGAGGTTTTCTGCCAATTGTTCGAATAAAGGTCTGTGCTTGTGGCATAAGTGAAGCTGCCGTCGTTCTCTTCGATAAGAGAAACAGCTTTCCCTTTGAAGTCAAGGCTTTTCTGATTCTTGGGATTGGCAAGACGTGATGGCAGTTTGGCAAATGCCTTGTCTCCCCATACCAGAGAGTCCTTTTTCTCGTTGTGAACCAGAACCTTCAGGCGATAGTTTTTCTTCAGCGTATCTCCATCGGCAGAGGGAATTGCCAGTGTAAGAGTAACTTTGCCGGTGAAGTCGATGGAGTCGGTTTTTGTAGAGGCGTAATCGACCTCGCCGGTGCGGGTATCGCCGCCTTCCATCTTTATTACGGCAATACTGACATTGCTTGAGTATTGAATGTCCGGAACGAGTTTGTTTATCTTTGTGCCGGCGGGAAGTGAATCCGCATTGAAAATCACACCTCTCTCAAGATCGATGGAAAAGAATACCGAATCCAGATTTTCCATTACTTTGTCGTCTTCGGTTAGTGAGAACGATGTCACCGAAACATTTACCGGTGAGTAATAAGGATCAATGACCTCTCCCGGGTCACTTTTGCATGAGCTTAATCCTGAAAATATAACCGTCATTGCGACAATTAACGCAATCGGGATGAATCTTGTGTAATATTTCACTGTTATTGCATTTATTAAATCTAATCCCCAGAAATATGCCCGTTCCGGACTTTCGAGGATATTTCAACCTGCAAATTTAGCAATATTTGCCAAATTTAGCAGAATATCATGCCTTGATTTTAGAAAATTAATGATTTTAAGTGAAATTTACAATTTTTTAGAAACTGGAGACTGATAGATTCGATCTACTATCAGGTTCCCGTTAATATGAGTGGATGTCATTTCCGTGCATTGAGGGGGAACCGACGGCGCCGGAATGCCGTCTGTAATATGTATCGGGACCGTTTCAATGCGTATCTCGTCGAATAAGCCTACAGATATGAAGCTGTCCAATGTTTTTGCGCCCCCTTCTACCATCAGCGATGTTATATTATGCTCGGAGTATAATCTTCGTATATTTTCATCCAATGGAACTGTAGTGTCAAGAATGACGGGATTCCTGCCAAGAAGGATTGAGCTTTGAGGAATTCTTTTGGAAGAGAAAACCACAGGTCGTGGACTGTTGCCCGACCATTCTCTGTTCGTAAGGCTCGGATTGTCATTGATGATTGTGTCCGTACCTGTGAGAATGGCATCGTATCCGGCACGCTCCCGGTGCATTTCGACTGTCGAAAGGGGAGTGGACAGTTTTACATGTTTCCCTTTTATCCCAATGAAGCCGTCTTCGCTCTGTGCCCATTTAAGCATTATATATGGTCGTGAGAGGGAATGTGCTGTCATGAATTTACGGTTGATTGCCCTGCATTCACGTTCCATGAATGGAACGGTAACCTCTATTCCGGCTTCGCGCATCATATCTATTCCTCGTCCCCTGACATCTTTGAAGGGATCTGTGCATCCCACAACCACATGCTTGAATCCCTTTTCGATCAATAGTTTGCAGCATGGAGGGGTTTTGCCGTAATGTGAGCATGGCTCAAGGGTTACATATATGGTAGACTCGGGAATTAATCCGAGATCTTTCGGTTTTATGGAGTTTACAGCGTTTACTTCTGCGTGCGGACCTCCATGCTTTCTGTGCCATCCTTCGCCAATGATGCGTCCGTCGGGCGCTGCAATGACTGAGCCTACCATTGGATTGGGAGAAACCGATCCGTAGCCGAATCCGGCGATATGAAGCGCCCGTTTCATATATTTTTCTTCAGGATACATATTTTATCAAAATCTTATGCCGACACTTAGCTGGATGTTTTCGACAGATGAGAAAAGTGTATAATCATCGGATCGATACCAGTTGCCGTCAATCTTTCCGACAAGGCATACAAAAAAGTCATTCAGATTGTATGTCAGAGAAGTCTGCCCTTTCAGCACAATAGAGAAGAGTTTCTCTTTTGAATCTGTAGAGTCTTCATATGTATGGGTATATCCGATACCGGGGAAAGCTGATATGTTGTATAACATATGCTTGTTTAACACCCAGTTGTAGCTGTAGCCGCTCATCAGCGCATAGGTGTTGTAATGGAATTTGTATCGTCTGGGTTCTATAGTCAGATATGGTTTAAGTTCTGCAGGCAGTTGGTGAAGATCCATCGTGATGTCGAGATTGTTATAGTTGAAGCCTATAATGGCAGAGCCGGCACTTTTCTTCTGGATCTTTGAGAAGTTATATGCCGCTCCCATGGAATATTTTCGGTTATTGAAGAAAAAATATCCGTTCACACCTATGGTTTTATAGAATACGCCCGGGAATTCCTCTTTTACGAGACGTCCGTCACGATAGTCTCCGAATGTGCGGATGAACGTGCCACCGGTGTTTTCCCAATAATGAGCTTCGATGTTGAACCGTGCGCAGTTGAAGTTGTAATCCATCTTTTTATGGTTGGCAGGTTTGTTGCCTATGATATTTGACAGATCCAGAGAGTAACCGTAACTGAGAGCCATATATTGCAGATAGAATGCCGAGTTGAAATACATATCACTCATCATTCGGATAGGCATTTTGTGGTTGATGTTGAAATAATATGAGTCTACCCAGTTGTCGCTCGCTATGCGTGCTTTCCATCTTTTCCCGGTTCCTACTACGTATGTGGTGTCGTATGAGTTGAACACTCTGTCGCCCCAATTATATGCCTTTACGCAGAAACCCAGAAATTTCGGGTATTCCACGGTAGTGTCCGCAAGGTTCAGTTTTCCCTGCTTGAGAAGAGTCCACCAGTTACGTGGATTTCTCTCCTTGGCTTTTTTATGGGGTTTTGAATCTTTTTTGACAGGTATGCGATCCTCGGGATCAAGCAAGCGCAATCGGGTGGGTGTCGAATCATTTGCGCAGTTTGCGGCAACACTTACTGAATCCATGCAGCCGAATGTCGATCCCGGATCTGTAATTATTTCCAACCCGCTTGAGACTGAGGTGTATATGATTATTGAAATAAATAATATGATATATTTTTTCAACTTGGCAATAGGTTAGGGTTATATGAAGATGTGAAATCTGTAATATTAACGGTAAAATCGTCTTTTAATTGAAAAAACATTGTTGGGCGGTTGCCGTTTAATGTATGTTGTCAGTGGATGTTTCTGGCGTTTAGCGCTTTCTGGTACCGGCGTGCGTTTTGGGAGTGTTCCGTGAATGTTGTTGCGAAATTATGGGTGCCGGAGAAATCCTCTTTTGCGCACATATACAGATAATGGTTCGGTTTGCTGTCAAGAATAGCATCCACAGTCTGTTTGCTGGTGGTACGGATGGGTCCCGGAGGGAGTCCTGCGTTTCGATACGTGTTGTATGGCGAGGATACGTTGAGATGTTCGCCTCTGACACGTTTGATTGTGAAATCGTTTAATGCAAATCTTATTGTAGGATCAGACTGAAGCCGCATCCCTTTTTGTAGTCGGTTATTATATAATCTGCCTATTGTACCCTTTTCAGATATATTGTTGGTCTCCTCGTCAGTGATGGATGCTATAATCATTACTTCCGCAGGTGTGAGATTCATTGCACGGGCTTTCTCTTTTCTCTTTTCTGTCCAGAAGTCGAGATAGTTTTGTCCGATCTTATCCAATAAGCTTTTAGGACTTGATGACCAGTATACCTCATATGTGTCATCCATAAACAAGGCAGTGGCGTTTTGGGAATTAAGTCCGTATGCCGAAAGAAACACATTGTCATTGAGCCATCTGCGCAGTGAATCGGCTGAAAAGTCAAGCTTTGCGCTTATCCTGTCAAGCATTACATCCCTGTTGCGGAAACCGTTGATGGTTATTCTTACCGGTGTCTGGGCTCCATGACTGAGTTTGCGGGCTGCCCGTAGGACTGTAGTCCCTTTTTCTATGTAGTAGGCTCCATGTCGCGAGCTGAAGTCTGCATTCATGAGACCGGCAAGCCGTATGGTTTTTGTGGCGAAATCTTCGTCAATGTATCGCGATAGGCTGTCTTTTACCATCTTCTCGGTCGCATTGAGGGGAATACGGATTGTTGCTTCTTTATCCGCCTTCCGAAAAACAGAGGGGGCACAGAAAAAACCGGCTATTATAATTGCAAAGATTACCCCCGAAATGATGTAGCGCATCTTTCCGGGAGTCTTTTTATTTACATTGGTTTTCAATCCGTCAGTTTTCAATTTCTGTTGGTCTTGATTTTTTCAAGTTGACTTTCGAGCGCGTCAAGGCACATATCTACAGCTTCCTCAAATGTGTCGGCTGTTTTAGAGGCAAAAAGATCGGCCGCCGGCGGCACCATAAGCTTTATCTGTGCCTCCTTGTTGTTGGCTGTTTCCGGCTTTACAACTTTGAGAGTCACATCGGCTGCCGTGATTGCTTCGAATCTGCGAACTAATTTGTCGATCTTTTTATTAATGAAGGAAACCAGCTTTTCCGATACGTCAAAATGAATGGCTTTGATTGTTGCTTCCATAATTGTACAATTTTGAAGGTTAATAATATTTAGCGTGGAGAGTGGCGCTCTTTACAAAGATAACAATTTATCGCGATATATTTATTTATTAAATAAATAAAAATTATTTTCACGTAACAGAAGGCATATCCCATATGCAGGGCAGGATCTTTCCTCTTAGAAATTGTTTAAATGTCTGCCGGACTCCGGTCCTTGCTTCGGGGATGTGCCGCGCGATAGCTTGCCTGGAGTTCGGAGAAGGAGAGGTGGGTATATATCTGGGTTGTGGACAGGGATGCGTGTCCGAGAAATTCCTTGACAGCATCAAGTGATGCGCCGTTGCGCAACATAGCTGTCGCAAATGTGTGCCGCATAAGATGCGGACTTTTGTGAGTGGCTGATATATTGCCAAGTGTGTCATGAACCTGTTTATACAGGTTGCCCTTGCTGATTTTACCTTTTGTGCCGGGAATCAATGGTATGGGATTGCTGAGATCCGGATATCTGTCATTCCGGATGTTTTGCCATTTGCGTATCTCGTCAATCATCTGATGTGCCAAGGGGACGATTCTCTGTTTGTTGCGTTTGCCTGTGACTTTTGCAACCTGGAGCGAGAAGTCTATGTCATCGTCTGTAAGCTGACGGAGTTCCTCCTGCCGCAAGCCGGTGGCATATAGCATGAGTAGAATAAATCTTGCGCGCCGGGTCTTGTAATCCGTCGTTTTCTCCAGAGTCTCAAGCAGAGTCTCTATTTCGTCATCCTTTACATATTCAGGAAGTCGACGGGGAAGCTTGGCAAGTATTATGTCGGCGGCAGGATTTAATCTGATCTTGCCGTTTTTGAGAAGCCAATGGAAATATGCGCGCAGACTCTGGGTTTTACGGCGTATGGACGCGGGCGCTTCTTTACGTGCGATGCTGCCGAGCCAAGCCCGTATGTCCTGAGTAGTGACACTCGACGGATCAAACTGGCTGCCGGTGTCACCTGTGAGCCAGTCGACAAACTGCCGTAGATCTCTTAGATAGGCGTCGGCTGTATGACGGCTACGGCTCAGTTCCAGAAGCAGATAATTCTCGAAATCTTTTGTAGACAACTTGTTGGCTAAAGATACAACAATTCAGCATAAGCTCCAATGGAGTTTACGCTGAATCAATGGTTTTTATTAAGTCTTTTATAAAAGCAGGCTAATTACTGCTCAGCCTGACGAAGCTGCTGAACGTATACCGCTTTCATGATTTTCTTGCGGTTAGCAACTGAGGGCTTCTCAAAAGCCTGACGGGCACGCAATTCCTTTACGATGCCTGTGCGCTCATATTTACGTTTGAACTTCTTAAGTGCTTTCTCGATGTTTTCGCCTTCTTTTACTGGTACGATAATCATGTTTTG
>CAJTWL010000008.1 GCA_910579845.1 uncultured Muribaculaceae bacterium | reverse complement strand
TCGTAGGAGTTGCAAAATTACGAAAAAATGCTGAATGACAGTGTACGAAGCATTGAAATTATGCGGTGGAGTTATTGAAACGCTGGAAAAAGCCGGGATAAAGCCGAGTGATCACAAATATCTGCGTATGTTCGAGGACTACACAGAGGCGCGGAACCATGGCGAAAAAGTGTGTTATATCGTCGCTTGCCTTGCCGACAGATACGGGCTGAGCGAACGGACGGTTTACGATGTTGTCAAGCGTCTGGCAGGAGACTGCAAAAGCGTTTCAGCAACAGTAGCCGGAGAAACGCCCGGAAACTCACAGAAACGGCCTAAATTTGCGCCGAATGACACGAAATAAGTATTATGCCGTCTTAGACAAAATATTGCGCCAGGGAAAGCGACAGCGCAATAAAAAGGGAGACATTATCTACCTGCTTAACGAGCGGCTGAGTTTGTCGCCTTACGACCTGTTGGAGATATTCGAGGGTCACAATATCGCACGCAAGAAGCTGCGCAACGAGTTAAGCCTGTTCATGGCCGGAGAAAGAGATCTGACAAAGTACAGAGAAGCCGGGATAAACTGGTGGGATTATTGCGGGCAAATCCTCATTAACAGTTATCCGACATATTTTGAAAAGTTGCCGGCTTTGATAGAGCAGATCAACCGGGAGAAACGGAGCAGCAAGAATTACGTGCTGTTCTTAGGCTCGACAGGAGCGGAAACAAACCAAGCACCATGTTTGAGCCTCATTCAGTTTCAGCTCGAGGACGGCGAATTAGTTTTGTCGGCCTATCAGAGAAGCAGCGACGCGAATTTGGGTTTGCCTGCTGACATTTACCATTTGTATTTGATAGCCCGACAAATCGATGCGCCGTTAAAGTCTATCACTCTGAACCTCGGAAACGTTCACATCTACGAGAACAACATCGAGAGAACACGCGAACTTCTGGCCGGAAATGAAGCGGTGAAATTCGACCTGAACGTTTGAGCCAGGAACGACGACAGAAGCAGCGAGAATAAAAGCGAAGCCGATTTTAAGCCTGTTTAAGCGGCTTGAAATCGGCTTTTAACTGGTGTTTAAGCGGTCGAAACGACCGGAGAAAAAAGGAAGCGAAAAAAGAGAAGATTTGCTCGTTTCGTTTTGGAAAGATGCACGTTTCGTTTTCGCGATTATATATATGTTAAGTGAATTATTTGAGATAACAAGATACAATAATGATGCCAGAATAAATGCTGTTGTACCCCAATATATAGGTGTCGGATTAAATCCGGAAAGGCTATCAGGGCACAAAAGAACACCGATCGTAAGAGATAACGCCGGAATTAAAAGAGGAATATTTTTTATCACACTCTGTCTATCCAGATTTCCCATGCAAGATCAGCCTGATTATAAAGCATTTCCAACCCATTTTTTACAGTAGCTCCATTAGCTTCACATTTTCTTAGAAATTCAGTCTGCTCCGGATTATATACAAGATCATAGCATATATGATTTCGAGAGATTGCTTCATATGGAATATCCGGACAAGTGCTGACATTGGGGAATGTACCCAACGGGGTTGTATTGACTATAAGTTGATGACTTGCTATAGCCTTATTATCTAAGTTGTTATAAGAATAATCTCCTTTGTCAATACTCCGTGACACAAATGAGCACTTTATTCCGATTTTTCTCAACGCATAGGCAATTGCTTTTGATGCGCCTCCGGTACCCAATATAAGAGCATTACTGATTGACTTCCCGTTTAGCAGCGGTAATAACGAGGAAAGGAATCCCTTCCAATCGGTATTATATCCGATCAAAACAGGGATTCCGTCCTTTTCACAGATCTTTATGACATTGACTGCCCCTATAGCTTTGGCATCACTATCGATATCAGTCAGATATTTCAGGACACTCTCTTTGTATGGTATTGTGACATTCAGTCCTCTGAGTTTTTTGATATTCTTATTAAGCAATATGCAGATGTCATTAATTTCTCTAATTGGAAACAGTTCATATTCCTCATCAATCTGATGATTCTTAAACTTTTTCTGAAAATATTCCTTTGAGAAGGAATGACTAAGCGGGAACCCTATCAGACCAAACATATCAATCCAGAAATGAGAGTGTTAAATCTTATCAATTACCTATTACCATATTATTACTCTCTCTTCGGTAGGTCGATACATTGCATCA
The DNA here is from genome assembly GCA_910579845.1 of uncultured Muribaculaceae bacterium. Taxonomy (GTDB): domain Bacteria; phylum Bacteroidota; class Bacteroidia; order Bacteroidales; family Muribaculaceae; genus Lepagella. The sequence continues at coordinate 95,207 of CAJTWL010000008.1, read as the reverse complement.
CCGGCTGTAATGCCAAAAGCATCAAAGAACGGCTGCAAATTTCTTAGAGAAACATTCACTCTGTTTTCTCCTAATGAATGGGGATCAGTTTTGGTGCGGGACAGGACCTCTTCGTCTCTTATGTTATTTGCCCATACATTTGCATAAGCGAGATAAAAACGTTGGATAGGGGAGAAGCCATCAATCTCTTTCATTTCTTTCCCATTCTCCTTCATAGAATCAAGATATGCGGTTAGTGCAACTCTTAGTCCTCCTTGATCTGCTATATTTTCACCCAATGTAAATCGACCATTGGCATGAACACCCGGAGCCACTTCTACAGCATCAAACTGGGCGACAAGTTTATCGGCTAGACTTTTGAACTTATCAGCATCTTCTGCTGTCCACCAATCTGACATATTGCCATATTTATCAAACTGACGTCCTGAATCATCAAATCCATGAGTCATCTCGTGTCCTATCACTACGCCAATCGCTCCATAATTCTGTGCATCATCAGCAGACAGATCAAAATACGGAGCTTGCAGAATGCCGGCCGGGAAACAGATTTCATTAGTCGTAGGATTATAATAGGCATTTACAGTCTGTGGAGTCATATGCCATTCTTCTTTATCAACCGGCTTTCCAACTTTGCTATAATTGTCTTGAGCATACCATTTGGATGCTTCACTGACATTCTCACAGTAACTCTTTGACGGGTCTATTTGAATGCCGGAATAGTCTTTCCATTTATCTGGATAACCAATTTTAACTGTAAATGTAGAAAGTTTCTCATGAGCCTTGGCCTTAGTCTCATCTGACATCCATGTCAGATTATCAATATGTTTTCCAAGTGCTTTACGTAGGTTCTCTACAAGCTGTTTCATATACATCTTGTTCTCCTCAGGGAAATATTTCTTTACATATAATTCTCCGACCGCTTCGCCAAACATGGAATTGGGAATCGTCATTACACGCTTCCAACGAGGCTCCATTTCCTCAATACCTGACATTACACGACTGAACATGTCAAAGTTGGCCGTTTCAAAAGCATCTCCAAGAAGATTTGACGCATTGCTGACAATATCAAAGATCATGTAATCTTTTTTCTGCTGTTCTGTAAGAGACGAGAGATAATTGTTAATAAAATCCATATATTTGAGAGAAGAAACATTAGCCTTATCAAGATTCTTCACTCCCAGATTATTGAAATAGACATCCCATTCTATATTCGGATAATCTTTTTTAATCTGCTCCATAGACCGCAAGTTATAGCGACCTTGGGGATCCCGTTTTTCTTCTCGTGTCTTTTTATTTTTAGCCATTTCAGTTTCAATGGCAATTACATTGTCCCAGATTCTTTGCTGACTTTTAGCATCAAACCCGCAAAGTCTCATGAGCTCCTTTACATATCTTTGATATGCGGCAAGGATTTTATCGTTGCGCTCATTTTTCTCAAGATAATAATCTCTATCCCCAAGGCCGAGACCAGCCTCTCCGATATGCATTATGTTCATATCAGCATTCTTTGCATCTGCACCAACTCCGGTGCCAAAGAAAGAACTGCCAAGTCCATTATGCTGCCAGGCAAGAATTTCAGAAAATTCTTGAGGTTTCATATTAAATATTTTCTTGACAGCAGGCATAATCGGAGTCGCACCTTCCTTGTTAAGACGTACACTGTCCATCCCAAGCGCATAAAGATCACTCACCTTCTGAGCATTTGTCCCTTTTATTTTGGATTGAGGATCATTTGAAAGATTTAGTATTAGATCTTTCAATTGGGTTCTGGCATTCTCCCGCAATTCATCAAATGTCCCATAACGGGAATATTCAGCTTTCAAAGGATTGTTGGCCATCCAGCCGCCACAAGCGTATTGATAAAAGTTGTCAGAAGGTTTAACATTTTCATTAAGATTCGCTCTTTCAATTCCGAGTTTCTCCGATGCTTGTGCAGAAAGCATGGTCTGAGAGCCAACAGCTGCACATAAAAATAATGTTTTTAAATTCATTGTATCAAAATATGTTTGATAATAATTATAATTATTCATTTGTGTTATTAAATATAATACCAGTTATAAGTCTTTTGATTTAGAAAATCAATTATATTTAGTCAATATGTCATCAAGCTCTGTTTGCGCAAGTTCCCATACGGACATTGCATTCTCAAGATTTTTTGAAATTTTTGAATACTCATTCAATGTATCCGCAGAAGCATCGCCTGATGCAATTTTTTCTTCATATAAAGCCTGCTTTACTTCAAGTTCCGCGATTGTATCTTCTGCTTTCTTTACATTTTTTTCAGCTCGTGATAACATCTTTTGTCTCTCTTTCTGTTCTGCGTAACTTAGCTTGACAGGAATTATTTGTGATTCAGGTGTCGGATCTACAGATTTTTTTAAATCATTTTTTCTTAAGTTGTCGGATTTCTGGGATGCGCTGTTATTTCGGATATTAAGTTCTGATAGGGAATTTATCTGCTTCCTCCTCAGAAAATCATAAATCCCCCCTAAATTTTCACGTACTTTGCCTTCTCCGAATTCATAGACTTTACTCACAAGTCCATCAAGAAAATACCTGTCATGGCTAACAACGACAACCGTTCCATCAAAATCTCTTATTGCCTCCTTAAGAATATCCTTTGTTTTTATATCAAGATGATTTGTAGGCTCGTCAAGAATTAACAGATTTACAGGTTCGAGAAGAAGTCTTATCATTGCAAGACGGGTCTTTTCACCTCCGGAAAGGACTTTTACTTTTTTATCGATATCTTCCCCTCCAAACATAAAAGCACCTAATAAATCACGCACTTTGGTTCGCATATCACCTGTAGCGACATTATCTATTGTCTCAAACACAGTCAGATTCTCATCAAGTAATTGGGCTTGATTCTGTGCAAAATATCCAATTTTGACATTGTGTCCTATTTTTAAATGTCCTTCATATGGAATCTGCTCCATGATGCACTTTACCAATGTTGATTTCCCCTCTCCGTTTTTTCCGACAAATGCCACTTTGTCACCCCTGCGTAACGTAAACGCAACATTTGAGAAAATTTCATGCTCGCCATAGCATTTTCTTACATTCTCTACAATTAACGGGAAGTCTCCGGAACGAGGTGCAGGAGGAAATTTTAGACGGAGATGAGATCTGTCTACTTCATCAACTTCGATCGGCACAATCTTTTCAAGTTGCTTGATTCTACTTTGAACTTGTACAGCTTTAGTCGCCTTATATCTAAATCGTTCGATAAAATCCTCAATATCGGCAATCTGCTTTTGCTGATTTTCGTATGCGCGTATCTGCTGTTCGACGCGTTCCTTCCTAAGTTCAACAAAATTGGAATAATTCACCTTGTAATCATACGCTTTGCCACAGGATATTTCCAAAGTACGTTTGGTCACATTATCAAGAAACGCTCTGTCGTGACTGACCAATACAACAGCCTTCGCCTTTGTCAGCAGAAACGTTTCAAGCCATTGGATAGACTCTATATCAAGATGATTGGTAGGCTCATCAAGAAGAAGGACATCCGGTCGGCGTAATAGTATCTTTGCCAATTCTATTCTCATTCGCCATCCTCCTGAAAATTCAGATGTGGGTCTGTTGAAGTCATCTCTGCTGAATCCAAGACCTGTCAGCGTCCTTTCAATTTCAGCATCAACATTGTTAGCCCCTTCTATTGCTGAACGCTCATTCAGATAGTCAAGACGACTTAATAGACCCAAATATTCTTGCGACTCATAATCATCTGTCTGACCTAACTTCTGAGTAATAGTATTTATCTCTTCATTTATAGAAAGAATATCATTAAAAGCTTTTTTCGTTTCTTCAATCAGAGTCGTTGAGTCGGCAAGCTTCATCTGCTGGGGAAGGTATCCGACAGTCACTTCATTGGGCTTGGATATTGAGCCTCTTGTAGGGGATTGCTCACCTGCCAAAATTTTCAATAAAGTCGATTTCCCTGCTCCATTCTTGCCTACAAGTGCCATCTTATCAGTTTTATTAATTACAAAACTAATATCTTCAAACAGAGGCTTGGCAGAAAATTCAACACCTAAATTATTTATTGATATCATCTTATTGTCTATTAATTACTGTTAATCCCGTCGTTCCTTTCTGGAAGCATCAAGCCTTAGCAGAATAAATAATAATATTGTGAACCCCCATAATGAACTTCCGCCATAGCTAAAGAAGGGTAGTGGTATTCCTATTACAGGACAAAGTCCGATAACCATTCCGACATTTATAGCTAAATGGAATATCAAAATAGAAACAACACAATATGCATATACTCTTTCAAAAGGTGAACGTTGTCGTTCTGCTATATGAATCAGCCGAAGAATAAGGGCAAGATACAGCAATAAAACTGTTGTTGTACCAACGAACCCTTCCTCTTCTCCGATAGTGCAAAATATGAAATCTGTGTGTTGCTCTGGAACATATTTAAGTTTTGTCTGTGTGCCATTAAGAAATCCTTTTCCAAAAGCGCCACCAGATCCGATCGCTATCTTGGATTGATTTACATTGTAGCCGGCCCCCCTTAGATTTTCTTCTATACCAAGAGCCACTTTAATTCGCTGTTGTTGATGAGGCTCGAGAACATTGCCAAAAACATAGTTGACTGAAAATAAGAAAAGAACGGAAACAATTGCAAATCCTATTGATACAAGATATTTATCTATTTTGTGTCTGAACATGGCTATTACCGTATAAACTACAGAAACAGCCAATACAGTAAGGAAATACACTATGCCATTGATCTGTATATTAAATATAGACAATATATAGACAATAATAGCAGAAGCTATTATCCCAATTATTACATTACGTGCTACTATCATATCTTTACAATAAAAGAGCAACATCGCACAGTAGATCAGTAATATGATAGATAGAACAATAAATTCTCCAACCGGAATTCCCAATATTAATGGTTCAACAAATTTTACAGCAATAACAAAGAAAACTATTGCACATAGAATAGAGAAAAGAATCAGTCCATTCATTCCTTCCCGATAAAGCACGAATATTAAAGAAATATAAACTAATGCACTTCCGGTTTCTTTTTGCAGGAGAATGAAAATTACCGGCAGAAAAATAATTATAAGAGCTCTGAAATAATTACTAATTTTGGCATTTAATGAAAAATTGTATGAGTCGAATAATTTCGCAAGTGCCAAAGCCGTAGCAAACTTACCAAATTCAGCAGGCTGTAGACTGACCGGTCCCATAACAATCCAGGAATGCGAGCCTTTGACGTCTGGTGCAATAAAAATTGTAAGTAACAGCAAAAGTAATACACATATATATATCGGGTACGCATAAATCTTGAATATCCGGTAGTCAATCAATAATATTCCAGTACCAATTATCAGAGAAAGACCAATCCATAGAATCTGTTTACCTGAGAATTCACTGAGATCAAATAATGAAGCATTATCAAAATCGTAACTGGCGGCATATATGCTTATGGCACCGAATATAACCAGAATAAGATAGATTACAATCGTTGCCCAATCAAGTGATTTAAATACGCTCGCCCCTGTATCAGTGTTTCTTAACTCCACTTGAAATAATAGTATTAGAGTTCAACATTCGCTCTTCAATACCTTTACGCTGAGGACTTATTTCAGAGTTAAGATATTTCTCAATAATCAGACTTCCAATAGGCACTCCATATGTCGCTCCATAACCTGCATTTTCTACATAAACCGCAACAGCAATTTTGGGATTCTTATAAGGCGCAAATCCTATAAATGCCGAATGGTCTTTACCATGGGGATTTTGCGCGGTACCGGTTTTTCCACAAACCTCTATGCCGGGTATATTTGCACCTCGACATGTGCCTCCTAAAACAGCCATTCTCATTCCCTCGGCTATATCCTCATAATAGGAACGTTTAATATTTGGCTTATGCTTCTCTCTGTATTTTGTGTCTATTATACTGTCAGAAATTTCTTTAACTACGTGTGGTGTGTAAAAATAGCCTCTATTGGCAATGGTAGCACACAGATTTGCAATTTGAAGAGGGGTGGCAAGTACTTCTCCTTGACCAATCGATACTGAAATGATTGAGTTTGCAGTCCAGCTTCTCCCTCTGAATGATTTGCTATAGAATTCAGAATTAGGTATAAATCCACGACTTTCCGAAGGAAGATCCACACCGAGTTTATAGCCGTATCCCATTTCAACAAGATAATTTTTCCACTTTTCAAACTGATCGGCAGGCTTGGTTCCTTTCTTATCTATCATATTTTTAAATCCCCAACAGAAATATGCATTACAAGATGTCTGAAGTGCCGGTTTCAGTGAGATTGGTGATGCATGGGGATGGCAACCGACTCTTAAACCATTCACATATCCACGATAGCAAGGATACATTGTCTTTAGATTTACAATCCCTTCTTGCAAAAAGATAAGACCCTGTGTCGGCTTAAATGTTGAACCTGGAGGATATGCGCCCTGAAGTGCGCGGTCATATAGAGGTTTATAATGGTCTTTTACAAGTGTCGTATAATTCTTGCCACGTTCTTTCCCTACAAGAAGAGATGGATCATAACTTGGAGATGTAACAAGAGCGAGTATTTCACCGGTTGATGGTTCAAGAGCAACAATAGCTCCTATCTTGCCCTGCATCAGCTCCTCTCCGTATTTCTGTAAATCTATATCAATCGAAAGCCTGAGATTTTTTCCTGAAACAGGGAAAGTATCGTGTATCCCATTTTCATATTTGCCTTTTATCCTACCTAATGCATCCTTCATGAGAATCTCCATCCCTTTATTACCTCTTAAGGCAGTTTCATAGCTCTTCTCGACACCCAAGTCTCCTGTGTAGTCTCCACGTCGATAGTAATGGTCCCGTTCTATATCGCTTGCAGAGACTTCTCTTATGTTGCCAAGAATATTGGCGCCATTTGAATAAGCGTATTCCCTTACCGTTCGCTTTTGAATAAAGAAACCTGGAAACTGATAAAGTTTCTCCTGGAATTTACCATAGTCTTCCTCGGAAAGATGAGAGATCAGTCTCTGGGGAGTATATGCTGAATAGCCGGGATTTTTCTCGGGGTTCTTCATTTCTTTCCACCTATTGGTTAGTTCTTCCTTGGAAATAGATAAAGTGTTACAAAATGTCAGCGTGTCAAATTGGTCGACATCCCTTGGTATAAGCATCACATCGTATGCAGGTTTATTGAATACAATAAGTTTATTATTCCTATCATATATTAGCCCTCTTGACGGATATATTACTCTTTTGAAAAATGCATTGCTATCTGCGCTCTCCTTATATTTGTCATTGCTTATCTGTAATGAAAAAAGGCGGAATATATATATGGCGACAATCAAGCATATGAAGCCGCCAATTACATATTTCCTGTTTTCAAGTTTATAACCTTTTCCCATATTATTCATCAGTATAGCCTGGCTTATCCGACTGAAATATTAATTCTTAATTAAGTATATCAGTATATGTTTCGCTTCCCTTCTAATAATGAATCCAATCCAAGTAAAACCAAGAATGTAGCAACTGTACTGCATATAGAATACAGAAGAATATCAAGAATATTGATATAATTCAAATATTCAACGGAATACAGAACAATACAAAATATAGTTACACATGTTAGAACATATTTCGCATAGTTGGCAAACCCAATATTATTGGATGTCGGGACAATACATTTACTTCTGTCATCCTTGGGGACATATGCAAAAAAAAGGGGCTTACGAACTACTGCAAGAATAAGGCATGCCATTGTATTGACACCTAAGGTGTCTGAGAAAATATCAATAATAAGACCTCCAAAAAATGCCATAGTTAATACAGCTGACAAACAGGTGTCTATCTTAAATGTAAGTATACTGTAAACATACACAAATATAATCGCAACACCAAACAGCATAAACTGGTTACAAATTAGAATCTGTATGATAATCAATGATATATATATCGTCAGTTGCTTAATTAATCTGTTTGACATATTGGGAAACAATCTTTCTATGTTGAAATAATCAATAAGTAATAAAAATTAAACGATATATGTAAGTGAATTTATTTTGAACCATAAAACTTGTTCTTTATATGTTCATTAATTCTTATCATTTACTTATTGAAGAACTGTATATAATCAATTAAAATAATGTTTTAAAAATTCTTAAAATTTTCATTATCATCAAATTGTGATAATGAATCAATTTCATTTTTGTATATATCTTTTATTATTCTAACAGTACTTAATGAATTAAAATCAGGTAAAAGTCTTACCTTCAATGTGTAGAAACTATCGTCAGAGCCTTTGATCCTGTTCATTACAACACCCATAGGAATCCCTTCAGGGAATGATGTCGAGTATCCACTTGTTACAATTGTATCTCCTGAATGAACTATTGCATGCCTTGGAATCTCCTCTACATAAGCGATTCTGGGATCCCCGGTTTTCCAATTTAAAGTTCCAATAAAATTACTGTCTTTGATTTTAACTGAAAATTTTTGATTCTCATTCAATAATGATATTGCACGCGAAACATGAGGACCAACAACATTTATAATACCCACAACCCCGCTTTGGTCAACGACACCCATGCCTACTTGTATTCCGGAGGTCTCTCCCTGATCGATTGTAAAATAATTCTTAGGATGACGAGTGTTATTGTTAATCACAGCGGCCGGAACATAATCATATCTTTCTGAAACACCATATATACGAGAAGTATCAGATAGTAGAACTTTATATTGCGCTATCTGATTCTTTAAATTAAGAACCTCATTCTGTAAAGATGCATTGCTTTGCTGTAGACTTCTGTTTATAGTTTTCAGATGGAAATATCCTAAGAATTCTGCTGACGAATTATAAAGACCGCCACATATGACATTGGCTGAGGAGAGATACACCGATTGCCTGTATCTGCTCCCCAGCACAAGTAGGATAGTTGCTGCTGCGGCGTATATAACGAAGAGAAACCATGCCGAGTAGCGTATTATAAAGTTAAGTATATTTCTCAACTTATCGAATGAGGAATGAAAATCTGTTTATATTCTTTAGAGCTATGCCAGTCCCTTTTGCAACTGCATGTAACGGATCTTCAGCTACTTTAAATTCAATTCTTATTTTATCAGTGAACCTCCTTGCCAACCCTCTTAATAATGCGCCCCCTCCGGCAAGATAGATGCCATTTTCAACGATATCTGCATAAAGTTCCGGAGGTGTCTGCTCAAGAGCGGCGAGTATAGCGGTCTCCATCTTTACAATTGACTTGTCAATGCAATGGGAAATCTCTTCATGCGTAACAGGAATTTCCATCGGCAATGATGTCATTTTATTTGGTCCGGTCACAATATATGGTTCAGGAGCATTTTCAAGTGTTGGCAATGCCGAACCAACCTCAATTTTGATTTTCTCAGCCATGGGCGCACCTACTTTCAAATTATGCACTCTTCCCATGTGCTCTTGAATATCAGCTGTCAAATCATTCCCGGCAACTCGTATAGATTTGTTGCTTACTATACCACCAAGAGATATGACGGCAATTTCCGTACTACCTCCACCTATATCTACAATCATATTGCCTCGAGGGGCTTCTACATCAAGTCCTATGCCAAGAGCAGCTGCCATTGGCTCATATATCATGTATACATCTCTTCCGCCTGCGTGCTCGCTCGAATCTCGCACTGCACGAATCTCGACCTCTGTTGAGCCTGAAGGTATACAAACCACCATACGCAAGGACGGGGAGAACCAACGTCTTTTGGAACCTACCATTTTTACAAGACCTCGAATCATTTGCTCCGCAGCATTAAAGTCTGCTATTACTCCATCACGAAGAGGTCTGATTGTACGAATACCCGGAGGCTCCTTGCCCTCCATCTGATGTGCCATACTTCCGACTGCAAGAAGTTTGTCGGTTTTATTCTCTATTGCTACTACACTTGGTTCATCTACGACAATTTTATCATTATGAATGATAATGGAATTTGCCGTTCCCAAATCCATAGCAATTTCCTGAGTAAAAGAAAATAATCCCATATATTATTTCTTAGTTTACCTTGAATTCTATCTGAAAAATCTGAACTGCCTACGTTATAGTTTTTTTAACATACAAAGTTAATTAAATTTTCTCATAAAAGTTGAAGTATTTTGCTTACAAATTATAAAAAAAATCAATCTCGCTTCTTCAAGAATATAATTACTCTTAAGAAGCGAGATTGATAAATAAAATCTGGAACTTTTAATTGCTAAACAAATAATAGTACTTATTTATTGTTGAAGAATGTTTCCAACGCATAATCAATATTCTCGATTACATAATCAAGATCTGAATCAGAACCATTCATTGCTTTGGCTTTATCTGTTATTCCTTTTGCAAACTGGAAATAATTAACCTTTATGTCATTACGCTGTTCTGGTGTTGCACCTTCTATATTATTCCATTTTTGCGTGCCAACCTTAAATATCTTCTTTGCCGCATTCTTCAATGTCTCGAAATCAACATTATCAATTGCAACAGCTTTTTTATAGTCAGCAACTGATGTATCATCGTCACCCTTTCTGTCATTGATATAGCCACGAAGACCATATAAAGAAGCCGTCTGAGGATTTTCCGCAATCAGTTTGTCAATTATTGAGATGGCCTTGTCAAGTTGATTCTCTATTACATAAGAGTTGATAAGGTTATTAAGGAACAATGGTTCAGCCATGCCAAATTTATCAAAACCAGCCTGTGCAATCTCTTTAATCTGATTTTTTGCCTCATCTGTTTTTGTTGAGTCCTGTTGAGCAAGATACTGCCAGCAAGCTATCTCATAGACATAGTTCTGGTTGTTGTCAGAATTATTGAGACGGGCACTACGAAAAGCTTTTGCACTTGCTTCAAGATTATTACCTGCATATGCTGAAAGACCGGCATTAAAGAATGCGGTATTAACTACTGAATCTGGAGTTGCTTTTACAGCTTTGTCCGCAAATGGCATAGATGGCAACGAACCATATATCATGAATGCATTATACGCTTCTGGATAATATTTCTTTTCATTATAGAATGTACCTCCAGCATTAAAGAAGTCGTTGAAGTGTCCATTAATCTTGGAAGCTATATCTTTGCTGAATTTCGTTTTTATTTCACCCTTGGCATTGGGAACACTGTCAAGTGACATAGCTTTAAGAAAATGATTATATCCGTTAATAAGTTCCTCGCCCATTGCGAGCTGATCAATACTCTTATCCTTAGGATTAATCATCTGCTTCTTGAAACCGTCATCAAAAGCGTCAAATTCAATTTTTCCAGCTACATAATAAGTGCGAGCATCGTTTTGAGTTTCGGGATTAACCGCAGCCTGCTGTATAAGATTACGGGCGTCTGCTATTTTATCTGTTTTGCCTGACATTTTGGCTGCCTGGTCAACAACTTGTTTCTGTGCGCATATTGAGCCGACGGCCGCAAAACAAAGCGCAATTGTCAAAATTTTCTTCATTTTATGGAGATTGAAGGTTAATAATTCGTATTTACTATCTTATTCTTTAGACACATCATCCGTTGTCTCGGCATTTTCCAAATTTTCAGCCTCACGATTTACAACATGTTCGTTCTTAAGTGCCTCGTCTTCAAATTCATCTTCAGAGAGTTCTACGTCAACTTCCTGCACAGGATCTGAATCTACTTTACAAACAGAAGCAATAGTGTCTCCTCTTTTTCCAAGATCTATAAGTTTGACCCCTTGTGTTGCTCGTCCCATTACTCTGATCGAATCAACCGGTAGACGGAGCGTAACCCCGCTTTCGTTAATAATCATTAAGTCGTTTGAATTATTAACATTTTTAATTGCTACAAGTTCGCCAGTCTTTTCTGTAATTGCCATAGTTTTGACGCCCTTGCACCCTCTTGAGGTGATTCTGTAATCCTCAAGTGCCGATCGTTTGCCAAATCCATTCTCTGAAACGACCATTACGGTCTCGCCTTCAGCGCCAGTCATGGTTATCATTCCTATGACTTCGTCATTTTCATCAGCCAGCTCCATGCCCTTGACGCCGGCAGTAACGCGACCTGTCTCACGAACCTGAGATTCATTAAATCGTATGGCTCTGCCACCTCTGTTCGCCATAATTATCTCTCTGTTACCATCAGTCAGACAAACTTGTATTACGTCGTCATCCTCTTTGATTACAATAGCTTTAACGCCGTCGACTCTGGGGCGGGAATAGGCTTCAAGGGATGTTTTTTTTATGACGCCTTTTTTTGTCGCAAACAATAGATAGTGAGTTGTGTTGTATAATGGATCTGTTAGATGTTTAACTCGAATAAAAGCATTTACACGGTCATCCTGTTCGATATTAAGAAGATTCTGTATGGCTCGTCCTTTTGAGTTCTTTGCGCCCTCCGGAATCTCGTATACCTTAAGCCAGTAACAACGACCTTTTGCTGTAAAGAAGAGCATATAATTATGGTTGGTTGCCGGATATATATACTCTATAAAGTCTTGATCACGTGTATCACTGCCTTTGGCTCCTACACCACCGCGATGCTGAGCCCTGAATTCAGAAAGGGGAGTGCGTTTGATATATCCAAGATGAGAAATCGTTATAATCATTGGATCATCAGGATAAAAGTCTTCCGCATTGAAGTCTCCTGAAATCATATTAATGGATGTGCGACGCTCATCGCCGTATTTATCTCTAATCTCAATCAGCTCATCCTTCATAACCTGACGGCACACCTGATCGTTGTTCAGGATATCGTTAAGATGCTGAATTAGTTTCATGACGTCTTCATATTCAGCACGCAACTTATCCATTTCCAGACCAGTCAACTGTCGCAGGCGCATTTCGACAATTGCACGCGTTTGAATATCATCAAGTTCAAATCTTTCACCAAGTCGTTGACGAGCCTCATCGGCAGTAGCAGATGAGCGGATGATCTGGATTACTTTATCGATATTATCACACGCAATCATCAATCCTTTCAGAATATGCGCTCTTTCTTCAGCTTTCTTAAGTTCAAACCTTGTACGACGTATTACCACTTCGTGACGATGGTCAACAAATGCTTCAAGCAACTCTTTTAGATTCAACGTTTTCGGTCGCCCGTTGACCAAAGCTACATTATTTACGCTGAAAGATGTCTGTAATTGTGTGAGTTTAAACAACTTGTTTAGAACAACACGTGCATTTGCATCTCTTTTGATATCAATTACAATATTGATCTTTCCACGTGCGGAAGTATCGGATATATCCGCAATACCGTCGATTTTTTTCTCTTCTACAAGTTCGGCGATACTCTTGACAAGATCACTTTTTACGACGCCATATGGGATTTCCGAAATGATAATAGCGTCATGATTGCCATCGGACTCAATCTCGGTTTTTGCTCTTAAGACAACTCTGCCTTTACCGGTCATGAAAGCATCTTTTACCCCCTGAGTGCCAAGAATCTCACCACCGGTGGGAAAATCCGGAGCCTTAATGTACTCCATGAGTTCTTCAACATCAAGATCTGGATTGTCAATCAATGCCAGAGAGGCATTAAGAGACTCTGTAAGATTGTGAGGTGGCATATTGGTAGCCATACCCACTGCTATTCCGGAAGCGCCATTGACAAGAAGATTTGGGATACGTGTCGGAAGCACTGACGGTTCAGCAAGTGTGTTATCAAAGTTCGGAACAAAGTCAACAGTATCTTTGTCGAGATCCTGAAGCATTTCTTCTCCCATGCGCGCAAGTTTAACTTCAGTATAACGCATTGCAGCAGGAGAATCTCCATCTATAGATCCGAAGTTTCCTTGACCGAAAACGAGAGGATATCTTAGACTCCATTCTTGTGCCAGACGCACCATTGTAAGGTATATTGAAGAGTCACCATGTGGGTGATACTTACCCATGACTTCTCCTACTATTCTTGCTGATTTTTTTGTGTCTCCCGAAAAGGTGTTACCCAATTCGTTCATACCAAAAAGGACGCGTCTGTGAACCGGTTTAAAACCGTCCCTTACATCAGGTAATGCCCTCGAGACAATAACGGACATTGAATAGTCGATGTAGGCACTTTTCATCTCCGATTCAATATTAATCGGAATTATTTTGTCTTCTGCTATCATATCATTATAAGGCGGAACATAAATTCCCCAATATCCTTATGACAAAATTACAAATTTTTAATAATATTACAAAATCGGTTTAATTCAATTTTATAGCATGTCTGGATTTAGCCTTTGATTCATATGATGTATGATTTCAGAGGTATTTTTTCAAGATTCGATCGGAGAATTATTGTGATGACATATTCTTAACATCGGCGAGAAAAGAAAATATTCATTCCTCGTTTTAATCGTAAACAAATCAAGATGAGTTCATTACGTAAATATGCTCTAATTCTCTGTGTTATTAGCTTTTAACAATTTTGGAATTTATTTGAATAAAATTGGCACAGTAATTGTTACTTTTGTATTAAGAAACAACGAAGAAAGTAAAAATTGATGAATAACGATTTTTCAAAACAATTTAAGCCTATTCTTGAAATTGGTTTGGCAGAAGCCAAGAGATTCAATTCACCATACATAACATGTGAACATTTTCTACTTGGCGCTATCAAACATAAGGAAGGATATGCTTACAAAATTTTGAGTCAGCTAAATATACCTATTGATAAAATTAAACAGGAACTTGAAGAGTATCTGTCAGAACCACATCCGGAAGTAGAAAGCACAACACTCTTTGAGCAACAGTACAGAATAAGCGTTGCTGCAATACGCCAGTTGCAATTGGCTACATCTGAAGCGCGCAAAATGAATGCCGGAGTAATCGGAAGTGAACATATATTGCTTGCCCTTATACATGATAATAAAGCTATGGACAGCGAATTGCTTAAACATATCAAGGAAGAATATTTAAATTTTGACATCTCAATCCAGGCTATCGGAATGGGTATCCCGCCCCAGATGAAGAAGGATTTCGATGCGTCAGAAGATGTGCAGGCATTCCCTGACGATAATCAGGGGAATGGTTCCGGCACCTCGGAAAAGAGTGGGAAACAAAGTAAAGGGAAAAGTGATACTCCTGCACTTGATAAATTCGGTTATGACATGACACGGGCAGCGGCTGAAGGTCGCCTTGATCCAGTAGTCGGTCGTGAGAATGAAATCGAACGGTTAGCTCAAATATTATCACGCAGAAAAAAGAATAATCCTGTTCTTATTGGCGAACCTGGTGTCGGCAAATCGGCAATTGTAGAAGGTCTTGCATTACGCATAACTCAAAGAAAGGTTTCCAGGATTCTTTATAACAAGCGTGTAATTGGTCTTGACCTTGCAGGAATGGTTGCTGGCACAAAATACCGCGGACAGTTTGAAGAGCGCATTAAAGCCGTACTTGACGAACTCACAAAAAACAGAGATATAATTCTTTTTATTGATGAGATTCACACAATTGTAGGAGCTGGCAGCGCGCCGGGAACAATGGATGCGGCAAATATTTTAAAGCCGGCGCTTGCGAGAGGTGAGATTCAATGTATCGGAGCAACGACTCTTGACGAATATCGTCAGAATATCGAGAAAGACGGTGCTCTTGAACGCCGATTCCAGAAAGTCATAGTTGAACCTACAACTCCGGATGAGACACTTGCAATTCTAAAGCAGGTAAAGGATAAATACGAGGAGCACCACAATGTGTCATACACAAACGATGCATTGGAAGCGTGTGTGAATCTTACAGACAGATATATCAGTGACCGTAATTTCCCTGACAAGGCTCTCGATGCTCTCGATGAAGCGGGAAGTCGTGTGCACATAACCAATATTCGTGTTCCTGAGCAGATAGAGAATCTTGAGAAAGAGATTGCAGATCTTACTGAAAAAAAATTAAATGCTGCCAAATCACAGGATTATGAACTTGCCGGGACTCTTAGAGATAAAGCAGAAGAAAAGAAACACGAGCTTGATAAGGCAAAGGAGGAGTGGGAAAGCAATATAGACAGTGACCGTCAGGAGGTCAACGCAGATAAAATTGCAGAGGTCGTTGCAATGATGACAGGTGTCCCGACACAAAGAATCGCACAAGGTGAAGGAATGCGTTTAATCAAAATGTCTGAGTCTCTTAAAGGAGCTGTAATAGGGCAAGATGAAGCAATAAAGAAAACAGTCCGGGCAATTCAACGTAACAGAATAGGTCTCAAGGATCCCAATAAGCCGATTGGTGTGTTCATGTTTCTGGGTCCCACCGGTGTCGGGAAAACCCATCTTGCAAAAAAACTGGCAGAATATCTTTTTGATTCAACAGATGCATTGATAAGAATGGACATGAGTGAATTTATGGAAAAATTCACTGTCTCTCGTCTTGTAGGAGCACCTCCGGGATATGTAGGATATGAAGAGGGTGGTCAATTGACTGAAAAGGTGCGTCGTCGACCATATTCAGTTGTGCTTCTTGATGAAATAGAGAAAGCTCATCCTGATGTGTTTAACCTGTTGCTTCAGGTTATGGATGAAGGCAGGCTGACTGATTCTTTAGGTCGTAAGATTGATTTTAAAAATACAATCATTATTATGACGAGCAATGTCGGTTCGCGTCAGTTGAAAGATTTTGGTTCAGGAATCGGGTTCAATACCGATACGAGCAAAGAAGCCTCAAATAGTGTTATTTCGAAGGCTCTTAATAAATCTTTCAGTCCTGAATTCCTCAACCGAGTAGATGATATAATTATGTTCAATCAACTTGATAAGGAAGCAATATTCAAAATTATCGATATTGAACTTAAGGAATTTCATTCCCGTATTGAGAAATTAGGATTTAAACTCAATCTTTCGGATGATGCCAAAAACTTCATTGCAGAAAAAGGTTATGACAAAAACTTTGGAGCCAGACCGCTGAAAAGATCAATTCAAAAATATCTTGAAGATGATCTTGCTGAAATTATATTGGGATTAAATGCTGAAGGCAAGATAGGCGGTAGTATCAACGTAATTCACAAAAAAGATGAAGATCACCTCACTTTTGATTATGTTCCTTTGGCTTGATTATGGGATACTTCAATAATTTTGTATTGCAATAACCTGCCTATAGAGCGGGAAGCTTGTTTATTTTGCTAAATATTCATATATTTGCAAATATGATAAGCTTCCCGCTTCTTAATTAAATTAAAACAATAATATATTGACTATTTATGAGAAAAATTGTATTATTCATGACTTTGACACTTATAGGCATTGGTCAAGTTGCAGCTCAAAGCTATTTTGACGGTAAAGTAATAAAAGAGCCAGTGCCACACAAGGTTCATTATAGCCAAGAGGAATTTACCTTAAAAAAGGTTATTCGTACTGCGGCAAGTACAATTTTGGTAGTCGATTTTTACAACCCATGGCAAGACAAGGGTTGGTCAAAAAGATTTTTATATTCAGATTGTCTGATTGATCGGGCGACGGGTGATAAATATCCTCTAATTTATGCAGATGGTATTCCTAAGGAACCTTTTAGATATGTGTTTCCTACAGAAGGGGAGCAGCGTGCAACGGCTACTCTTTATTTTGCACCAATGCCTGACAGTGTCAAGAAGGTTGACGCCAGTATGGGCTACAGTGACATTGACTTGAGCGGATTGCCAATTGTCAATCCTGACAACTCAATAAAACAGTGGTTCCCAAAGAATCTGAAGTCTGATAAAATCAAATATGAAATTATTGCGGTGACTGATGATGGCAAGATTTGTAATATCTGGTTCAAATATACAGCTCCAGATGATTATAAATCACATGAACTCACAGCGACAACCACTCCTTATTTGCTTGACCCTAAAACCGGCAATAAGTATAAGCTATTGTGGGGTGCTGGTCTTCCTCAACATCCAAAAACAATAAATATATCCCGCAATGAATCGATAGGATATGTTTACCAGTTTGAGTCTCCGTTAAAAGATGGTGTCAAATTAGTAGACTTTATTGCGAATCCTGCCGGTAGCGTGTGGAATATCTCGGGTATCACATTAGATTGATTCCCATCTTAAAATAATGCATAATAGACTTAGCAAAAGGAACCGCACTTTAAACGTAAACAGAGTTTTAAAGTGCGGTTCCTTTTTTTGCGATAACGTTCTATACTTATTGGAATGCGTGTTTTTTTATTTCACAGCAATGTTAAAAATTAATCTGTCAAGAACTTCCGAATCTCTTTACGTTTAAATTTACCATTCTCTGTTCTCGGTATTTTAGGGAGTGAATAGTAGTCTTTGGGTCTTTCATATCCATGAAGCCGCATTTCTACAATTCTCTTTATCCTTGGAATATCAATAGGGGAGGTCTCTGTAACAAGTACCAGCTTCTCGCTCCATTTGTCATCTGGCAATGATGATATTACGAATGGAATATCAAGAATACCGGATAGTTTCAGTTCCAGAGTCTCGGGATTAATTTTAATTCCTCCGGTAACTATTACATTGTCTGCTCTTCCAGTTATATAAAATTCCCGATCAGACAAAAGTTCGGCACAATCGTTTGTTATAAAAGATTTCCACCCGTCTATATTAATTTTTAATACACCTCTATAATCCACAACCGATATTCCGTCAAGTGTAACAAACGGAGTTGGAACTGAAGTTATTTTTCTGATGGCAATGTGAGAAGATGTCTCTGTCATTCCATATGATTCATATGCGCTAATACCTGATTTTACAATTCTATCTCTTAATGTGTCCGGTACTTGAGAACCTCCGATTAGAAAATTCCTTATATGTGGCATTGTCAACTGATTATCTAATATATATGCCATTTGTGAGGGTACAACGGAGATTAAATCAATATCCGGTCCGGAATATGTTCTTAAAGGTTTATTTGATGGAATCTCACTTTCGAAAGAGCAACCACAGACCTTGCTTCTGACATAAACCATCTTTCCGCCAATAAAATCAGGAGAGATACATGAATATATATGAGAATGTTCGTTCAAACCAAAATACCTCACAGTGCGCATAGCACTGTTGCGCATTTGAATCTTTGGTATAAATATATCAGTCGGATCTCCTGTAGAGCCGGAAGTGTGGCACTGTATGTAAGAACTATTCGACTGCCATTCTTTGTCTAATTCATCGTATGTCATTCTCTCCAATCAAGTGCGTCAAGTTGATTACGGTCAAAAGATAAATCAGGATTATACATTAAATTCTCATTCTTAAGATATAATGGACTTTGAAGATTATTAGTATATAGAGCTCCTATTCCCAAACCTTGAGGCATAGTGCAATTCAGAGTCGCCACCCATTGGGCAATAGCATTCAATCCAATATTTGACTCAAGTGCGGAAGTGAACCACCATCCTGTTCCGTATTCATCGGCAAGCCTTATCCATTCCTCCGCTCCTGAATACCCGCCAATAAGCGACGGCTTTAATATTATATATTGAGGTCTTATCGTATCAAGTAATATTCGTTTTGAATCCATAGTAAATTTGCCAACAAGTTCCTCATCCAGAGCAATCGGCAAAGGCGATACAGAGCATAAGAACGCCATAAGTTCCGGATTCCCTGCCTTGATAGGCTGTTCAATCGAATGCACTCCAAGATCAGCAAGCATCTTCAGTTTAATGAGAACAGTATCCATATCAAATGCGCCGTTTGCATCAACACGAATTTCTATATTATCTCTGTAGAAATCTTTTCTTATTTTTTTTACAAGTTCTATCTCTTTATTCCAATCTATTGCTCCTATTTTAAGTTTTATACATTTAAAACCGGCATTGATCTTTTTTTCAATCTGATCTCTCATCACATCATATGTCCCCATCCATATCAACCCGTTGATACATATAGGCTCTTTACCAGATACAAAAGGTGAATCAAAATATATTCCACGACATCCACCGGTAAAGTCTCTGATTGCCTGCTCGAGTCCTGATTGAAGCGAAGGAAAACTTGTAAGATCTGTTGAACGTCCTATCCTGACATTGGCTTGTAATTCCATCAGCTTATAAAAGAACGTATCATTTGCCTCGACTGATAAGCCGGGGAAAATACCGGCTTCTCCTATGCCAAACCTCTCAGGATTGTTTTCATCGAAAATTCTTATAAAACATGTAATCTTTTCAGTAAGAATTCCTCTTGAAGTACCAGCCGGAGTTGCAAATTTAAGATTATAAGGTGCAAATTGAAGTCTCATCTTATTACAAATCAAGGGAACATCGGGAATTGATCAAAATCCGGATCTCTTTTCTCGAGAAAGGCATTTTTACCTTCTTGTGATTCATCCATCATATAATACATGAGAGTAGCATCACCCGCAAATTCCATAAGACCGTGCTGACCATCAAGTTCCGCATTCAATCCTCTTTTGATCATACGAATGGCAAAAGGAGAACGTGTCATTATAGTGTGGCACCATTCAAGTGTGGTTTCTTCCAGCTTATCAAACGGTACGACATGATTTATCATTCCCATCTCCAAAGCCTCCTGTGCTGTATATTGTCTGCACAAATACCATATTTCACGTGCTTTTTTCTGACCCACACATCTTGCCAGATAAGAGGAGCCAAAACCTGCATCAAAACTACCTACTTTGGGACCGGTCTGACCAAATCTTGCATTATCCGAAGCTATGCTGAGATCGCAAATCACATTCAGCACATTACCTCCTCCAATAGCGTATCCATTGACCATCGCTATGACGGGTTTCGGGATTGATCTGATAGCATGATGAAGTTCTAAAACATTTAATCTCGGCACTCCGTCATCACCGACATATCCGCCTCTACTTTTAGCATTCTGGTCACCTCCACTACAAAAAGCCTTTTCACCAGCACCAGTCAATATTATAACCCTTATATCAGCACGTTCTCTGCATATTGAGAATGCATCAAGCATCTCCATATTTGTTTGAGGACGGAATGCGTTATAAACCTCAGGACGATTTATTGTAATTTTTGCAACACCATCAAAATATTCAAATAAAATATCGTTATATTCTTTAATCTTAGTCCAATTTGCGTTCATAATTCAACTATATGTTTTTTTGTGAAATAATCAATTAATTGTTGTGAACTTAAAGTAGGATCCACAACTATTTCCAATATCCCTTTTTTCTTGGAATCAATAAATTTTGTAAATTCGGATTCGAGTTCAGACATTTTTTCCGCTCTATAATAATCCCATTTGAAAGCATCGGCAAGACCCTTCACAGGAATGTCTGGATCCGCACAAAACATTTCTTCCCTACATTCAAGATTCCGAGTTGTATTTATAAATCTAAATATGCCACCTCCTCTATTATTAATTATAATAATTTTAAGCCTCTTATTTAGTCTATAATGACCGAGAACCCCCGTATCATAGCCAAAAGACAAATCTCCGGTTATAAGCAGGGTATTACCGTTAAAGGCACAACTTACCCCAAGAGCTGTGGCGTTTGTACCTTCTATTCCGGAAACACCTCTATTTGAATAGACAGCATGCGGAATCCGTTCGGTAAATAATTGTCCATATCTGACAGGAGTCCCGTTTGAAAGAAAAAGGTTATACTTTTCCGGGATATGATTTAAGACATATCTTAATGCAATAAGTTCTGACCAAGTACTGTATTGATCAAAAAATAGCACATCTCTCTTTACACTATGGTCATAAAGTCTTTCCCAGAATTTATTATATTCAGGAACTGCTTTGCTGTTTTCGTTATTAAGTTGCCATTTATTAAGATATTTACATATCCCCATAAAGAAACGGGAAGGATCAACATCAATGTGCCTGGTAAGAGATTTAAAACAGTCAACCCCCATTCTTGTATTTCCCAATGTCCAGACCTCCTCCGGTGCATAATTTCGTATAAACTCCTTTAATTTACGTGAAACAAGAGCTCCACCAATTGAGATAACAATATCGGGTTTAAGTTCTTCGCATATTTTGTTTTTATCAGAAGATAAATCAACTATGTTAAAAATGCGATCCACAGCATAAGGATTACCCGGAAGATGAAGATTAGAAAGAGTTTCACAGCATACTTTTACATTAGGAAGCTGTATGAGTTTTAAAAGGGATTTATTTAATTTAAAATCAGGCAACATAAATCCTGCTACTATCAGGATCTTTTTATTTACCAACAATTCAGACAATTTCCTATAGCTATTCTCAGTCAGTGTGTGATCTTCAATCAGTTCAACAGCGCGCACATTGTCATTGTTGGATTTACTTATCAATTGAGAGAGTGGGTCGCTTAATCTTACATTTATATGAACAGGACCCTTAAGTTTTGAGGTTGCAAGATTTATTGCTTCATTGACAGTTCTGTTTACAAACCATTTAGAATCTTGTGAGAAGGTTGAATCTTCCGGTATATCAAATGATTTCTTGACTATATTATCGATAGCGCCCGGTTGGATAAGAGTCTGTGAATCATCTTGATCTATCCATTCGATAGGGCGGTCGGCCGTTAAAAGAATTAGAGGGATATTCTGATAATATGCTTCCGCTACTGCCGGAGCATAATTATAAAGAGCTGTACCCGATGTACAGCAAAGCACAACCGGTTTCTGTCTCGAGACAGCGATTCCTAAAGCAAGGAATCCGGCTGTGCGTTCATCAAAACACCTATACGTTCTGAATTCCTTACGGGCATTTATTCCAATAAGTAGTGGCGCATTCCTGCTCCCCGGAGAGTAAACAATATCATAAATCCCTTTCTCAATAAGAAGATCAAGAATAATTTGACAGTTTATTTTCGATGTATCTGATTCCACATTAATTTTTGATATCGATGGTTTATGATACTGAAGTTTAAATCACTTCACTACTTAAAACAAGCAGGATGGTAGCCCAAAAGAAAGGCGGAAACATCCATCCGTTTTTTTCCTGAAGGTTGAACTGACAATATTTCAATTGGATCACTACCGGTAGCGGCATACATATGTCTTTTTTCTATATATATTTCACCAGGCTCTGATGCATTATCAGATACAGCAGACATTAAATTTCTATCTTTAATGAGAGCTGTCTCGTAAATCTTTATATCAGATTCTTTTCCATTTATATCAATTAAATGCGTAAATGCACATGGGGAAGGCGATAAACCTCTGACGTGATTATGAATTTCCTGTGCTCTATTATTCCAGCTTATTCTACAGTCTTCTTTGAAAATTTTTGGCGCAGGTATATATTCACCTTCAGGTTGTGGCATTGTTCGGACAGTACCGTCTATAATAGAATTGACAGTATCAATAACCATATCCGAACCTATCTTCATAAGTTCGTCATACACTTTCCCTACATTATCATTCTCTTCAATACTGATAGCTCTCTGACCGATTATATCGCCTGTGTCAATCTCATGCTTAAGGAAAAAGGTTGTAACCCCGGTTTCTTTTTCCCCATTCATAATAGCTCTGTTAATAGGTGCTGCACCTCTGTATTTTGGAAGTAAAGATCCATGTAGGTTAAAAGTTCCGAAGCGAGGCATTGACCATACGACTTCCGGCAGCATCCGGAATGCAATTACTATAAACAGATCTGCATTAATATTTCTAAGGGATGAGATGAAATCAATATTTTTCAATTTTTCGGGTTGAAGTAACGGGATATTATGGTTTACGGCATATTTTTTTACTTCGCTCTCAATTTTCTTCTTTCCTCTGCCACCTTCCTTATCCGGCATGGTTACAACAGCACAAACATTATATCCACCGCTTACTAATGAATCCAGACTGGCAACAGCGAATTCAGGAGTGCCGAAAAAAACGATTTTAAGATCACTTTTATTCATTCTTTCTCAAACTATCATTAATCTTCTGTAAAATGTCTTAACACCCTTCTATATGAATTGAAGATTTTTGATTTTGAGACAAATCCAATATATCTTCCGTTGTCGACAACAGGTAAATTCCATGCATTTGTCTTGTCGAAAATCTCCATTACCTTATCCATATGATAATCAACTTCTATCACATCTGGCACTGCTGACATAAATCTGGAAACATGCATTTTTTTATATAAATCAGCCCGAAACATGATATTTCTAATTTCATCAAGTAATACCACGCCTTTTAGCATTCCGTCAGAGTCCACAACCGGAAATAAGTTACGGTTGGATATGGATATGACATCAACCATCTCCTTAAGATTCATTTCCGGGCTCACTGTCTTAAAGTCCATTTCTATAAGATTATCTACTTTAAGCAATGTCAGAACTGCCTTGTCTTTCTGATGAGTTACGAGATCACCAGCCTTTGCAAGGCGCATGGTATAGATACTGTATGGTGTAAACAACCGTATTGTTATATATGCAAGCCCGGCAACAATCAGTAATGGTAAAAAGAGATCATACCCACCTGTCATTTCAGCAGTCAGGAATATTGCCATTAACGGAGCATGCATTACTCCCGCCATTACACCTGCCATTCCCATCAAAGTGAAATTCTTTTGTGAAAGTTCAATACCGAGATCCAGGTTATTAATTACGTAAGCGAATATAAAACCTGTTAATGCTCCAACGAAAAGTGATGGAGCAAATGTTCCACCTACACCCCCGGCTCCATTTGTGGCAGATGTGGCAAATGCTTTTGTCAATGCAATAACTCCTATGAATAATGCAAGAAACCATGTATTATTTCTATCCACATAGAAGAATGTTCCGTCTACAACATGAGAAATATCCCCGCTTAATAGATCATTTATAGCTCCGTATCCCTCTCCGTATAGAGGAGGGAACATAAAAATAAGTAATGCAAGTATCAGACCGCCTATGATAATTTTTAAACATCTTGATTTAAGCTTACCGAACATTGACTCCATCATAAACATCACTTTTGTTAAATAATATGACATCAATCCGCAAATAATACCCAACACAATGGCAAATGGGATTCTGCCGGTTGCAAACATTTCTGATTGAACAAATATGAACTCCGCATTGTATCCTTCGAGCACATAAGCGACAACAGCACCTGTTACAGAAGCAAGCAAAAGGGGCATTACAGTGAGACCTGTCAAGTCAATCATCAAAACTTCAAGAGTGAAAAGCATTCCGGCTATCGGCGCCCTGAATATTCCCGCAATACCGGCTGCGGCACCGCATCCCACAAGTATCATTAATATTCTTGGCGACAATCTGAATGCCTGTCCAATGTTTGACCCGATAGCAGCTCCGGTAAAAACAATAGGACCCTCTGCCCCGACGGAACCGCCAAAACCTATTGTTACGGAGGATGCAACAAGAGATGCATAGATATTTTTCTTCTTAAGTCTTGACTTTCGTCTTGATATTGCATAAAGAACCTTGGTCACACCATGTGAAATATTTTCTTTTACGACAAGATTAAGGAACAATGTCACAATCAGGATGCCAATTACAGGATAAACAAGATATAACCAGTTTGCAGTTCCGATATTAAGGTGTGAAGTCAAAAGATTAGAGACAACATGAATCAAGAATTTCAACAGTTGTGCTGCAAAACCGCATAAAATCCCGACTATTAAGGATAAAATCAAGACAAAATTCTTCTCTTTGATATGATGTTCCCTCCATATCACGAATTTCATCCAAAGATCTGTAAATTTATTATGTGTTTCTTTATATGCCATTCTTATTGTTCTACGTTTTACATACCTTCGCCCCGGAAGATTGTACGGAATGTATAAACTATAATTTTCAAATCAAGCCTGATAGACATGTTGTTTATATAAAGCAGGTCGTATTTGGTGCGGGCAACCATTTCATCTATATTCTTTGCGTAGCCGAATTTAACCATACCCCAGGAAGTAATGCCTGGGCGTATTTGAAAAATCAGATTATAATATGGTGCCTTCTTTATAATTCTATCGATATAATACTTTCTTTCCGGACGAGGTCCAACCATTGACATTTCTCCTTTGAGGACATTCCAGAATTGGGGGATTTCATCCAGTCTGTATTTTCGCATAAATTGTCCGAGTGGTGTGATACGTGAATCGTTGTCACAAGACAACTGTGGTCCGTTGTTTTCGGCTCCATTATACATTGACCGGAACTTATATATGTTGAATCTTGCTCTTCTTCTACCTATTCTTTCCTGTTTGTAAAACACTTCTCCATCTGATGTAGTCTTTACTAAAATGGAAAGAATCAAAAACAATGGAGATAGTATTATTATGGCGACAATTGAAATGACTATATCAGACAATCTCTTTACATTTGATTCAAAATCAGAAAGATTACTATGGGTCAAATCTACAAACGGAACGCCTAAGATATCGTTGATTCTGATATTAGACATAGTATAAGATTGTAAGGAAGGCTCAATCTTGACAGATATATCCATCGGGAATAAATTTTCTAAAAGATACGAAAGCGTTTCTTCAGAAAATGCATTCTTTGATACTATTACTTGTGTTATATCATATCTTTTACATATATCTTTTATAGTATCAAGTTTCCATACAGGCTTATTGCAAAATTTATTTGTTTCTGAATTTTTACTTTTATCTGGAATCTCTATAAATCCAATTATATTATTGACATTTAATCTTTCCCGTTTTACTAATTTCAAATATAATTGTCGTGCCGTATCATCTACACCAATTACAAGAGTGTTCCTGATAATTGGATTACTTTTATGATATCTGACATTAAGTGCAGTTATTACGAGTCGTAGCAGATATGTAGGAAGGAACAACAGTATAAAAAGGATGCCGAAAAGAATATAATTTGTTGAATGCACGGGGACACCGTCATCTATCATCAAGATCAGGAATATCGCAATAGTATTGAATATAGAAGTATGAAATGTATTGAAAAAGTCCTGTACTCTTGATTTTTCAATTATGCTATCTTTGTTATAATATCCTGATAACCAATACACACCCAATATAAATATCGGGAATAATGCTTGTTCTAAAATTAATTTAGTAGAAAATATAAAACTTGCAAAGGTGCTATAGCTATTCTCAAGATGCAAAAAACTATAACGTAGAAAATCAAAAATAAAGAAAGCAACGCTGGCTGTAATATAATCAGCCAGACAATATAGAATCCGTAAAACAATCCTATGATTGTACAATATCTGACGCTGCGTTTCCATTATTGACTATCTGATAATTTTCACTACGGCACTATTGGTTATTTTAATTATATTGCTTGGTTTTGAGGCTCTATAATCTCTTCCAAATTCTACTACGTAATCAACACCATCTATGATTTCCTCAGATATATCTGAAAAGCACTTAGGGCTTGTTTCTCCGCTGATATTTGCTGAAGTGCTGACCAGTGGTTTACGCAGCATTAGAGCCAGAGATCTTGAGAAAATCTCTTTGGTAATACGGAATCCGGCAGATCCGTCTGCAGCAAGCAGATCTGATGATATATTTATCGGATTATCATATATAATAGTCAAAGGATTCACAGCGCTGTCAATAAGTTGCCATGCTACATCCGGAATATTTCGGACAAATTGCTGAAGCATTCCATCTGATGCAACCAATGATAACATCGATTTTGAATCTTTTCTTTTTTTCAATTGAAAAATCTTTGCTATGGCTTCTGAATTTGAAGCATCACAACCTATACCCCATATAGTATCGGTAGGATAAAGAATTATTCCTCCTTTCTTTATTACTTCTAAAGCATTGGACAACTCCTGTTTCAATTTCTCATTCATGTCTATATTCATTAATCTCCATTTTACAATTTTTCCACATCTTCCAGCCACAATCGGCTTGAAGCATCTGAAGGCATACGCCAATCGCCTCTTGGAGAAAGACAAACACTACCGACCTT
Organism: uncultured Muribaculaceae bacterium; assembly: GCA_910579845.1. Lineage (GTDB taxonomy): Bacteria > Bacteroidota > Bacteroidia > Bacteroidales > Muribaculaceae > Lepagella. Next base: position 67,531 of record CAJTWL010000008.1, on the reverse strand, counting down.
TACGCCATCAGGCATACATGAGCGCTTAAACTGCTGAGAGAAGAATCTACGATAAAATACTTTAAGCCATTTCTTTATCACATCTTCATTATATACATCCTTGAATGCGAGAAGCGCCAGGCAATATATCTTTTTGGGGGAAAATGAATATCTTAGCATATAATACAAAAAGAAATCATGCAATTCATATGGACCTACAAGATCTTCTGTTTTTTGCAGGATCTCATCATTCTTGGATGCCGGTAGAAGTTCCGGACTGATAGGAGTATTTATTATATCAAGAAGGACTTCTTTTATTTTGGGGTTTTCAGTAGTTTCAGCATAACCATTAACAAGAAATTTCACAAGAGTCTTTGGTACTGAACCATTGACTCCATACATCGACATATGATCACCATTATAAGTACACCAGCCGAGTGCAAGTTCCGAGAGATCTCCAGTTCCTATTACAATGCCGTTATATTTGTTGGCAAGATCCATTAATATCTGTGTGCGCTCTCTTGCCTGAGAATTTTCATATGTGGCATCAAGTTTGTCTTTTGGATGGTCTATATCCTTAAAATGCTGACCCACTGCATCGGCAATAGGGATCTCAAGACTTGTTACACCTAAGAGATCCATTAGCTCATTCGCATTATCATGCGTTCTTGTAGTTGTTCCGAACCCGGGCATTGTAACGGCAATAATGCCTTTGCGATCCAAATTTAACTGATCGAAGGCAGATACTGTTACAAGCAATGCGAGTGTTGAATCCAAACCGCCGGAAATCCCGATTACAGCATTCCGAGCTCCAATGGATCTTAATCTTTGCGAGAGTCCCCAGACTTGAATTTCAGAAATCTCCTCACAACGCTGTGTAAGGTTCTCTTTTGAGCCGTCAGTGAAAGGAGTGGGGGAAATTCTTTTTAAAACTTTCCAATCTTTATCTTCCTCGTAAATTTCTTTAGAACGATGTACTGAAATAATTGTATAGTCATACTCCTCTGAATTATCATTGAATGTAGAAAATTTCATACGGTCGTTCCGAATTGCTTCTATATCGATATCAGCCATAACTGACTTACTGCCGATATGGAAACGGGGTGCGACTGCTACAATATTGCCATTCTCCGCAACAATACAATTTCCCGAGAAAACAAGATCTGTTGATGATTCTCCGGTTCCGGCGGAAGAGTAAACATATCCGCAACGGCATTTGGCAGACTGATGTCGAATCAGATCAAGTAAATAACCGTTTTTACCGGCCTGCTCATTAGAAGCGGATAGATTAAGAATAATTTCCGCTCCAGCCAATGCCATTTTTGAGCTTGGCGGTATCGGTACCCAAAGATCTTCACAGATCTCAATACCATAGTTTACTCCACATATATCGAACAGAATATCAGTGCCAAATGCAATATTCTGATTATCAAGTACTATGGAATCTTTATTTGATACAATATTTTTACCGGAAGAAAACCAACGCTTCTCATAAAACTCATTATAGTTCGGCAAATGAGTCTTTGGAACAATTCCTAATATTTTGCCTTCACAAATAACTGCGGCACAGTTATAAAGTTTATTTTTATAAGAAAAAGGAATGCCGACAACTATACAAGGAACTACATCAGTCGAAAACACCGCAAGAGATAACAAAGCATCTTTAGCAGATTCAAGAAGATTGTTCTGATAAAAAAGATCTCCACACGTATAACCAGTCAAGGAAAGTTCCGGGAATAGAACCAAATCTATATTTTTATCACCGATACTTCTAATTGACTCTTTGATTTTTTCAAGATTAAAATTAACATCAGCAGGTTTTACCTCCGGAGAGACAGCACATACTCTAATCAGTCCTAATCTTCTGTTCATAATCATTTTTGTAAAGGTGTCCTAAAATACTCGCTTTAGTATTACGTCATATCATTCAAAGTTAATAAAAAAATTTGGAGAGAAGAGCCCTTTTTAGTAATTTTGGATACAATACCATCGGATAAATCATAAAAGTATGCTGATAATTGGAATCGCCGGAGGTACAGGTTCCGGTAAAACGACAGTAGTAAGACGCATTATCGAAAGCTTACCAAAGGATGAAGTTACAGTAATACCCCAAGACTGTTACTACAAGGACAATCATCATATTCCACTTGAAGAAAGGCTGAAGATGAATTATGATGAACCGGCATCCATAGAGTGGTCTTTATTGGTAGAGCATTTGAAAATTCTTAAAAACGGAAAATCGGCTGAAATGCCCAAATATGATTTTATCACATGTTCGCGTCTTAAAGAAACGACCAATATAAAACCTCGGGATGTCGTTGTGGTAGAAGGAATTCTTGTATTGACCGATAAAGAGTTGCGTGACATGATGGATGTAAAAGTATTTGTTGATGCCGATGCGGATGAACGTCTCATCAGGGTTATACATAGAGACTGCATTGAACGCGGGAGGACACCACAGATGGTTATTGACAGATATGAGGAAACCTTGAAACCGATGCATGAGCTTTATATTGAGCCATCTAAAAGGTATGCCGATCTGATTGTGCCTCAGGGCGGGCACAATCTTGTAGCAATAAAGCTTTTGACTGACTATATTCGATCTCTTTTAACAAAAGTTAAATGAATTTTAAATCAATCATAAATCCAATAAGATTTAAATCCGAAAAATCCACAAATAAGAATAATAGGAATTTATCGGAAGATGAGGTAAAAGAACTTGAGGGATATCAAGAAGACATGCGGCATCTTGTTATTACAAAATCAATTGAAGAATCAATTGATCATAATGACAGTGGTGCTGAAAATCTAATTGATGAAGAAACAATCATTATTCCTGAAAAGGGGGTGCTCCGTACTCAGAATCTTGTTAAAAAATATGGTAAAAGAACGGTAGCGAGTAAAGTATCAATTGAAGTTACCCAAGGCGAGATTGTCGGTCTTTTAGGACCGAACGGAGCAGGAAAGACGACCACGTTCTACATGACAGTCGGTCTTATTACCCCTAATGAAGGGAAAGTTTTTCTTGACAATCAGGATATAACATCATTTCCGGTCTATAAGCGCGCACAAATTGGTATCGGTTATCTTCCACAGGAAGCATCTGTGTTTCGATCTCTGTCTGTGGAGAATAATATCAGATCGATTCTTGAAATGACAAATACATCTCAAGAATACCAAAAAGAGAAACTTGAACAACTGATAAAGGAGTTCTCACTTGAGAAAGTAAGACATAATCTTGGTAAAAACTTATCCGGAGGTGAACGAAGAAGAACAGAGATAGCAAGATGTCTTGCTATTAATCCAAAGTTCATTATGCTCGATGAACCTTTTGCAGCTGTGGATCCTATTGCAGTAGAGGATATTCAGGAAGTTGTTTATCACCTTAAGGAGCGAAATATCGGCATATTGATCACTGACCATAAAGCAGATTCCATTCTCGGCATTACAGATAGGGCTTATTTGCTATTTGAGGGTAAAGTCCTATTTCAGGGTACAAGTGAAGAATTAGCCGAAAACCCGGTTGTAAGAGAGAAATATCTAGGTCGTGACTTCATATTTACCCGAAAAAAGTTTGATTAATAAGCATTTTATCCATTATTACCGCCATCATGAATGAACTCCCCGTTGCAAAACAAATATCGACTTTGAATAAACTTCTCATATTCTTTTCAATATTTGTTTTTATGCTTATAATAACGGGTATGCTTGCTGCTTCATTAAAAAATGCAGGTATTGGAGACCGGGACAGTATTCTGTTTACATCTGTAATTCAGAATATTCTTGTTTTTATTATTCCCTCATATATAATAGCTAAAATTGAAGCCAGTAATACACTAAAAGTTTTAGGATTATGCCGTAGACTGAAATTAACAGACGTCCTTTCAATTACTATAATCATGATTATGGCAACACCTGCTCTTAATCAAATTATTTATTGGAATCAAAATATGTCTTTCCCGGAATCTCTGAAAGGCATTGAGAATATTTTTAGAGAATGGGAATATCAAAATGCAAAGACAACGGAAATTATCCTGTCGGGAAATTCATTCAAGACTCTAATCACAGGCTTAATTGTAATAGGTATAATCACACCTTTGGGTGAAGAGATATTTTTTAGAGCGGGATTGCAAAGAATCTTATCAACATCCATTTCCCGACATACTGCCATATGGCTGTCTGCATTGGTGTTCAGTGCCTTACATATGCAGTTTTTCGGTTTTATTCCAAGAGTATTATTGGGAGCATTTTTTGGTTACTTATACATGTGGACCGGTTCAATATGGGGGGCTGTATTTGCACATGCATTTAATAATAGCGTGATAGTCTTGAGTTCATACTTATCAGCATGTGGAGTTTTAAGTTATGATATTGAAAAATGCGGAGTTGTCTGCCATGGGTTGCCATGGGTTGCTATTTTAAGTTCATTTCTGACAGCTATCATAATATTTTACTATAGAAAACAATTGTCATATGGCGCAAAGGACGTTTAGAGAGATACTTACTGATATTAACAAAGGAGTTTACGCGCCTGTATACATACTGATGGGTGAGGAGTCTTTTTATATAGACACCATTATGGATGCCATTGAAAAGAATGGTATTGAACCGGATGATCGGGATTTTAATCAAAGCATATATTACGGATCCGATGCCGATATGGAGACGGTAATAGCGTCATGTCAGCAACTGCCTCTAATGGCAGGCAGGAGAGTGGTAATGCTTAAGGAAGCACAAGGAAAGATGCAGGCAAAACAGCAATTGGAAAAGCTTGCTCCATATGTTGCAAATCCAACTAAAACTACGGTCTTTGTCATAGCATTCAAAGGTGATAATCTAAATGCTACGTCAAAATTATTAAAGGCTGCTAAAAGTGACGATGTAATTGTATTTAAGAGTGAGAAAGCTAAAGACTATCAATTGTCCGCATTATTAAAAGATTATTGTAATTCAAGAAAAATAAATATTGATGAGCTGGCGCTTAATCTATTATGTCAGTATATTGGTTCCCCTCTGTCAAAACTTTTTGGTGAAGTCAACAAATTAATCACCATAAAAGGAGGTGAAGGGTCAACAATAACACCTGATGATGTCGAAAAGAATATCGGAATATCAAAAGATTTTAATAATTATGAATTGATATCAGCAATCGCCACAAAAAATTATCCCAAGGCAGTACAGATAATAAAATATTTCGAAAGTAATCCTAAAACAAATCCGACTGTGATGACTACAGCGGCTTTATTCAATTATTTCAGCAATCTTGTAATCGCTCATTATACACCTGACAAATCAGAAAATGCATTGAAGAATGCTACCGGAATCAGATTCCCAAGCGCTTATAAAGAACTTATTTCCGGAATGCACAATTACAATGCATTCCGGTCGGTCATGGCTATTCATGCAATCAGGGATTTTGATGTAGAGAGTAAAGGAGTACAATCATTTCAGAATGAATATCAATTACTTCTTGAACTGATATTCAAGATATTCACATTGTAGTCAATCTTATATATCTTTATAAAGGTCAATATTTTCAAAACACTCTGAAAACAAAGAAAAGTGTTATAACGAATTTATTTCTTCCAGAATGAAGGATTAAGCAACAGCAAGATAGTAAATAATTCCAGACGCCCGATCAGCATAATAAATGACAGTATCCATTTTGACAGATCATTTATCTCTGCTATGTGTGTTGAAGAACCTGCAATATCAGTTTCAAGACCCATGTTTGAAATTGCAGCTAAAGTGGCAAATATAGCCTGTGACAAAGGCATTCCCAATAACGAAAGTATCAGTCCTCCCACAATAATTACAATGCCATATAGAAACAAGAACGCCAATGTTTTGTTTACTATTGTCTGATTTGTGCCTTTGCCATTAATGGTCACAGTCGTAACAGCTGAAGGATGCATCATCTTGTAAAATTCATTTTTTAGGAACTTCACAAGTACAACAATTCTGTCAATCTTGACGCCTCCGGAAGTACTTCCCGCACAAGCTCCTGAAATAATAAGAATCAGGAGAAGAACCGTTGAAAGGGATCCCCAGTTTTTAAAATCAGGATCAACCAATCCTGTAGAAGATATAAAAGAAATAGTCTGAAATAATGGGTCAAGTATAAGGCTTTCCGCAGTATATCTGGAACTTGCTATAAAAATATTAATAGAGAATCCTATTGTACATAATAATATCATCCACAAGTACCATTTAAAAGCAGTATTTTTCCAGATTTTTACATTTCTACCGGTAATTGCATTATACATCAATGAAAAGTTGACTCCTCCCAAAAACATAAAAATACAAAATACCGTTTTTATGTATACGGAATCCCATTGTGCTATACTCAGGTCTGATGTAGAGAATCCGCCCGTAGACATCGTAGACAATCCATGACATACGGCCTCGAATAAATCCATTCTCGAGAAGGATAATAATACAATCAGAATTGCAGTAAGAACTATATATATAAGCCATAGACCTTTGGCAGTGAAACTGACCCGAGGACGCAACTTATCATGCGTAATACCGGTGACTTCAGCATTGAATAATTGCATTCCACCGGCATTATTCAACATAGGGACAACGGCGAGTGTAAACAGAATTATTCCAAGACCTCCAATCCATTGAACTACACTTCTCCAGATCAATATTGATTTTGGTACACCCTGTAATGTTGGCAATACTGAAATACCGGTAGTAGTGAAGCCCGACATAGTTTCAAGAAATGCATCCGTAATCGAGAAATGAGTCCCACAAAACAGGAAAGGCAACATTCCGAATAATGAAAGAATTATCCATGTGAATCCTGTGAGCACCACAGCGTCTCTCTTATGCATTTCCCGTGATTTTGGTTTGAGAAACATCATGCCTGCACCGGATATACCTGTAATCAACGTAGCCCCAAAGAATCTTATAGTTGCCGGTTCTTTATATAAGAGACCTGTAATAATAGGAATAAGCATGAAGAGCGATTCGATTACAAGTAAATATCCTATAATGCGAAGAAGCAGTATAAGATTGATATACCCGATATCTTTTGAAAAACGTTTCATTTATTAAACCATTTTTCGATCTTATGTATAGTGCCGCTTAAACAAAACACAACGACATAATCTCCGGCCTCAATACGGGTATTACCATTAATCAACTGTACCTCTCCTGCATGAACCATTGCAGCAAGAGTCATCCCAAACGGAAGATGGAGGTCTTTTACCGGCTTAAGAGTAATTTTAGAATTTTCACGCGCATATATCTCTGCTACCTCAGCATCTGCAAGTGTCAGAAATTTGGAATTTGTCTGATCCTGATCAAGCAAAAATTTAAAAATATGACTTGATGCAAACAGTTTCTTATTTATTGTAGTGCCGATATTAAGATTTTCCGCCTGACTGAGGAATTGTAAATTCTCTACATCAGCTATTGTTTTTGGTACGCCAAACTCTTTTGCTGTAAGACACGAGAGAATGTTTGTTTCTGAAGAATCGCTTAATGCAAGAAAAGCATCGTATTGATAAATATTATTTTCTCTCAGAACATCAATATCAAGTGTGTCTCCCCATACAATCTCGCATTCAGGCAACATAGTAGCAAGACGTTCGCAATTCTCTCTGTCATTATCAATTATCTTTATATGAAACTCATCATTATAGAGACCTGCAAATCTTTTGGCAATTGGACTTCCGGTACTGATAAGAACTTTCTTTATTACCCTCTTTTTCTTATTACATAGATCTCTTACTACCTCTACATACTCCGGAGTGGTTATAAAATATACTATGTCATCTCTTAGTATTTCATCGTTTCCATTAGGAATAATAGTTTCGTTATTTCTTTTTATCGCGGATACATGAAAATTATGATCTGTAACAGGCAGGTCTTTTAGCTTGCAATTGATCAGAGGCGAGTCACCATGTAATTTAACTCCTATCAGAAGTAAAGAGCCATTATGTAATTCACCCCAATAACGCGCCCAATTATGGCGTAAAGCGAGAGCAATTTCTTCAGCGGCGATATTTTCTGGATAAATCAGGTAATCGACGCCTAACTGACGCAATACGCCTCCATTCTCCGGAATAAGAAATTCGCTATTATCAATACGGGCTACAGTTTTTTTTGCTCCCAGCTTCTTGGCTATGGCGCAACTCGTAATATTCCTTGTCTCATAAGGAGTGACAGCTATATATAGATCAGCTTTCGCAATACCTACATTTCGCAAACTATCAAATGATGATGTGGAGCCGTTCCATGTCATAAGATTATAATTGGAATCAATGACATCCAACCTTTCCTGATCATTATCAAGAAGTATAATGTCCTGGTCCTCATTTGAAAGCATTTTTGCCAGATGAGTGCCGACTTCACCAGCTCCTGCGATTACAATTTTCATAAGTATTCCTTTTCTATAGCGGTTACAATCCCATCAATATCATATCCGCAATCTTTCTGTAATTCACTTATACTGCCTTGATAAACCCAATTGTCCGGTATTCCCAGTCGTACTACCTTGTTTTTATATCCTATGTCAGACAAACATTCGCAGACTGCCGATCCAAATCCGCCACTAACAACTCCATCTTCCAGAGTAAATATATGGTCATATTTTTCAGCAACTTCAGAAACAACACTTTTGTCAAGTGGCTTAATCCAGATCATGTCATAAATATCTATTGGTATACCCTTTCTTGAGAGGATCTCCGCCGCTTTGAGTGCATTATACCCAATAGCGCCAATAGATAAAATAACAGTCTGGGCATGTCCCTGACTTAGTATTTTACGGGCTTTGCCTATTGAAACATCAGACTTGCATAGATTTAACACTTTGGGATCCAAATCCGTTATTTCCTGATTAAGATCAATTGCTTTTCCTTTCGGATATCTGATAGTCAGAGGAGAGTTTAAAGATGTTGACATCTTCATAAGACCGGATAGGGTATCCACATCCAAAGGCGCACATATATTCATGTCTGGGATCATTCTCAGATATGCAATATCAAATATTCCGTGGTGTGTAACACCATCCTCACCTACAATTCCTGCTCTATCAATACAGAAAACTACCGGAAGACCTTGTATTGCAACATCATGGATAATATTATCAAATGCACGCTGCAGGAAAGAAGAATAGATAGCGACAAACGGTTTTTTCCCGGCTGAGGCGAGACCACCTGCAAAAGTAACAGCATGCCCCTCGGAAATTCCCACATCAAATGTTCTATCTGGGAATTTGTCCATCATCATACACATTGACGTGCCTGAAAGCATAGCCGCGGAAATGCCTACAATTCTTTGATCGTCCTCTGCCAAAGACACCAGATTCCTCCCGAACACCTCTTGCCATAGCTCAGAATTTCTGTTTTTTGAAATTTTCTCGCCTGTATACGGATCAAAATTTCCCGGCGCATGCCATGCCTGTGGATTCCTTTCCGCTACTTCAAATCCTTTACCTTTAACTGTGCTTAGATGAAGGATACGTGGTCCCTTCATCTCTTTTATGTCGTTAAGAACTTTAACTACCTTATTCACATCATTGCCGTCAAAGGGGCCAAAATATCTTATATTCAGACCTTCAAAGATATTTTGTTGAGCAGAAATCAATGCTTTCAGCGCGTTGTTAAATCTTAATAACAGCCCTTTGCGACGATCATTGATTAATCCCAGACGTTTGCAGATACTGTAAATACGTAGGCGCCATCGGTTGTAGGGGGCTGATGTAGTTATTTCTGAAAGATATTTATGCAACGCTCCAACCGGATCATCAATTGACATGTCATTATCATTCAGAATAATCAATAGGTTGTTCAGCTGATTAGACGTGTTGTTAAGACCTTCGAAGGCAATCCCATTACTTATAGAAGAGTCTCCAATGACAGCGATAGTCTTTCGATCCTCTTCACCCGGAGTATTCTGGTCCGCGACAGCCATGCCTAAAGCAGCGGAAATTGAGTTTCCGGCATGACCACATACAAATGTATCGTACTCACTCTCTTTAGGAAACGGAAAACCGCTAATGCCATTATGGGTCCGTTGATTCTTGAACAGTTCTCTTCTGCCAGTTAGTATTTTATGTGCATATGCCTGATGTCCTACATCCCAAACTATGCGGTCTCGAGGAGTGTTGAATACATAATGAAGAGCGACTATTAAATCAACAGCACCCATGCTTGAGCCAAAATGTCCAGGGTTGTGGGCAAGATTTTTAATCAAGTATTTCCTGATTTCTCTACACACTTCAGAAAGTTTATCTTGTGATAATTTCCTTAGTTCAGCAGGAGAATCAATTGAATCAAGTATATTATATTCTGACTTCTTCAATCCAGTTAAATTTTGAGTACTACTAAACTTTGCGCCAATTATCCCTCATCATCCGGTGTACCCTTATATCGTTTATATAATGGAACAAATATAATGATAGCGGCCATAATTACAATAAGTAAATTCTTGAGATTTATACCGCTACCAAGCACAGCCCAGGACAGCCATCCCCATATAAGTATCAAAATTGCAATTCCTATAATTTTAAGTGGTGTCATTTAAATGCGAATTTAACAAAAATTCCTTAATCTTCCTTATGAATTGATGGCTTCTTAAATGGAAAATGATTAAATTTGCATTGATGGAAAAGAGATACAACGATTATTCGCCAGAATTCGATTATAATGACACCCTCACTGATGAAAAAGTAGAGGTTTTAGCTGAATCTGTACAGCCGATTCCCAAAGTACGTGACAAAGAAAAAAGCCACAAAAATAGTAACAAGAATAGTAAAAAAAACACAAACAGGGGTAAAAATTCTCTTCCTAATAATAATTCTTTCAAATATAAAGTTTTAAAGCTGGTAAATACACAGTCTGTAAAACTGCTTCTTGGAATATTTCTCGGTTGCCTCGCAGTCTATCTATTTGTCTCATTTATATCATATATCGGTGATTGTGTTAAAGATCAATCAATAATTAACAATACTCCCATTGGAACTGCAGCTAAAGTTCATAATGCCGGGGGGGAAGGTGGCGCAAGATTGTCAGAATTTCTTATAAATGAGAGTTTTGGTGCCGGATCATTTGTGATAATCATATGGCTTGGGGCGATGTGTCTTAAACAGCTCACCGGTCGTCCAAAATTCAAAAGTGTAGATTTTACCATTAAATGCTTTGTCGCTCTCATAACCATATCTCTGATAGTTGGTCTGACTACTGTTTGGACACACTCATATGTTAACTGGGGCGGTTACCATGCAAGATATGTTTATCAGTTTATTGACAGCTTCACCGGTACCACCGGCTCGGTGTTGATTTGTATCTTCATGGTAGCACTTTTCATTGTAATCTGTCTTAGAGATCTTATCAACTGGATTGAGAAAAAACACGCTATCCGTACAGCACGACGTGAGGAAGAGGAACGAATTCGTGCCGAACAAAGAGCAAAAGAGGAAGCCAAAGCAAAAGACACCGCCGCAGACAAGCTTGATGACATACGCACCGGAGAATCAATAGAAGAGTTGGAAGTGATGCAAAACAATCCTGTTGATGAAGATTTTGTGTCATTTTCGGATGAGGATGACCTTGAAGAGAATGAGAGACCGATTTATACACTCGACACAGTAAATGAAACGGTTATCATTGACAGGAGTTATGATCAAACAGATGCGAATGATAATTCCATAGCCGTAGAGTTAACAGAGAATACGGATTCCGAGAACGATAATAATCTTGAATCTACTCTTGCAGTTACTGAAAAAGAGAATTCCTCAGACTCCGTAAATACATCGAATGACAATGTAGTTATAAAAGATAATGATGTGACAGTCAAAAATAATAAAATGATTGTTACAGTTAATCAGATTGGTGAGAGTGAAAAGATTCATTATAAATCTCAAAAGGATTTTGAATCTCGCCATCCATATAAATTCCCTCCGTTTTCATTATTAAAACCCGGAGTTGAAAAAATAAGTGTCGATGCAGAAGAGCAACTTGAGAATAAATCAAAAATCAAGCAGACACTTCTTGATTTCGGAATACCGATAACAGAGATTAAAGCGACTGTAGGTCCTACAGTTACATTATATGAAATTGTACCCGACAAGGGTGTGAAAATCGCCAAGATAAGAAGCCTTGTCGATGATATTGCATTAAGTCTTTCCGCCACTGGAGTCAGAATAATAGCCCCTATTCCAGGTAAAGGAACCGTAGGAATCGAGGTCGCGAATAAGGATGCTTTAACTGTGTCAATGCAGACAATAATTAAATCTAAAAAGTATCAGGAAAGCAAATATATCCTTCCTGTTGCTATCGGTTCCACAATATCAAATGATGTTTATATCGCAGACTTGGCAAAAATGCCACATTTGCTTGTCGCTGGTGCCACTGGTCAGGGTAAGTCTGTCGGACTCAACGCAATTATAACATCTCTACTTTATTGTAAAAGTCCAAGCGATCTTAAATTCGTAATGATAGACCCCAAACAAGTAGAATTCAGCCTATATAACAAACTGAAAAATCATTATATGGCGGTTATTCCAGAGGATGCGGATTCTTCAGAACCTGTAATAACAGACATGAAGAAGGTTGAAGCCACATTAAATTCATTATGCATTGAGATGGATGATCGTTATACGCTTCTCAAGAATGCACATGCCAGAAATATAGAAGAATACAACAGTAAGATAAAAGATGGTAAACTGGATCCGAGAGAGGGTCATCGTTTCCTTCCGTATATTGTGGTTGTTGTAGATGAGTTTGGTGATTTAATGATGGTTTCCGGTAAGAATGTTGAATTGCCGATAGCCCGCCTTGCACAAAAGGCACGTGCGGTGGGGATGCATGTAATAATTGCAACTCAGCGTCCATCGACAAATGTGATCACAGGTATTATAAAAGCAAATTTCCCTGCGAGAATTTCTTTTAAAGTATCTTCCGGCGTTGATTCAAAAACAATTCTTGATACAACCGGAGCACAGCATCTTATAGGTAGAGGTGATATGCTTATATTTAATAACTCGGAGATGGTTCGGGTTCAATGCGCTTTTATTGACACGCCGGAAGTAGAGGAGATATGCGAATACATTGAAAAACAACCCTACCCATGCGGAGTATATGAATTGCCTGAGCCTCAAGTTTCGACAGAAGAGGGTTTGGGGATCATCGGAGGCCCCGTAGGAGAGAGAGATCCTTTATTGGAGGAAGTTGCAAGAAGAGTTGTTGCGACCGGGACAGCCTCGACATCTGCCGTTCAACGTTCATATTCGATAGGCTACAACAGAGCCGGGAAAATTATGGATCAGCTTGAAGCCATGGGTGTAGTGGGTCCTGCTTCCGGAGGTAAACCAAGAGCTGTACTTGTTGATAATGCTGAACTTGAGAGAATACTTGATTCATTATAATAAAATACCCTTTTGCAATTTATGATAAAATTTATGGGTTTAAGGTTTCGACAAATAGTATTTATACTTGTTTTTATATTCCCATTGTCAGTATTTGGTGTGCCGACAGCAAATCAGATATTACAAAAAACTGCAACCGCATTGAACAACGCAACGGGAATTTCTGCAACATTTAAAATGTCAACAGGATATGGGTATACCGATGGCACATTTAAAGCAAAAGGCAAGAATTTCTGTTATTTATCACGACATTCGTCTACATGGTATGATGGGAAAACAATGTGGATAACAAATTCAAATTCAAAAGAAACTACAATTTCCACACCAAGTTTGGAAGAAGTAAGAGAATCCAATCCGTTGGAATATTTGAAGACATATTCCAATAAATATACACCTACGCTTGTAAACAATGCTGATAAAACCCAATATGTGTTAATGCTTAAATCCAAACAGGGAAGAAACTCATTGCCTTCTATTGAGCTGGCTGTCAATCGGAATTCATTCAAACCTGTCAGCATTAAAATTATGCAAAAGGGGACAAAACCGATAACAATAACGTTGTTTAATGTTAATTATAGAGCGTCAATTTCAGAATCAGATTTCAAATATCCAAAATCAAAGTTCCCAGGATATGAGTTGGTGGACGTTAGGTAATTATGCAACGATGTTTGTTAATATATTAATTAGTAAATTAAAAGTTAATTAGAATAATAAAGATAATGTGCAACATTCATTAAATAACGAATTTACACTTTATTTAATTGGGTTCAGAAAAGTTGTCTTTTAAATTTACTATATTATTCAAAATAATTAAATTTAAAATTATGTCAGAATCAAAGACAAAGGTATTGATAATAGGATCAGGTCCGGCAGGATACACAGCTGGAATTTATGCATCCAGAGCGAATTTGTCACCAATTATATATGAAGGCGATCAACCGGGAGGTCAGTTGACCCAAACAACCGAAGTTGAGAACTTTCCAGGGTATCATCAAGGTGTTCAGGGAGTTGAAATGATGCAGAATCTTAGGGATCAAGCACTGCGGTTTGGTGCAGAAATAATCAGTCGTAAGATTGAAAAAGTTGATTTCTCAGATAGACCATTTAAATGCATTGATGACCGAGGTGGTGTTGTATTTGCAGATAGTGTCATTATATGTACCGGAGCATCCGCCAAATACCTGGGTCTTCCGGATGAGGAAAAGTATAATGGGCTTGGAGTAAGCGCATGTGCGACATGCGATGGATTTTTTTATAGAAAAAAGAAAGTTGCTGTAGTCGGTGGTGGTGATACTGCCTGCGAAGAAGCATTATACTTGTCTACATTGGCATCAAAGGTCTATATGATAGTCAGAAAAGATTATCTAAGAGCTTCAGATATAATGAAAAAAAGAGTTACAGAACGAGAAAACATTGAAATACTCTACAATTGTAATACAATCGGATTGTATGGTAAGGATGTTGTGGAGGGCGCACATCTTGTTAAGTATTTGGGCAAACCCGGGGAAGAGAAATTTGATATTGATATAGACGGATTCTTTCTTGGAATAGGACACAAACCAAACACTGATATATTTAAAGGTTATATAGATATTGATGCGGAAGGATATATAAAAGTAAATTCACCACATACCCATACAAATGTTGCAGGCATATTTGCAGCAGGAGATTGTGCGGACCCTTACTACCGTCAAGCCATAAGTGCAGCTGGAACAGGATGTAGGGCTGCCATGGATGCCGAAAAATATTTAATTGAGACCGAAGATTTTGTTTAAAATGGAGGAAAAACAAACAACCCTTGACCGTCGTTATCTCCGGATGGTTAAGATATGGAGTGAAAACTCCTATTGTGTCAGAAGAAAAGTAGGAGCCCTTATTGTAAAAGATAAAATGATAATATCAGATGGTTACAACGGTACACCATCAGGATTTGACAATATCTGCGAATCTGAAGAGGGAGTGACCTATCCATATGTATTACATGCAGAAGCTAATGCGATAACCAAGGTTGCCAGAAGTAACAATTCCAGTGAAAATGGAACTCTATATGTAACAGCAAGTCCTTGTATGGAATGCTCAAAATTAATAATACAGGCCGGCATCAAGAGGGTTGTCTTTTCAGACATGTATAGAATAACGGATGGTCTTGAATTATTAAAGAAAGCGGGAGTTGAAGTGGTATACCTACCGGAAGATACCAAAAATAAATAACATGGCAAAAAAAAGAAATATTGGTGCAGTCCTCGTTCCTTTGGCATTGGCATTAGGTGTTATCGGGGGAATGTTCCTTGGTAAATATGAATCTCATAAAAAGATTTCACCCGCGCAATATAAATTACAGACTGTACTTGGATTAATTAAGACACAATATGTGGATGAAATTGATCTTGACAGCTTGATGGAGGAGAGCCTTCCGGATCTGCTGGCTGCTCTTGATCCACACTCTGCTTATATACCTAAGTCCGAGTTAACTGCTACCAATGAAGAATTAGAAGGAGCTTTTGGTGGTGTGGGAGTTTCATTCCAGATTCTATCGGATACTGTAAAAGTTATCGAAGTAGTACCTGGCGGACCAGCAGAAATGGTAGGGCTTTTGCCTGGTGACATGATTATAGAGGCTGGTGGAAAAAATTTGACTGGTGCAGAAATTACAAATCAGGATGTATTTACCACATTAAGAGGTAAAGAAGGGACCAATGTATCCCTGAAAGTAAAACGAAACGGAACTCGCAAACCAATTCAATTTGATATTGTCAGAGACCGCATACCCGAATATAGTGTGGATTCGAAATATATCATTGACGATGAAATTGGATATATCAGAGTAAGCAAATTTGCACGCACCACGTATGATGAGTTTTTCGCCGCATTGGTTGAACTTCAAAAAAAGGGAGCCCGTAAATTCATACTCGATCTTCGTGGCAATTCAGGCGGATTCATGGATCAGGCAATATATATGGCAAACGAGTTTCTACCTGAAGGAAAAATGATAGTATACACAAAAGGTAGAAATCCGGAAAATGAAAGCATTGCCATTAGCGATGGTAACGGGCAATTCCAGAATACAGAAATTACAGTTCTGACAAATGAATTTTCTGCTTCTGCATCAGAAATTTTTGCAGGTGCAATACAAGATAATGACAGGGGACTTGTAATAGGCAGAAGAAGTTTTGGCAAGGGTCTCGTGCAGAACCAACTGATGTTGCCGGACAGTGCGGCAATACGATTGACAGTAGCACGTTATTATACACCGTCAGGAAGAAGTATTCAAAAAGAGTATAAAAGAGGTAAGAATGGCAAATATGAACTTGATATAGTCGACAGATATAATCATGGTGAATTCTATTCACTTGATTCTATAAAACTTGATAAAAGCAAAATATTTCACACTGCAAACGGACGGGAAGTTTATGGAGGAGGAGGAATCATGCCGGATATTTTTGTGCCGGAAGACACTCTCGGAATTACCTCTTATTATATGGAAGCTTTAAACAGAGGTCTTATCCAGAAATATGCAAGTGAATTTTCTCAAAGTTATAGAAAGCTCATGAAAGGCAAGAAAAACCTGAATGAGTTGCTTCGAATCATGCCGCGCGACAATACATTATTAAACAATTTTGTCTCATTTGCCGCAAAGGAAGGATTACCGGCAAGATGGTATTACATAAATAAATCAAAGCATCTGTTGCTTAACCAATTGAAAGCAGTTATAGCAAGAGATCTTATAGGATTTAATGCGTTTATTGAGGTTCTGAACCAAAGGGATTCCACTGTTCAGGAGGCAATAGAATCATTAAACAATGGTAAAAGTCCGGTCAATATAATCAACGAAAATTCAAAAGTTATAACCAAACGAAAGTAATATTTTTAATACTATGGAAAAGGAAGATATAAGAAGGAAAGTCAAGAATCTGCGATCTATGCTACTTGATGCGGAAAAGGAGAAAGCTGCAGAAGCGGTTTTTTCTAAACTTGAAGAGACTGCTGCGTTTCTACTTGCAGACCACATTATGATGTATCATTCACTCGAAGATGAATTGTCAACCATAAAATTTCTCGCTAAATGGAAAAACAAAAAGCATTTTTATCTTCCGAGAGTAAATGGTGTGAATCTTGAAATTCTTCCGTATGATGAGACACGTCTTGAATTAGGCGCCTTTCACATTGAGGAGCCACAGGGAGACAATATGATTGATCCTGAAGATCTTGATCTGATTGTAGTTCCGGGTGTAGCATACGACAGGAAGGGGAATAGACTTGGAAGAGGGAAAGGATTTTATGACAGACTCCTTGCAAATGTGCAAGCTACAAAGATTGGTGTCGGATATGAATTTCAATTATTTGATGAAATTCCCAGTGAGCCGCATGATATAAGGATGGATGCAGTCATAACTCAAACCGGATGCATCATAATTCATGATATTTCGCCACATAAAAAGCAGGGGATATAATCACAGACAGTCTCAGAATTATGTTGACAATATAAAATGTGACTGCATGTTGAAATATAAAAAGACAAGTGTGCGTTACACTTATTTATAACAATAACACCGGAATATGAGCAAATTTAGCATAAACAGCCTGTCTGTGGATGGTCTGATGGAATATGCAGGTTTTCGGAAAGTTCCTAAATATGGAATCGCTTTCGGAGGGGGAGGCGCACGTGGATTTGCACATATCGGTGTGTTACAAGCATTGGAGGAATATGGCATAAATCCGGGTATTCTTTCAGGAGTGTCGGCAGGATCTATAGCAGCTGTATTATATGGTGCCGGTCTGACACCACATGATATGATTGAATGTTTTGCCGAATCACAGAAATTTGGAGACTTTACAGAATGGACTATTCCTAAGTCAGGATTTTTCAAACTTGACAAATTCGGCAAAATGCTTGAAAGTTGGCTATCGGTCATGAACCTTGAAGATCTGAAAATACCCACAGTAGTTTGTGCTACAAATTTTGACAAAGGTATTTCCATAGGTTGGTGCAAGGGTGAAATTGTACCAAGAGTTCTCGCTTCATGCAGTATACCTATTTTATTCCCGCCAATACGAATAAACGGTGTTCATTATGTTGATGGCGGAGTGCTTAGAAATTTACCTGCATGGGCTATAAGAGACTACTGCAAAACACTGATTGGCAGCAATTGTAGTCCATTGGACCGTCAATTCACATATCGCCAGTCCGTAATAGACATCGCCGGACGAACATTTCATCTTATGTCTAAGGCCAATGTCCTTCAGGATCTTAAGATTTGTGATTACGTAGTAAGCCCACAACTTATATCAAGAACAAAAACATTTGATCTGACAAGTTTAAAGAAGAATGTCAAGATTGGCTACATTACAGCTTGCAAAATTCTTGAAACCATGAAATAGAGAAATATAATGAATCAAGAAGTTAATAATACAAAATCTAATACAATCGTTCTAAATCACAGCTGTAAGGAGAAATTAATCATATATCAGCTGTTCCCCAGGATATTCAGTAATATGAATGAGTCTTGTGTGCCATGGGGGACATTGGAGCAAAATGGGTCTGGGAAGATGAATCAGATTACTATCAAAGTAATTAAGTCGCTTGCCGATTTGGGGATCAACACCTTATGGCTTACCGGCGTAATAGAAATGGCTACCAAATCCAGTTTCCCAAGTATAACAGCTGATAATCCGAATGTTGTAAAGGGAGAAGCCGGGTCACCATATGCAATTAAAGATTATTATGATATATCACCTGCTATTGCCGAAAATATAGATCGGAGAATTGAAGAATTCGAGGAACTGGTGCAAAGAATACATCAGCAAGGTCTGAAAGTAATAATCGATTTTGTTCCAAATCATACAGCCCGTAGATATCATTCGGATTGTGCGCCGTCCGGTATAGGAGATTTCGGAGGGAATGACGATATAAATAAGTTTTTCGCACCTTCAAACAACTATTATTACATAACTAATCAGCTGTTTTCTCCAAATTTCGATATATCAAAGGAGGGAACGGAACCTTATGTTGAATTTCCGGCAAAAGCGACCGGCAACGATTGTTATACCGCATTCTGCAATAAAAACGACTGGTATGAAACGGTTAAAATAAACTATGGTTATGATCCAGGTGATCATTCGAAACATTTTGACCCCACCCCTGATACCTGGCTTAAGATGCTGCATATATTACGTTATTGGGCTTCCAAGGGTGTAGACGGTTTTCGTTGTGATATGGTATTCATGGTACCTCAGGAATTCTGGCATTGGGTTATTCCACAAGTGAAACAGGATTATCCTGACACAATCTTTATCGGCGAGATTTACGATATAAATCTTTATCGTCCATTTCTTGATTACTGTCATTTCGATTACTTGTATGACAAGGTAAATCTATATGATACTTTAGTTGGAATTGAAAAACAAAATTATTCGGCAGCACAAATTACAAATTGCTGGCAAAGAATAGACGGCATAGGTGAGAGAATGCTTAATTTTCTTGAAAATCATGATGAAGTGAGATTCGCATCTACAGAATATGCCGGAGATCCTTCCAAAGTTATTCCATCCTTGGTTGTTTCTGCTTTTATATCAAAAGGTCCTTTCATGATATATTACGGCCAGGAATTGGGAGAAAGAGCCCGTGATAACGAAGGATTTGCAGGAGATAACAACAGATCAACAATATTTGATTATTGGAGCTACGATACTTTAAGAAGATGGTATAATAACGGAAAATGTACATTGTCAAAGCTTACACCACAAGAAAAGTGGCTGAGAAATACTTATAAAAAGGTGTTGACACTCTCAAATTCACAAAAGGCAATTTCAGAAGGCAATTTCTTTGATCTGATGTATGTAAACCTTCAGAATCCCAGATTTAATCCACATAGACAATATGCATTTCTTCGTTACGACAATAAGCAGATATTACTGATAGTTGCAAATTTTGATGATAGCGAAGTCAATATTGAATTAAATATTCCTGAATTGGCATTTTACATGGCTGATATATATGAGGGCAAACAAAAAAGTAAAGATCTTCTTTGGAATACCATTCTGAATCTCAACGTTAGCAAGGATTCACCTGTAGCACTTACAATAAAAGGGAATGATGCTGTCGTAATTCCATTGAAGAAGAAGCAAGTAAGTCTGCAATGAACGCCTCTTTGAAAAGTTTCTTCTCACATAGAAATAGTGAAAGATATATCACATCTTTTTTTGATGATAAGAATAAAAAATTTAGAACTTGTTATGACCTATTTAAAAAATATGTTTTAATTTTGCACATCTAAAGTTCCAACAAATATTCACACAATGAACAATAACCTTCCACCGATTAAAGTCTTCGCAGGGACAAGCTCAAGATATCTTGGAGAAGAGATCTGTAAAGAACTGGGTATCGAATTAGGCAAAATGAATCGTGAGCGTTTTGCCGATGGAGAATTTGAAGTAGGTTTTGAGGAGTCGATTCGAGGCAGTCAGGTTTATCTTGTACAATCCACATTCCCCAATAGTGACAATTTAATGGAATTGTTGCTGATGATTGATGCGGCAAAGCGTGCTTCAGCATCATCCATTGTAGCTGTAGTGCCATATTTCGGCTGGGCACGTCAGGACCGTAAAGATAAGCCACGAGTTTCTATCGCTGCTAAACTTGTTGCAGATCTTCTTAGTGTAGCAGGAATTGACAGACTTATTACAATGGATCTCCACGCTGATCAGATTCAAGGATTCTTTGATGTGCCGGTTGACCATCTTTATGCCTCCTCAATATTTATACCGTATATCGAGAGTCTGCATCTTGAAGATATGGCTATAGCTTCTCCGGATGTAGGCGGAGCAAAGAGAGCCAATTCATACGCTAAATATTTTGACGTTCCACTGGTGCTCTGTCATAAACAACGTGCAAAGGCAAATGTAGTGGCAAAAATGACAGTTATTGGTGATGTGGAAGGTAAGAATGTAATACTCGTAGACGATATTGTTGATACCGCCGGTACTATCACGAAGGCAAGTGATTTATTGCTTTCTTATGGTGCGAAATCAGTCCGTGCGCTTTGCAGTCATCCTGTAATGAGTGATCCGGCAACAGAGAAAGTTGAAAAATGCGGTTTGACAGAAATAATATTCACGGATTCTATTCCCTACGCAAAGGAGAATTCCAAAGCTACAGTGCTTCCTGTTGCAAAATTATTTGCGGACACAATACGAAGAATCCACAATAATCAATCGATATCATCACAATATCTTTTTAAATAAACTGTAAAACTCATAATAAATAGAGGAGTTGTGTCAATTGACATAGCTCCTCTATATTATTTATAGCTGTTTAAGAATATGCTAAGATTAAAAAGCTCTTCCGGCAAGAGAGAGATTCAGAAATGCTTTCAAAACAGAAAAACTTTTTATTTAAACAGTTTCTTCAATAACCGCATTAATAAATTCTATTTTTAGAACGTTATATATATTAAAGGAACTTTGATTACTTATATAACCACAAAATATCATGGCAAATAAAAGAGATTTTAAGAAAGCCGTAGAGGCTGTAGGTTCATCTGTATGTGAAGAGATGATGACTGCGTATTACAATGTTAAAGGCGCTGATAAAAATGCTATTGCAAGCTCAATTCAGACGATATTGAGTGCTATAGAGAATGCTAAAGATAACGCAAATGTTTCTTTTGACAAAGGAGCAAAAGCATTTGAAGATAAAAAAGAATATAAAAAAGAAAAAAACTTATTTTTTAAATCACTATTCAATAAAATTCAAGCAGAATTTGCTGAACAACTGAATCTGGCTGTAAACAACTTCAACAAAGCCATTCCACAAGAAGCGAAAAATCTGAATAAAGAGACTTCTAATTAATTATTTTATGAATATATGGGGTTTGACACTTAAAATATTTGGATGGAGAGTAAAAATTACTGTTCCGAAAAGCCCCAAATGTGTTATATGTGTTGCGCCACATACATCTAACTTCGATTTTATCTTAGGGTTAGCTGCTTATCATTCATTGGGAAGGAAAGCCAATTTCTTAATGAAAAGTTTTTGGTTTTTCTTCCCTCTAAAATATCTACTCAAATATTTTGGGGGTATTCCGGTATTCAGGAATAAAAATACAGGATTGACAAATTATATTGTAAATCTTTTTAATAATTCTGATTATATTAATCTTGCAGTTACTCCAGAAGGGACAAGAAGCAAAAACAGCAAATGGAAAACAGGTTTTCTTTACATATCATATGGCGCTCATGTCCCAATTCAGTTAGGAGTAATCGATTATAAGAATAAATGTATTCTTATTGAACACGAATTCATACCAAGCGGAAATATTGAAGAAGACCTGAGGTACGTGAAAGAATATTATGCACAGTACAAAGATGTGGCAAAATTTCCGAAAAATTTTTCACTTTGAACAATGACAACAAATAATTTAAATGTATGCCTGCTACCACTCCATATAAAATGGAATGATGTTGAGGATAATATTTTAAATTTTAAAGATGCAGTAACGGGAATACATCCTAAAACAGATCTTCTGATTCTTCCTGAAACCTTTCTTACAGGCTTTCCAGTGTCATTGTCACGCAAGGAGGTAATTGATCAATGTATTAGCCATCAGCAAGATATCATTGATCTGTTAAAAGCTGTAGCCAATAAATTCAATCTTGCAATATGTGGAAGCATGATTCTATATAAAGATAATAACCTTACGAACAGTGCTTTCTTTATTGAACCCAATGGTGATATGCTGTTTGAACCCAAACGACATTTGTTTTCCATGGCAAAGGAGAACTATATATTCGAGAATGGGTCACGCCGATTGCAGGTTAGATATAGAGGATGGAACATTGCTGTCTGTGTTTGTTATGACCTAAGATTCCCGGTATGGAATAGAAATATAGCAAACGAATATGACCTCATGGTATATGTGGCAAACTGGCCTGAAGTCAGAATTTCAGCATGGGATAAGCTGCTTCCGGCAAGAGCTATTGAGAATCAGTCATATGTATGTGGCGTTGATTGCACTGGGACAGATAGCAAGGGATATGTATATAATGGATCGTCCCATATAATTGATTTTTTAGGCGAGAATATAGGCAAAGACTTTAATAACGACCTTATTTATGCAAGTTTGTCGCTTGATAGATTGATATCATTCAGAAAAAAATTCCCGGCATGGAAAGATGCGGATTCATTCAACATTAATGTTTGAATTATTTTTTTAAGTAATCATATTTAACTAACTTTGTGTATGAAGATAAATGTGCTTTTATAATAGCCATATAGATTCAAACTATATTCCATAATTATACTTAACTAACCTATATTTATATCTAATGATCGATTTTAATCAACGTATTAAAGAGGCTCTTGCATTAGCAAGCGATACGAAGGTCTTTGAATTTGGTGAAAACGTATTAAACATTGCACCAAAACTTTTTAAAGAGAATTTCCCTGGAAAAAAAGCATTGGTAGTAGCTGATAAGAATACCTGGAAAGCAGCAGGTGAAGAAGTGTATGATAATCTTGTTGCCGCCGGTATAGAATGTAATAAATTTATCTTTCAGATGGATGAATTCCACGCTGAGGAGGAATATTCAAATCAGATAGGGGAGGAGCTTGATAAAGTACCGGCAATTCCTGTGGCAGTAGGATCTGGTGTGATAAACGACCTTTGTAAACTTGCGGCATTCCGTCATAATATTCCTTATATGGTTGTAGCTACAGCTGCATCAGTCGACGGTTATTCTTCATCTGGAGCCTCAATAACATGCGGAGGTGCAAAAATGACTATAGAGTGTCACGCACCGATGGTAATTCTTGCAGATACTGTGGTTCTTGCTAATGCTCCGAAAGAAATGACAGCTGCCGGTTATGCGGATTTAGCGGCCAAGATTCCTGCCGGAGGTGAATGGATGATTGCGGATCTATTTGGAACGGAACCTATTAATAAAGATGCCTGGCATATTCTATACGATATATTACCGGAAATGATATCAGATCCTGAAGGTGTAGCGAAAGGCGATCCTAAAGCTATCGGAATACTGTTTGCCGGTCTTACTTTGAGCGGAATTGCAATGCAAGTGGCACATTCCAGTCGTCCGGCATCTTGTGCGGAACATTTATACAGCCATTGGCTTGATATGACCGGTCATCAGTTTAACGGGAAACTTCAATCGCACGGTTTTCAGGTAGGAGTCGGCACTCTTACAACATGTGCAATGTTCGATGAGTTGCTTAAGATGGACCTTTCAAAACTTGATGTAGAAAAGTGTGTTGAAAATTGGCCAACACTCGAAGAAGAACAGAAGCGTGCTACTGAGATATTCAAGGATTTTCCGGTTCCAGAACTTGGACCTACAGAAATAACAAAAAAATACAATGATAAAGAAACTGTTCGCAAACAGTTGACAACTATAAAAGAGAATTGGCAAGACTTGAAAAAAAGGCTGCAGAAGCAGGTCTATTCATTTGAAAAGATGCAGAATCTATTTAAGATTGTTGGTGCTCCGACAAAACCCGAAGATATAGGAAGCACTCGTGAACAATTCAGATATCTTACCGATTTTGTTCAACTTATGCGTTGGAGAATCAACATGCTTGATCTTGCGAAAAGAGGTATGTTCTATGATGAACTGGTCAACAAAGTATTCGGCAAAGGTGGTGCCTGGGAAATAGCATAATCCAATATTCCATTCCATAACTTTATTATTTATGGCACAAAACTCTTCAGTAAAAAAGACCAAACATAGTTTCTCTTACTGGCAATGGAGAACTATTTTTGGCACCATGATAGGATATGCGATATTCTATTTTGTTCGAAAAAACCTGTCTTTTGCAATTCCAGGTCTAACGGCAGAGTATGGGATATCAAAAGCTTCATTTGGTGCTTTGATAGCTATCGTAAGCCTTATATATGGTATATCAAAATTAATTAATGGATTCCTGGCTGATCGCACAAACGGCAGATGGCACATGGCAATCGGACTTAGCGTCTGTTCAATTGCTAACTTTATTTTCGGTGCAGGCGCATTGATCTGTGCATATTTTGTCGGTGCTGACTATGGTAAGGAATTTGTAACTGCATTGATAGTACTTTTTGGGGTATTGCTTATTGTAAACAACATATTCCAAGGATGCGGTTTTCCACCGTGCAACAGGCTAATGACCCATTGGGTTCCACCGCACGAATTGTCAACAAAGATGTCAATATGGAATACATCCCACTCCATAGGTGCGTTTGTAGCAGCTGTGCTTTGCGGATTTATCATGGGACACATGGGAACCGATGAGACCGCAAATAATGAATTAAGAGCAAGAATCGTTGAGAATACTAAGGATGCGACGGCTGCTATGGATCCTACTCAGGCTACAAATTATGTCAACAACTTGCTTGAGCATTTTGGAGCATGGCAATGGGCTTTCTGGATACCGGCAGCAATAGCCGCGGTTGGTGTAATTTTCATTATAGTTACACTTCGTGATACTCCAAAATCAGTCGGTCTGCCGGAACTGCCCGGTTCTGTAAAAACAGGCAAGAGTCCTGAAGATAAGCAGGCTCACCGTAAATTTATTATGGAACACGTAATAAAGAATAAGATTGTTTGGATTCTTGCTTTAGGAGACTTCTTTGTATACATTGTGAGAATGGCTGTGCTTGACTGGGGACCGACATTCTTGCAGGAAAGCCGAGGGCTATCTCCGACACTTGCAGCTACCGTAGTTGCCATGTTCGAAATATTTGGAGTAATCGGTATGCTGACAGCAGGTCTTATAACAGACAAACTTTTCAAGGGCAGAGGACAACGCACAAGCGTATTCTGCATGTTAGGTGTAATATTATTTGTAGCTGCTTTCTGCTTCTTCCCGGCTGAAACCGATCCTCTCATACTTTGCATATTCTTGATATGCGCAGGCTTCTTTGTTTATGGTCCTCAGGCTTTGATCGGAGTGATAGCATCAAATCAGGTAACCCGAAGAGGAGCATCATCAGCAAACGGAATAATTGGTTTCGTCAGCTATATTGCCCCAATTGTATCAGCGTTTGTATTTGGTCTTCTTGCTGATAATCCGTCATGCGGATGGGAAGGCGTTTTCAAGATAATGATTCTTGTAGGTGTAGCCGGTATGATAACGATGGCTACATTATGGAAACTCAAAGCAGATGCCTATGAAACAGATGAGAGCAAAATTGAAACTGCAGAACTTAATGAAGACAGTAACGATGATTAATCGTTGACATCCATCAGTGATTTATTCAGATATAAAGATCCCGAGATTGAATCTCAGGATCTTTTTTATATTATAAAAATCGGGTGGGCTGAATATACAAAAAAGACTGTGACATAGTGTCAACTATAGTCACAGTCTAAAATTCCTATTTTAGGGAGATGTGCGATTACATCATGCCGCCCATAAATGTTTGCAGACTGGTGATTATCAGGATTATACACGTTTAAGAATTAAAAACGGACAACAAAAGAGCCACACTATGCGTCTCCAGAACCTAATATGAGCCGTAGTTGGTCATTGTCATCAAGCACCTCATCTATCCTCAATGGATTGAAATTTTTGCAGTGAATGACGCCAAGTTGTTCGGCTCTTGAATAGACTTCGGAAAAGACTTCCGCCTTCTCCATCTCGGTTCGGGGGAGAACCGCCGGGACGTATCGTAACAGTCGGCATCCCCATCCTCTGCAATGGTCGAATGATTTGCAGTAGTCAGGACCATCGCATTTCGAGAAGCATATTTCAGCCTCGTTGTTCCACATATATATTATATGGAATGTTCCGCAAGTTCTGCGGCACGTTCAGACAAAGTTCGCTCTCTCTCGTTGAGGTGCCGTTCCCTGTCGTTCAGTTCTCGCTCCTTGACTTCCAGGCGTAGTGCCCGTTGGTCAAGCATCTCTGACCTTTCAGTAATTTTCTCCATCATATCTATAAGCTGTTTCGACATGGAGATTATCTCGGAGACGTCAGATGTAGACGCAACAGCCGCTCCCTCTTTCAATGGCTCACCTTTGCCAGTATATAAGAAGGTGGCGTTGACCTGCGGAAATTTGGCGACAATCATGTTGACCATCCCCGGATTGAACTTTTTTGTTCTACCGCTACCGAGGTCATAGATGCGCTGATAGTTTATGCCTAGGGCAGTCGCAAGCTCGCCCGGACCGAGATGCAATGCTTTCAGCAGTTTGTCTCGTATCTCTTTGGCATCGACGTTGTTTTCGACCTTTTCTGATTCGTTCATATCGTTACTCGTTTTCTGTAAAACAAACGGGTTTAGAGAGTTGTGGGAGATGTCAATGTTAATAATCCTTAAAATCACTCATAAATGATAAGGTCTGCTTTGTCAAACCAACATAAATGATTAACTTTACACTCGGATAACATATAACATCCACCAACAAAAATAAGCAAAGTTCTGCTTATATGCAAATAGAGATTTAAGACCAACGAAGAAATGGAAGACAAAACCATCACTACGGCCCAAGAGACGGCTTATCGCCCACCGCGAAAGCCAACCCTCCCGGAGTTCGGTCCCGGTGTTCAGGTACCTGCGTCGAGACCAATCGCTCCCACTCTCAAAACGCTCAAAGTCGGGGAGTCCGCTGAGTTCCCCATAGAGCAGTTGACATCGGTACAGTCCACGAAAAACCGCTTGTGCAGGATGTATGCCCGGCAAGGTTGGAACGCCGATGTAGTAGTAAATGACCACGAATATCAAGTTATTGTAACCAGAACCGCCTGATGCCTCCCACAGTAGAGAGCATCCTGGCGTTGAAATATCGTTCCCTTCTCATCATAGCCGAGACAATGTATGTCTCTCAAAAGAAGGCTGTGAAATTTGTAAGGGGAGAAAAAAGATTACAGCGACTTGTTGACGAAGGTCGAATAAGATACGACAAACCATTCGGAGCCACCAACACAATGTGGAGGTACAATCTCGCCGACATCCTAAAAAATGTTAAAACCGATTTTCGGCTCAATGAGTTGGACCCCGGACTTGTCGTTTCAGGCTGAAATAATTGATAAGGTAATAGCCTCGGCTGTATATGCTCCAGTCTTATCAAACCTTATCAAAGTTACTAAAAATGCAAATAAAGTTTTATAACCATGTCAGAAGAAAAGACGGTTGTCCCTGCCATCTACGGCGCCCTCGCCGCAATCATGCAGGAAACCAAAGCCATCGCCAAGACCGAGAAAAATAACGGTCAGAACTTCATGTTCCGAGGCATCGACAATGTGATGAATGGTCTCCACGACCTGTTCGCCAAACACGGTGTCCTCGTACTCGATGAGGTGTTGGACTACACTGTTACCGAAAAGGTAACGGAGAAAACCTATAACGGAAACAGAACCACCTCCATCCTCTATTACACGCGAGCAAAAATCAGGTTCCACTTCCTTTCCGCCGACGGCTCGGAGGTTACGACCACCAATGTCGGCGAAGCAATGGACTCCGGCGACAAGGGTATGAACAAGGCTATGAGTGCCGCCCTAAAGTATGCGCTCCTGCACATGTTCCTCATCCCAACCGCAGAGGAAAAAGACCCCGATGCGCAAACGCCCCCGGAGACACGCCCGAAGACCATAGCCGAAATCGCAGATTCGTTAGATCCGCAGAAGGACGGAGTGCTGAAAGAAGCCCTGTCCCAAATTGTCGCCGCCACCGATAAGGATTCGCTAATGAATGTCTGGAAAAGTTTCTCCGACCTCCAGACTAACCCGATGTTCACACAGTGTATGTCTTGCAGAAGAAAGGAGCTTGGCTTATGAGTGAGAGCAAGAAGATTCAGTTAGCGCAGTCCGCTGTCGTGTTCAATGAGGTGGACCACACCTATAATTATCTTGGCTCATTCCTGTCTGGAGTTACGAGCCTTCTGCACCGCACCCTCTTTGCCGATAAGTACAATGGCATCTCCAAAGAAGTCCTTGCCAAAGCAGCGGACTATGGTCACAACATCCATGAGCAGATAGAGCTTGTTGATACGCTCGGTGTCGAAAGTCAGACCCCGGCGGTTCAGGCATACTTGCAGATGAAGGCAGACCTCGGACTTACGACCCTCGCCAATGAGTATCTCGTTTCAGATGAAAGCTACATCGCAAGCTCGATAGACATCATCTTTGATGATTTGACCCTCGCCGACATCAAGACAACCTCCCGGCTCGATATGGAATATCTGTCGTGGCAGTTGTCGATGTACGCCTACCTGTTCGAGCGTCAGAATCCCGGACTGAAAGTGCCGAGACTGCTCGCAATTTGGCTTCCGAAACCCCAGTACGGTAAGCCCAACATCATAGAGGTTCCTCGCAAGTCGTTGGATGCCCTCAAAGTCCTCATCGCCTGGGATAAGTCAATAACATCACAATACACCAACCATTAAAAGAAAGAAGAATGGCAAACACAATCATCGGGCAGATTGCTTCAATCGGACCCACACAGAGCCTCGTCGCTAAGAACAGTGGAAACTCGTTCCAAAAGCGCGACATCGTAATCAACGTCCGTCGTTTCGACCCGAACACAGGCGAGCCTGTAACTGACTGGGAGAATACACCCAAGCTCTCGTTCATGGGCGACAAATGCCGCGACCTCGACCGCTTCCAAGTCGGTCAGATGGTGGTCATCTCCTTCGACCTTCAGGGGCGCAAGTACACCACCGCCAACGGGGAGACGGACATCATCACTGAAGCTCGCCCCTACAAGATAGAGTTGTATGGTCAGCGAACCTCACAGCCCATGGTACAGCCGGCCGTTGCACCTGCTCAGGCACAGCCTCAGTATCCCCAGCAGGCTCATTCAATGCCGCAGGCTCAGGCGCAGCCCCAATATACGCAACAGCCGCAAGGCTTCAACAATCCCTTCCCAGACTAAGTAAGGTATGCTCTACAACTGCTCCAATCCGTTAGATAAGGCCAACTTCCTGGAGAGAGCAAAACTGCTTGCCGAAAGAGGCGATGTAGTGGAAATGAAAACCAAGAAGCAGAGGTCTTTAAAACAGTCTGCCTATCTGCACTGCCTATTCGATTATTTCGGATGCCAGTATGGAGAAAGTGGCTCATACGTCAAGGAGGAGTATTTCAAGAAATTGGTCAACCCCGACATATTCGTAGTGAGTGAAGGGGTTGACCGATTCACTGGAAGACAGCATTACCAGTTGAGATCAACGGCTGACCTCACTACCGAAGAAATGTCGGTAGCAATAGACCGCTTTAGGGACTGGAGTTCAAAGGAAGCCGGGATATATCTACCGACAGCCGCAGAAGGTGCGTTATTGCGCCTATGTGAAATAGAAATATCCAAAGCGCAGAGATATTTATGATTTATACACTTAGAGATTATCAGCAAGAGTCGAGCGATGCGGCAGCCAGTTTCTTTCAGACCAAGAATGACAGGAACGGATTGCTCGTGTTGCCTACGGGCGCAGGTAAGTCGCTCGTCATTGCCGATATAGCCTTTCGGTTAGGGGCGCCGCTACTGGTGTTGCAACCCAGCCGGGAAATCCTCTCTCAGAATTATGCCAAGTTAAGAAGCTACGGAGTTGAAGACTGCTCCATCTATTCAGCCTCACTCAATAGCAAGAAGATAAGCCGGATTACTTTCGCCACCATCGGAAGCATCATGGCTCATATCGACGATTTCGACCACTTCAAGTACATCATAGTCGATGAAGCTCATTGTGTCAATGCCAGTCAGGGACAATACAAGCAGTTCTTCGACAAGGTAAAGCGGAAGATTCTCGGACTGACTGCCACCCCTTATCGGCTCTCCGCTGCCTTACAATATTTGGATAAAGACGGCAAGCAAGTGTTTAGACCGAGAGAACCGCGAGTTAATGATGCTTTTGAAAGGCAAATAAAACAAATGGATAGAGATGCCAAATTATCGGCTTCTCCCGGATTGTTTCAAGATAATTCAGTACGCTCTCCAGTTGTAATTACTCCAGAATTGTCAGCATACATTGAAGAGAAGAAGGATTACACGAAACGGAATATTGAATTTGAGAATCATCTTCTCGACGGCTCAATAGCCCAAGAGAATAAGTGCATTCTGAAATTCCTCACTCGCACTCGTCCGAGGGTGTTCCATGACGTAGTGTATCAGGTTGACATCTCCACCCTATTAAGCCGAGGCTATCTCGCAAAGGTTGATTATTTTGACCTTTCAGTAGTAGATCAGTCGAAGCTCCGTCGCAACTCCACTGGAATGGACTTTGATGACAAGTCATTGTTCAGCGAGTTCAAGCAGACCAATTTCGGTTATTACCTGTTGAGCATAGTCCAAAGGCTCCTTCATCCCAAGAGCGGACAGCCGATGCGTGGCATCCTGGTATTCACGAAGTATCTTGAAGAATGTGAGGCACTGGTCAAACGGTTGCCCTCATGTAGCCTTGTCAGCGGAAGCACACCGAAGAAGGAGCGAGACGAAATCCTCGAAAATTTCAAGCTCGGATGTATTGATGTCCTTGTCAATGTAGGAGTGCTGACGACTGGTTTCGACTACCCGGAGCTTGATACGGTGGTAATGGCTCGTCCCACAATGTCGCTGGCTCTCTACTATCAGATAATCGGTCGTGGTATCCGTCCTCATCCTTCCAAGAAGTCTCTTTGGTTTGTTGATTTATGTGGAAACATAAAGCGGTTCGGCAAAGTCGAGGACTTGCACCTCACTGAGCCAAACCCCGGAGAATACATCATCACAGGTTGTGCCGAAGGAGCCACGAAACAGCTCACTCAAGTTTACTTTTGAATATGGAAGAGATTTGGAAACCAATAAACGGATATGAAGAACTTTACGAGGTCAGTAATTTTGGCCGAGTTAAATCCTTGCAGCGTAAACGGAATAATAAATACGGTGTGATTACTCGAAAACCATCAATACGAAAACAACAGGTAGGTAGAGGCGGATATTTACAAGTTGTGCTGCGGACATATAAAAACCCTAAAGGTTATTATGTCCATAGGTTAGTCGCATCTGCGTTCATTCCTAATCCGCACAATTATCCATTTATCAATCATAAAGATGAAGATAAGACCAACAATCATGTCAGCAATCTTGAATGGTGCGATAGATTATACAATAATAACTACGGTACACATAATGAAAGAGTTGCAAATGCTCATAAGAAAAGGATTGCTCAATTTGATATAGATGGCAACTTCATAGCAGAATTTTCATCTGTAAAGGAAGCCTCAGAAGTTACAGGCGCACATCCTACCTGCATTATAAAATGTGCTAAAGGAGTGTATCGGACTTCTTGTGGATTCGTATTCAAATACATTTAGCAATGGGAAAAGTCAGTAAATACGATAAGATGGTGCTTGACTCTATCATCAGCGGCATACCGTTGACGAAGGAGCAGTATAAACAGATTACTCATGCCAAGAAGTCAGAAGCTGACATTCAGAAGGAGTGCATCGACTGGTTCAAGGAACATCATCCCCAGTTGTGGAGTGATGGTGTATTGTACCACATTCCCAACGAAGGCAAGCGAAGCGGTCGCAACGGTCGTGGTCTTGTTCTGACCGGACTGGTGTGTGGTGTCGCAGACCTTTGCCTCGCTGTCGGCAGGCACGGGTATCATGCTCTGTATATAGAGATGAAAAAGGACGGCACCTATCAGCGTGCATCGCAGAAGCAGTGGGAAGCTGGAATAACGAGGCACGGCAACAAGTATGTCGTGTGTCGGTCGAAGGATGAGTTCTCAAAGATAGTTGATGAATATTTATCTGATTAGCTATGAATCCATGTGTCAAGTTCTTTCGGAACATCGTTGATTGGAAGTGGTTTCATGTTCCCGAAATGGTTCAGCTTATAATGTACTTCGTATGTAAGGCTGACCATGAGCCGTATTATGTCGATGGAGTTCTGATTGAGCGTGGAATGGTCTGCATCCCTCGCCGGGAGATATGTTCCGAGCTTGCAATCAAGGAGCAGACCTATAAGACTTGCATCAAGAGGCTGATCAATGATAAGAAGATAGCGACCTCGAATGAATTGTTCAGGACAGCGGTCATTTCTGTTCTGAACTTCTCCCGATATGTCGTTGAAGAACAGTCTGACACACAAACCCCATCTATACCGAGTGAAAAGCCACAGACTAAGCCACAGTCAGCCACAGCTCCAGTTGAGACCGATGACGAGCCGCCGATTGAAGATGCCGTTATTGTCGGCGATACCCTGTTTCCCGGCATGGTCGCCCCCGATGACAAACCCGAACGCAAGCCCAAGAAAAAGCCGGAGGTCGATTGTGATTTCATAGTAAAGCTCTATCACGACCGATGTCCGTCGTTGCCGAGGGTTCTCAAACTGACCGATAAGCGAAAGATGAAGATTAGAGTTCGCTTTGAAGAAATGAAGTACAGCTACGAAACCTTGCAAGAGGTGTTCGATAAATGCGAAGCCTCCTTCTTTATGAGAGGCGATAATCAAAGAGGCTGGAAAGCAGATTTTGACTGGATATTTACCAATTCGCAAAACTGGGTCAAGGTGCTTGAAGGCAAGTATGACAACCAACCAAATAAAATGTATAATGCACAACATGGAACAGCTTCCATCCTCTCGACAGCAGTCGGGTATGGTACAACACAATCAGAACGAAATGCCGCTAACAGCGCTCGTCAAAAGTGTGATATCCTCAGTACGCTCGCAAAGTGTCAGCAGGACTACGACGCCGGAAATCTCCCAGCGCTCACTGGTGTTGAGGAAAAGTTATAACATCATCCAAATAACGGAGGCTTACAACCCCGACCTGCAAGTTCATGTCGCCGCAGTGAATGATGTGTACTTGCTCTACAATCAAAAAGACACGCCCACGCTCCGTATGCTTGAACAGGCGTATGGTCAGGAGTATGCAAGCCGGGTATGGATAAAGACCCAACTGGTCATCCTCAATGATTTCGTAGGTGTCAAGAATAAGCTCGAAGATTTTCAGATCAATCCCCTCTGCGACCAGATTCTCGTTGAGTATGGCGGTCTGAACCTACTGGAGTTCTGTCTGTTCATGGCAAGGCTCCGCTCCGGCAAGTATGAACAGTTCTATGGCTCAGTTGACCCGATGCTCATTCTCAAATCGCTGGAGGAGTTCATGGCTGACCGCCTGGATGACATCAACAGGAATGTTGCTGAACAGGAGCGTATAGAACGGCAGAAGAAGGATGCCGAGGCAGAGGCATACCGAAAAGCAATGATGGACAGCTACCATAAGAGAATCCCCAACTCGGACACCGATAAAGCCCCGGTGGATTTTCCCGAATACAACTGGGGGTGTCTCTACAAGCTCACAGATGATGAGTTGAAGGTCGCTCTCGTCAGGGTCGCCGAGATGAGAAAGGAAGCAGGCAAAAAGAAGCCGGATAAGCCCTCCGGGGTTGTCGGCAACATCGCCTCCACCATCTCCACCGCCCTGGGATTTAAGAGCAGCAAAAGCAGCAGTATCAATCCTTTCGGGATAATCAACGACATCCGCGCCTATGTAGAAGAAGTAATCAAGTCGAGGTCTGAAATAGCAGTTGCAACGAGTAAAAGTTAAATATTGATTTTGCTCAAAAAAAAAATAATGCGTAATGCTCCGAAAATAAATGAGTTAAGGCTTTCGCATATCAAAATTATTGGCTAACTTTACAGTAGAAAAATTAAAAATAACACATCAAAAGTCAAAGAAGATGAAAGCATTTGTATTCCTCATTAACGGTAGCTACGAATCAGTAATCAGCACAAATCAGCGTCAGGCTGAAAAAGATATGTGCGATAAGTGCATAGCTGCCTTCACCACCGTAGCTCTCGCAGACAAGTTCGCTGAAATGATGAACAACGGAAGCAAGTAAAAACCATGAAGAAGATTAGACTGAAAGTCCGGGTTCTCGACCGCATCACTCACGAAGAAGTTGATGTCGTAGTAACAAGGTCCATTTCCGAAAGCCTCGCCAACGCCATAGTCGCCGAGATAGGAGATGGAGATAAAGAATACTGGAAGCAGGAACGCTCCGGCCACGGGGACGATGACAGCGACCTCGATATGGTGTCGCCCTTGAAAGACCAGGAACGGTTTCACATCAATCCCCAGTTTCACGTCATAGAAGACAACGAAGCAGATGACATAGTTCTCTGCGGTTTCAGCAGTTGATCTGCTTATATGCAAATAAAGAAAACCTAAAAGAAAAAGAAGATGAGCAATAAAGTATCGCAGTCCTTCAAGGACACAATCAAGGCGTACCTCGACCAGAGGGCGCAGTCAGACCCCCTGTTCGCCACCTCATACCAAAAGGAAGGCAAGAGCATAGACGAGTGCTGCAACTATATCGTTCAGGAAGTTCAGAAGATGCACGTCAACGGACTTGCTGATGATGAGGTATTCGGACTGGCGGTCCATTACTACGACGAAGACAACCTCGGCGAAATCAAAGCCGTCAACTGCAAGGTTGTCGTGAACCACACAGTCGAGCTTACCGAAGAAGAAAAGGAGAAGGCTCGCAAGGAAGCATACGACCAGTTCCAAAAGGAGGAGGTCGCAAAGCTCCGCTCGGAGAAGAAAGAGACCGAAGAAAAGGAGAAGAAGAAAGCCCCGGCGAAACCAAAGCCGGAAGCCTCATTCAATAGCCCATCCTTATTTGATTTCGGCGATGAAGGCGAGGAATAAGTATCAGGAGAAGATAGTGGAGCTTTCCCATAGGCTCCCTGTTCCCACGAAGAAGCAGATGGAATATGCCAAGAGCCACATATTCCCCCTCCTGGCATATCGCAACAAGAAGAAAGGTTGGTGTACCCACTGCGGACAGGCATTGCAGTTCGACCCCAAGTCCAAAGCCAAGTATATCGTATGTCCCCACTGTGGCAAGCGACTGGAGATAGAAAGCCGTTCTGAGAGAAAGTACACGTTCCGGGCATATTTCACGACGCTCTGCACCATAGGAGGTTTTCAGGTTGTCCGGCATTTCTTCTGCACCAAGAGAATCCACAAAGGACTGGAGCCGGAGTATGAATACTGCGAGGTAGTTCAGAACTGGATAGACACCAACGGCAAGGAAACGATAATGGCTCGCTCCACCATTCCGTTCACAGGTTACTATGACTACTGGAACTGGAACAGCGATTTGTCAATCAAGGTTCGCCGTGGCTATTATTGGTATGGCTCACGCTACGACATCACCAATACGGTAGTCTATCCCCATGTCGGATTGTTGAAGGAGGTCCGGCGCAACGGCATCAAGTCTATGAAAGATTTCGATGGACTGCCCGCCAACAAGCTAATCGCATCGGCTCTCGCTGACAGACAGACTGAATTGCTTATCAAGCATAATCAGAAAGAACTGCTCACGCAAAAGATACGTCTCGGCAACCATCATATCGAAAGCCTCAAACATCCCGAAGCCATCCGCATTGCCTGTCGGCATCGTTACATTGTTGAGGATGCTACCATGTGGCTCGACTACCTCGACCTGCTGGAGCATTTCGGCTTAGACCTCCACAATCCCCACTACGTTTGCCCGCTGAATCTGCACGAAGCCCATGACAGGCTTCTCATCCGCAAGAACAGGGAGGACGCAAGAGCTAAGAGGGAGCAGGACATCAAGGAAGCCCGCAAGTATGAGAAGATGTATAAGAAAGCAAAGTCCGGCTTCTTCGGCATCGTCTTCGGGGATGATAAAATAGTGATCAGTGTCGTTCAGTCCGTAGAAGAAATGGCAATTGAAGGAGAAGAAATGCACCATTGCGTATTTGCCTGTAAGTATTTCAACAAGGCGAAGTCCCTCATCCTCTCGGCAAAGGACAAGGACGGCAACCGCATTGAAACTATTGAGGTCAATCTCGACACGTTTCAGGTGGTCCAGAGCCGAGGTGTCTGCAATAAGAACTCGGCATATCACGACCGCATTTTGAAACTGATGGAAGACAATATGCACCTTATCAGAAAAGCGGCATAAGTTATTTACATTTAGGTTATTATGAGTCAGAAAAGTTTTGCAGTCTGCGTTAATTTTTGTAATTTTGGACTTAGAAAAACAGGTCATCCGACCTCATTGACAAGATGAAAAAGGTGAAGGTCCTCACGGGCACCGACATTCCGTTCTGCACTCCCTCCCATCCCTATTCGATGGTCGTTCAGATCAAGAGAGTGATAGACAGAATCGTTGAAAGCCGGGACGATGAGTTTCAGTACAACTGCAATTCAGTAGATGGAGTAAAGATGTTTGAGCTATACGGCCGCAAGCAGAAAGGTCTGAAAGTTCAGTATTACATCAACGGCAAGCCCTCGACCTTCGCCCAGGTTCTTGAAGATTTTGGTCGGGCGGACGGTTTCTTATCGGAGATAGGATCTCCACAAGACAAATAGACAATGGAAAAGGCAACCGAAATATTCAAAGGTCCGTACACCACGGACGGCAGCTACATCTACGACAGCACTAATCAGATGTGTCTGATGGTCGGGGACTGTGAGAACTATCCGGAAGAAATGCTCAATCGGATATGTGAAATCCTCAACCACACGAAGCCGACGAAAGGAAATCCCGGAGTCAGCGCCAAAGACGGCAACATCTACCTCGACGGAGATTTGATACTTGTCGTTAGAGGCTGGGGCTACCTAACCGGGGCCGGATGCTTGAATCTCTCGGCGAAAGAAGCCCGAAAGATACAGGACGAGTTCGCTCAACACGTCGTAAATTGTCTAAGGGGAGAAGCCTAATCCATCACACCAATCTGTCGCAAATAAAGTAACCTAAAGAAGTCATGAAGAAAAAGAAAATCCGGCTTAACATCGTAACGCGGAGCAAGGTCGCTGTCGCGTTCTACTACCTCCAGTTGGCGGTCATGTCGCCCATCCTCATCCCCGCCATGTTGGTGCAAATCATCTCCAGTTACATCATCGAAGTCTGGGGCAATTACAAGAACTGGTATCTCGCCAAAACCCTTCGCTGACGCTATGAACTGGAAGAAACTCACAGAAGCCGATTACTCGGATGACGAAATAAAGGTCCTCCGCATTACAACGAAACATGGCCGGGTAGTTTACGAAACTGGTGTAGCCGACAAAGACGGAGAGTTGTGGCACCACTCGGATTCGTCGGCGTTCCCATCCCGCTACCTCGGCTCTGTTAAACAGCACAAGGAAGTTTACTTTGTCCCAGTGGACGAAATTCTATTCTAAAGATATATGCAAATGAAAGTTTTAGTCAACCTAATCAAAAGATGGCGCAACCGCCGTAGAAAGACTGAGTGGAGCAACAAGCTCCGGGAAATTAAAGACTCCTTCCAGGTCAAGGAGCTAAACGGTACCTTGTACCTCATGTGTCAGGGTGTTCCCTACAAGGAGGTGCCTCATCTCTTGTCTGCCGAAGAAATAACGGCACTGCTCGAAGAAGCAAGAGGCGCAATGAAACACTACCTCACAAGCAAGGATGATGAGCCAACTGAAGAAATCCAGCCCTGCTGAACTGAGCCCACGCCGAAGCAAGCCGACGCTGATATGTTCAGGCTACCTCTGCACGAAAGCTATCAGGTGTCGCAGGTTCAAGGATGCGCAGAGATTCTTCAAGGTGCTTGACAAGAATCCTGACTCGGTTCCAAAGAATGTAGTTTTTCAGTCGTCCACCATCAACGACAACGGGAAGTGTGTCTATTTCATAGAAGACCTTACCAGTGTCGGCTGCAATCGCTGAAAAACAAGAAAGCAGACCTGCCCTCACGGGTGGATCTGCTTATATGCAAATAAAGTTTAATAACCTAAAGTCGAAGATGGCCACCACGGGGGGTGGACTTTGACTATGGAAATTAAAACAATGAGACAAAGTTACAAAATATCAGTGACATGGCAAAGCCGAGATTCCAAAATCGGCTTCAAAATCTGGCCCTTAAAAATGCCCTGAAATCCTATATAATCATTAACGAATAAAATGATAGTATTGTTTACTTGAAATATTGTAGATATGATAAGATTTTGTTAACTTTGCATCACAGTTCAAGATTATGGTAAGAGAAAAGATTAGACAAGCAATCAACGAAAGCGGAATGTCTCACTCCCAGTTCAGCCGGGAACTCGGAATGTGCTCGACAAACTTCAACGCATGGATGAACGGAGCAAGGACGCTGCCGTTCCCATTCTTCATCAAAGCACTCAATATGCTCGGCCTCTCGGTCGGTCCGAAATCGGTAGGCTTCTCTTACATCCCTGCCGATGACCTGCCGGAGATTTTCTATATGCAGATGAGACAGACCGGGATTAAGATTTGCGACATAGCCCGTCAGACTGGCATCGACCCCTCGGTGCTGTCTGCTTTCCTCACTGGTGCCCGAAGGATGTCAACGAACAACATCGAGAAGGCGATGGAGGTGCTTGGACTCGGCATTGTCAGATGCACAACCTCGACTGTGAGTGCCGTCTGAACCACTTAAAAGGCAAAGTTTAATCCAACAAAATCCCACTATAAAAATGGCAGATGCAAGTAAAGATATGAAAGACGAAGATGCTCGCTACAAGAACATCCCGTTCCCGGTCATTGCAAAGACTTATAAGGCAAATGCTGGCAACCTTGCCTTGACTGCGGAAGCCCTCGGAATTGACCGAAGCACCCT
This sequence comes from uncultured Muribaculaceae bacterium, assembly GCA_910579845.1. Lineage (GTDB taxonomy): Bacteria > Bacteroidota > Bacteroidia > Bacteroidales > Muribaculaceae > Lepagella. Next base: position 27,616 of record CAJTWL010000008.1, on the reverse strand, counting down.
CTGGCAATGGCGCAAGCAGTTCCCCGAATTGGAGAAGATGCTTAATGACTATGACGAAAGCCTCGGCGACCTCGCAGAGTCGAAACTGATGATGGCTATAAATGAAGGCAACCTCACGGCTATCATCTTCTACCTAAAGACGAAGCACAAAGGACGTGGCTATATCGAAGGTCAGGAGATTAAGGCAACCGTCCAGGGAGCCATCAAAGGTATGAGCCAGGAGGAAGCCGCAGAGTTTATCAAGCAACTGGAACAAGAGTGCTGATATAGCCTATGGTGTATGATGCCGATGACGTATTGAGGAGCTGGATCCTGTCTGACTCACTCCACTTTGCCCGCTATTTCTTCAAGCTGATGAATGGCGGGAAGAAATTTGTTGTCGGCAAACATCACAGAATGATATGCGATAAGCTCAATGACGTGCTGACTGGCAAGACCCGAAGGCTGATAATCAACATCGCCCCTCGTTACTCAAAGTCGGAGCTTGTGTCCCGCAACTTCATCGCTATGGGGTTGGCAATCAATCCGGCGGCAAAGTTCATCCATCTCTCGTATTCGGGAGACCTCGCCCTCGGCAATTCTGTCGCTGTCAAGGACATTGTAAAGTCCGATGAGTATCAGCGCCTGTTCGGTGTCGAGATAGCAGTTGGTACAGATACCAAGAGCCAGTGGAACACCACGAAAGGCGGAGGACTGTATGCAACCTCATCCCTCGGACAGGTGACTGGCTTCGGTGCCGGAGCAATCGAGAACGAAGGAGACGAATGGCAATTCGGGGGAGCCATTGTCATTGATGACCCCATCAAGCCCGCAGACGCTCTGTCAGACAACAACAGGGAGGCTGTGAACCTGCACTTCGAGACCACCATCCGAAACCGTGTCAACAGCCGCAATACTCCCATCATCATCATTATGCAAAGGCTCCACGAGCATGACCTTTGTGGCTACCTTATGGAACTGGAGCCGGACGAATGGGAGGTGCTTAGTGTTCCCTGTATCAGTTACAACGAAGACGGCGAGGAAGAAGCCCTATGGCCCTTTAAGCATACCATTGAGGAGCTGCACAAGATAGAATCGGCCAATCAATTCGTATTCGACACGCAGTATATGCAGAACCCCAAGCCTCTTGAAGGTCTCATGTACTCGAAGTTACGGACGTATGAAATCCTTCCTATGGAGCAGAGCATCCGTAAGAACTACACTGATACAGCCGATAAAGGCGCCGATTTTTTATGCTCTGTCTGCTACGTTGAAACGCCTTCGGGGATGTATGTTACCGATGTCCTCTACACCGACAAGCCGATGGAATACACGGAAGTCAAGACCGCAGAGATGCTGTTGATCAACGGCACGCAGTTGGTCAAGGTGGAGAGCAACAACGGTGGCGAAGGTTTCGCCCGCAATGTAGAGAAGAACGTCAGGCTGCAAGGCACCCCGGTTGCATTGAAGATGAACTTCACATCCTTTTTCCAAAGTCTGAATAAGAATGTCCGCATATTTTCCCACTCGGCGGAGGTCCAGAACCTCATCTATTTTCCCTCGGACTGGGAGACCCGCTGGCCCCAGTTTGCACAGGCAGTCAAGGGATACCGAAAAGTCGGGCGCAATGCTCACGATGACGCTCCCGATGTGCTGACTGGCATGGTGGAGAACTTCACGCCAGTAGTCACGTCAGGCGTAACTGGTCATGTTCATAAGTTCAGGAACGCCCGCTAACTGACCGCAGATGTTCATTACTTCTCATAAGTGTGTTGATGTCAAGAGATTATTAAATTAGTAATTTTGAAATATGAAAAAGAACAGACGTAGAAACAGTAAGAAGGCGAAGCTCACCACCTATGGCGAGTTTCTTATCTTGTTGCCTCTATGTCATAAGGACCACCAGGAAGAACTGCTCAATCAGTTGAAGGAGGCGAAGCGTCCTGCCTTCATCCTCGGCAAGGAGGTGCCGGAAACCCTCAACACTATCACTTACGGACAGCTCGACGATTTCAGCCGCATTGACCATGAGAAGGAAGACCCGGCTGTCAAGGTATTTTCCATCCTTATGGGACTGGAGCCGGAGCAAGTCTACCAGTTGAATGTGTTCGATGTATTCGGTGTGATCAACTTTGTCAGAGCCGAACTGGACCGCATTAACAAGCTGTTTGCCTCAATCAAGGTAACTCACTCTCCCGAAGAAATAGCCGCCGGGGTCGAAGACCTCAACTTCGGCACCTTCGGTGTGATTGACTGGTATGCCAAGCGAATGGGTATCACCAATCAGGATGAGGTTTACAGTGTCGCTTGGATTCGCATCTACACTTGCATGAAGAACGACAATGAGAAGTCTGAATATGAGCAGAGGTTAAACAAGCAGTACGCAGAAAAGGCAAAACGGAAAAGGTAATGGAAGAACGCAACCCTACATACGACAAGGAAGGTCGCCTCGGCACGGTTGAGGCGAAGGTTCGGAAGGTAGTCGAATCCCTCGGCGAGGATGTCAGCTATCAGTTTTGTAACTGGGCGCAGGCGAATGTCGCCCTTGACAAGGTAGAGAAGCCCACCATCATCTATGTTCTGCCGCCCTCCGGCTCGTTTCACTTCAAATGGAATGAGGTGCTTGACCGCCCCAATGCACAGATAGCCTTTGTCAGCCCGACTGACTTTGACTTCGATGGAGCTGAGAATGACGGCATAGTGGAGGCGATGAAACGCCTCTGCATCCGATTCGTCCGCGCTGTCAATGAGAGCAGCTACTTTTCGGAGCTTGAAGATGACATCCCTTATCAGGTGCTGTATGACCACCTCGACGAGAATGTTACTGGTGTAGTCATTAGTCCTACGCTTGTTGAGGAGGCTGGTGTCAACCTCTGCAATGACCCGGAGCGACTGGAGGTTGATTGATTTTTTCGATGTATTGTCTATACGATTATGGAACAGATTCAAGAAATAATCAAGCGGCATCTCGAAAATGTCAAGGCGAAGGTAGCTAATCAGATGGCTGCGAACAATCGCAATGCCAGCGGTCGCTCTGTCGCCTCTCTGACCGTTGAAATTACTGGCAATATCGGGACGCTGTGGGGCTCGAAGTCCTTCCTTGCTATGGAACATGGTCGCAAAGGCGGCAAGGTCCCCAAAGGTTTTGTCGGCATCATTAGGCAGTGGATTATAGACAAGGGCATTGCTGTCGCTCCCATCCCTGCCAAGACAAGCCGGGCAATCCTATCGCCGGAGGAACGTGGTATTCGCTCAATGGCTGGAGCCATAGCCCACAAGATTATGAAAGAAGGAACCCGCCTGTATAGAGATGGCGGATACAATGATATATACACAACGGCTGTGAACGAAGAACTGGAGCTTCTTGCAATGGAATGTATGGAGGTTCAGGCTCAGAGTTTAGCCAAGATAAACAGCAATGAAGTTGTATGAGACAGACGACATTCAAAATACTCAACCAAGACTCGGTAGCCACATATCCCGATGAGATGTGCTTTGCCTTCAATCCCAACTTCATTGAGATTGAAAGCGCATGGCCCTCCGGGGTGTTTACTGTTACCGTGGAGAAAATCTCCGGCATCGAATCTGTTGCTGCTCAAAGCATCAAGGTCTCGTTCTACAAGGGTAAGTGTAAGATATATCTCTCACGCCTCTTTGAACTGATGTTCGATGACCCAAGAAACACCCGGTGTATTGAGGTGTCAGTGAAAGTCAACATCGGCACAATGCAGATGTTCCAGTTTACCACTCTTGTAATCTGGGGGAACATCGCAATCGGCGAAAGGTTCGGCAATCTCGGCGTGTATAGTTACGAGGATAACCGCCATGCCTTTGAGCGCAACCTCATTTGGTTCAGAAAGTTCCCGTTTTCGGTATCCCTGTTCCGATACAACAGGGAAGTTGAGTTTTTCGGGCGGTCAGATAATAACAGGTACGGAAATAACCCCATCTATCAGGATACAAAGGTGTGCTTCTTTGAGAAGATTGAAAAGTTAGCACCCTCACTCCCGACATTGCTCACGACAACTGTTCAGTTGCCCTTCCAGGTCGTTTACTATGCTGTTGCGAAACGCTTCGTTGTTCTGAAAGATGGAAAGTATTATTCCAATTGGCAGGGCGACGCAGAAGAACACTGGGGAGATACGGCAGACTACTGTGATAACAGCAATGAGAAGAAGCCTCTCGCCAATGTAACATACCTGTTGGAGACCGATAGAGGATATGCCCGTTACCGTTTCATGAATGATGAACTGGTGTACTGCGGTATGTTCTCTGACCTCGGCTTCGAGGACATCCCACCAGCCAGTGTATTCCCCAATGCACAGAAGTCTGCCACGATCAAGTATAAGATTTCAGAGGAAGATAGGATGATGTCGGTGTTCGACAGGACCTTTGACTACACATTCTTTCAGACTGGAGAGAATGTAGCTCTTGTCAATCTTCAAATCAGCAATGAGACCGCCGGACACTACCTCCGATGGGTTGACCGCCACGGCAATCTCCAATACTTTCTGTTCAAGAAAGGAGACCAACAGTATAAGAACAAGCTCGGCTCCAATAAGGTGTCGCAGGATGATGATATCAACGGACTGTACTTCGCCAATGTCATGAGGACCAGGAATATTGAATGTAGCATCACTCACAAGTGCTGTGCCGTCAATCTTCCGTCTGATATTTTTGACTATGTTGTTACCATCATCACATCGCCGATAGTTGACCTGTATTGTGGCAAGGACGGCGCTGGCAATGAGATATGGCTCCCAGTCAACATTCAGCAGAATACTGTCAAGTATAGCCCCAAGAAAATCCTCAACAATCTGGAGTTTTCGTTTGCTATTCCGGATGTTAACGCTCAATCCTTGTAAGCCATGTACGAAGAACTATACATCATAGACAACGGAAAGAGATTGAAGGTTGACCTCGCCACACCGAGCGGAATAACCCTCAATTTCAAAAGCAACATCTTTGGCGATCTGTCAAAGATTACTTGTTCATATACTTACACGTTCAAGTTGCCTCTGACTGCCAACAATCGTAGAGTCTTCGACAACGCCGATGACATTCGCTGTGTCTCCAACAAGATACACCGGAGATTGAAAGCAGAGTACATTCAGAACGGCATCCCACTTTTCAAAAATGCCAACCTCTACATCGAAAGCACGGAGAGTAACTTCAATGCTGTGATGACGTGGGGAGTTATTGACGGCTTTCAGACGTTGAAGGATGATGACACATCTATCCGAAATCTGCCGTTTGAATCAATGGCAACGTATGGTCCAGTTGATTCTCTCATGTCAGCTTATAAGAATACCGATGAGGTTGTACGCCCGCTGTATAATGCCGGAGCTACTTATGTATCTGTGAACGGCAATAAAAATGTCTACATGAGTTACAACTTCTTTCCTTTGCCTTGCGTCCCAATTCATAAGTTAATAGAGAAGATAAATGAAAAGTATTCAACGAAGTTTGTTCTTGGTGCTGATTATGTTGAAGGCGAAACGGCTGACATAGACATACTATTTAAGTATGGTGTGATTCCTTTCGTTAATGCCGTTCAGTCAGAGGAACTGATTAACAGCCATGCTACAGAATGTTTTGTACACACATTGGAAAGAGATTATCCGGCAGTTCACGGAAAGCCAAATATCATACATGGATATGCTGGAACGGCAGCTCGTCCAATGAACTGGGATAAGTTTTCCGAGGTTCGTGATAGTGAAGGAAGACTGTATGGCTTAAAGAATAATTCCAAGTCAGCAATAGAGGCAACTATAAAAGGATATTTTGGGGTTACTCTAAAGTATGTTGATGGAAAGAATGCTTATGAGATTACGAGTTCTTCTGAAAACAAGCCTGTTCTTAAAGTTTATTGTTGGAATCCATATAGCGGAGCATCTGGTGTTTTGTCTGAACTTGCATCGTTAGATGGTGTATATGGTACAAATCAAACAGATGAGTATGGATTGTATGGAGATCAGGACTGGAGATGGAGATTTAGGTTTACTGAGAAATATTGTACAGAACGTCTGACGGTAACAATTCCTGCTGGCGCTATCATCTTCTTTGGTATTGAATGCGGTGATAGAAGTGGTATTTACAGCGCTGGTGGAGAAAGTGACATCTTTACTATATATCCGAATCAGACACCAGAAGGACTTCCTTTTTCTTCCTCTGACAGGGATATAGATAGTTGGCAAATTCCTATCGGGAGCAATTTGCCAGATATTTCTTGTCTGAATTTTATGAATGCTCTGTACTACATGATAGGAGCGTTCCCCACGGTATCATCCAATGGTGATATAGTCTCGGTCTATTATGATGACCTCCGTAAAAACATCATATCCGGCATAGCTTATGAATGGGACAGAAAAATAACATCCGCTCCCAACGAGCAAGCTCAAAGCATAACGTATTCTATAAACGGATTTGCACAGAGAAGTTATTTCCTTATGAAGAATGATAACCTTGACTCTAAAGATTCCGAAGATGAATCGGATGTCTATGCGTCAGGTATAGGTGTAATCGAATGTAACAATCAGACTATCGAGAAGACCAAAACCATCATTCAGTTACCGTTTTATGGTGCATACCTAAAGAATCTCAAAAATCAGAAGTTTTCTACCGGAGATACTATCAAGTTCTGGGTTCGAGAAGATAAGATTTCAACTAAAGAGGCGAAACCCGCTGTCGGCATCATTACGCCTTTTCCTCAGAAGAACTCATCGCAAGGACCGACCGGAAAGGTTTGGATGGGTATGAAGATATGGTATGGATTTTCTAAGATACTTGAAAATCCCTCATACCTCTATCTGTCAAGAATAATGGAGAACCCGATAATAGTGAAAGAAAACTTCTTGCTCAACGAGCTTGACCTTCGGGATATTGATTATTCCCGACCAGTGTACCTCTCCAAGTATGGAGCCTACTTTGCTATTGTGTCAATCTCTCGTGATAGCAAAGGAATATGTAAGTGTGAACTTCTCAAACTCCCCGAAGAAGAATAAGATATGGCAGACGACGTAACAACCAAGATACTCCAAATCCAAGTGGATTATGGGGATGCTGTGAAACAGATTGCAGAATGGCAGGCAAAGATTGATGCTGTTCGCAAACAGCAGAAAGGTTTGAAAGAAGACCTCAAGGAAGGTCGCATCTCTCAGGAAGAATACCAGCGGAGCATTCAGGCTGGCAACCTTGCCATGAGCCAGATGAAGGACGCCATGAACACAGTCAGCAAGGCAGTCAAGAATCAGCTCAAATCGCAGGCAGAGCAGGAAGGCTCCCTCGTTCAGCTTCGCGCAGAAATCAGCAACCTCAACGCAGAGTACGACCGACTGAGCCGTGCCGAGCGTGAGAGTGCCAAAGGCGATGAGTTGAAAGACAAGATAAACCGTCTGACCACAGAATTGAAAGGTGCAGAGGAAGGCACGCAACGCTTCTACCGCAATGTCGGCAACTACAAGTCTGCACTGCTCGGTGCCGGGGTTTCAACATCATCCCTCTGTGATGCACTCGCAAAGGAATGTAAGACCGCAGAAGAAGCCGAGAAAGCCAATGAGGTGTTGAAGAAAGCCGTCGCTGCCATCGACCCTTCGTCTGTCGGTGCCTCCGAATCCATTGCCCTTCTTACCAAGAAGATTGAGGAGAACGAAAAGGTAATCAAGGACCACGCCGATAGCGTTGCTGAATCGCAGAGCAGGAGCGAAGGGCTGGTTGATACCCTGTCCGACCTCACAGGCGTTAACCTCAACCTCGGTAACTCGCTCAACAACCTCTCCAAGAACAGCGCAGGCTCCGTGATGGAAGGTCTGACCGTCAAGGCAAAGGCTCTTTGGTCCACGCTGACAGGACTGCTTGCCAATCCTATGGTGCTGACCTTCCTCGGAATTGCCGGGGTAGGCATGGCTGTCAAGTGGTGGTACGACTACAACAAAGGACTGGAGGAAGCAAGCCGACTGACACAGCAGTTGACCGGACTCTCCGGCGACGAGATGAAAGCCTTCCGCAATGAGGTGCAAGGTGTCGCTGACTCATTCGGGGTTGACTTTCAGGAAGTCCTCGAATCCGCCAACACCCTTTCGCAGCAGTTCGGCATTTCTGTTCAGGAAGCACTTGGGTATGTCAAGGATGGCTTCGTTAGTGGAGCCAACGCCACGGGACAGTTTACCGACATAGTGAAGGAGTACCCGGCATACTTCAAAGAAGCCGGACTTTCTGCAAGCCAGTTCATCTCCATCACAGCCCAGTCGAGCAAGATGGGTATTGTTTCCGACAAGGCGGTAGATACAATCAAGGAAGCCAACATCAGGCTCCGCGAAATGTCAACCGCCACAGCCGAAGCATTGGACGGTATCGGCATCAGTTCCGCAGAAATGCAGAAGAAGCTCCAGGATGGCTCGATGACCACATTTGAGGCGATGCAACAGGTCAGCGCCAAGCTCAATGAGATGGCTGACAACAGCCCTGCCACAGCAGCCGCAATATCGGACATTTTCGGTGGTCCCGGTGAGGATGCAGGTCTTCAGTACCTCCGCACCCTCAAAGACATAGAAACTGACCTCGATGTTACCAAAGAAAAAGCCGGAGACCTCGCAAGAGTACAGGAGGAACAGATGAACAGCCAGATAGAACTTGATAACACACTGGCTTCTCTGTTTGATGCCACTGGCGGCTCCTTTGAGGAGATGACTGCCACGGCAAAGACTTGGGTCAACAACGGCATTGTAGCCATGATTAAAGGCTGTGTCGAACTCGTCAACTGGTTCATCGACCTCTACAACAATTCAATGGTTGTAAGGGCCGGAGTCGCATCTATCGCCATCCAATTTAAGACAGCCTGGTCCATCATCAAGAATGTCTGCATCATGCTTGTTGATGAAATCATGGGTCTCGGCAAAATCATTAAGGGTGTCCTCACTCTCAGTTGGGATGATGTTAAAGCCGGATGGGATCAGTTCCGCAAGGCATCAGTCAAGGCGGTCAAGAATGTAGTCAACGATACAGTAGATGCCTACCAGGAGGCGTGGTCTGAAATCAAGGATGGTCAGATAGAACACGTCAAGCTCGATGTCAATTCGGTAGCCAACACGGGTGCCGACGGCGCTGCTGCCGGAGGTAGTGGCGGCGGGGGAGGAAAAGGAAAGAACCCTGGTAAGACCAAGACCAAAGGAAGCAAGTCCGGCAAGAGTGGTAAGGACTCTGCCGCAGAAGCCGCCAAAGAAGAAGCACAGCTCCTTCGCAAAGCCGAAGATGAACTGCTTAAAATCACGATGGAGTCCGTCGAGAGCCGTCGTAAAAAGGTTGAGCTTTCCTACAAACGTCAGATTGAGGACTATCAGAAGATGCTTGTGGAGAAGAAGAACCTCACGGAGGCTTCGCGTACCGCCATCCTCTCTATTATTGACTCACTCCAAAAGCAACAGATTGAAGCACTTGCCAAGTTTGATGCCGAAGAAATCAAGAAGGAGATTGAGCATAAGGAAAAACTCAATCAGTTAAAACTGGAAGCCGTCAAGGAAGGCACAGACCAGGAGTTTGAACTTCGCCGTCAGAGCCTCGACAATCAGCAAGCCATAGCAGAGCAGGAAGCCATTCTCGCCTATGATAATGAGGTTGAGAAGCAGGAGGCTCTGAAAGCCATCCGTGAAAGGTATGACAACGAGAGAACCGCCCTTGATGAGGAACAGGCACAGGCGAAGATTGACCGTCAGAAGCAGGAACTTGAAAACGAGATAGCCGAGCTGGAATACGCCCAGTCCGAAAGGGAACTCCGTCAGATGGAAGGCTATCAGATGGACGAGCAGCACTATCAGGAATGGAGGCAGAGAGGTCTCGAAGAAATGGACGCACACCAGGCGGAGCTTCTTACCAAACAGGAGGAAGCCGCCGCCGCAGAACTGGAGGCGCTGATTGCCCGTGGTCAACTCTCCACACAGACCACCGAGGAATTTGAAGCCGAGGTCATAGCTGCAAAGCAAAAGTCTGCCGAGGCACAGAAGAAGACCAACGATGTCATCATCAAGAATGAGCAGGCAAAGGCACAGGCAATGAAGGCGGTAACATCATCTCTGACCGGACTGCTCGACACACTCGGCGAAAGCAATTCTGCATTTGCCAAGATGTCGAAAATCATCACCCTCGCCCAGATTGCGATTGATACTGGTAAGGCACTCTCCGCAGGTATCGCCTCTGCATCATCTATGCCGTTCCCTGCCAACATCGCAGCAATCGCCACCACGGTAGCCACGGTGCTTGCCAATATCGCTACGGCAATCTCCACTGTCAAGTCTGCCAAGTTCGCTACTGGTGGTAAGGTTACAGGTCCCGGCACTGGTACCTCGGACAGCATACCCGCAATGCTCTCCAACGGGGAGTTTGTAATGACAGCAGCCGCCACTCGTATGTTTGAGCCGTTATTGATGACGATGAACAATATTGGCAAGGGCGTACCGATGCAGGTGATGAACTCGTCGCAGACCATCAATCAGGCAGAGATGCTGACGGACTCCTTTGAATCCGCCGCCCGTGAGATAAAGCCAGTTGTTTCCGTTGTCGAAATAACCGAGGCGCAGGACCGAGTAGAGATGATAGAGAACCTTGACACATACTAACCAGCCATGACGAATTATGAATTACTGATAATGAACCGTAGTATGGTTGAGGTACTGCTCGCCAACCATATCAACATCAACGACGTTCAGAACCTCCAAATCTATGAGCAGTTCATGGAAATGAAAAAGCAAGGACACAAAGTGACTTACATCACAGTGTTCCTTGCTCACAAGTATGGAATGACGGACAGAGGCATTTACAAAATCATAAAGCGTCTGAGCCGTTCTGTGTCTGTCAATCAGCAGCCACCACAAGAGGATGACCAAATGCCTTGATGGTGTCGTCGCTGTCCCTGCCGGACACAGCCTTTCCCATAGCCAGTTCAATCCTGTCGAGCAATCTGATTGCCCGGTCAATGATGAAGCCGTCAAAGTCGTCGGCTTTCAGCAGATCATAGTCAACCTTGTGGGATGAGATAGCCGCCCTCATCTGGTCTTGTGTAAGGCCCTTGTTGGCCATCGTACCTATGTATTCGCTTGGCGCACGCCCACCGATGGAACGGTTAGTACTTGCGTAGATTGGCGTCTTGTTTACAACCGAGTTCCATTTCGTTGAATCATACCCCTGCTGTTCGCAGTAGTTCTGGGGGAAGATATGGTGGATGTCGGTGCTTTCATCAAGGTATGTCGCAATATCCATCTTATCGGCGCTCATGAAGTCGAGCGGAGAATCCTGCAAGATAAGCGCCATAACGCCCTTGTAAGCCGCAGAGTTTCGTGTCTGCATAGAAAGTAACCTTCGGGGTTGGAAGCTCGCTCTGACGACTGTTTCCGGCTGTTCTCCGCCATTTATTTGGTTGAACACATCCACGATGTCGGAAGCATAGCGGGTCTCGTTAGCACCACCATACAACTCGCCGAAGACACCGCACCAGTACCAGTGTGCAAGGATGTCCTTGTTCGTCTGTATTTGCAGATTGATTCCGGCAATCTCTGCATAGGCGAAGATAGCCGCCAGAGGTACCAACTGGGAAGTATATGGAAGGTTTTGAGCAGTGAACACTCCTTGATTGATAAGGAAGCTCGCCGCCTTGATGAATCCCGACACAAGATAATCCCGGTTTGCTTTGTAGTCATCGAGAACCATCTTCAACACATCTCGCTTCTTGCAGGAGACAGCAGCCGTCCCGTTCAGTGACTCACGATAACTGATGAGCAGAGCCATCGCTGTAAGGAAGTTGGTGTTCTCCACCACTCGGAGTATGTCGGCCTGTTTGGTCGCCTTGAATCTCGCCTGAATATCATCCCAATCATCACGCAGGTTAAACTCGTCAGCCGCAAAGGTTGCAGTTACCAACTCGAAGACCGTCAGTTTCACGCCGCCAGTATTGACGTTCTCGAAAATCTGACAGACAGCCTCCTTTGAGGTGTCCTTCGTCACGTTGATGATAGGGATTTTGTAAGACTGGATTTTCTGTAAGACCTGTTTGTTGAACTCCTTGAAAAGTTTTCGGATTGACTGGTCGCCCTCATAGTAGTCGTTCAGTTCCAGCATCCAATCGGAGGAAGCCGACAGGTCAAGCGCAATGTTCAGAGGGTACATCAACTCCTTAAACTCGTTTTCCCTTGTAGAGAGGTCAAGTATCACAGTCCTGCCGATGTCCTCGGTCAGTTGCTTCTTCTCGTTGATTGAGATGACTGCATCCAGTCTGTCCGCTGTCTGATCAAGAGCCTTTCGGATGTCGAGGTAGTAGTGGCGCAGTATCACCTTGTCTTTGTTGGTAGCCGGGCGGGTAGCCACAGGCTCCGCAGTCTTGAACACCTGGTATAAGGTTGTCAGGCGTTGCTGTCCGTCCAGCACAAGGAAATCGGGGTCGTTTAGGTTGGTAGCCGTTACTCCTTCAAGCGGACGGTACTTGAACCGCACACTGCTGTTGCCAGTCTGGAGGAACATAGCCGCACCCATAGGAAATCCGGAAGAAATGCTCTCTATCAACTTACAGATTTTACCATCATCCCAAACCCAGCTACGCTGAAAATCGGGGAGCTGTGCCTTTCCGTTGCCTACCCAAGTCAGCAGTTCCGAAAGGTCATGGTCAACTGAATGGACTGCCATAATCAGAAGTCGTCAGTGAAGCTGCCCTTCTTGTCGGTCTGCACAGCCTCGGTTAGTATGTTGTATTCTTTCGTCAGGAATCCGGAGATTTTGTCCTTCTTCCATTCCTTCTCATAGTTGGTGTCGCCATTCAGCTCAATCCTAATCTTTGCAATGCCGGAGAGAAGCTGCTGAATCTGTTCAGGTGTCAGAGCATAGGCGGCATGGATAGTGAAAGTCTTGACGATGATGCCGCTGACATTCTTCACGTCGCCGATGTTGTCGGAGAGTGTCTTGTTTGAATACTCTGTCAAGGTCAGCACGTCGCCGCTGGTTGTCTTGACAAGCATCCTTGCCCCTGCCGGAGCAGAAATCGGCTCACTGGAAGCCAGTGTCGCATCAAGGAAATACTGGACTGCACCATCTTTTACGGAGGCGGACAGACCAAGTGAAAGGACCAACTTATCGGACATACTTCGGAATGGTTTTGACTCACAGGAAATCAGTCGTAGCCCGGTGTCCGTTACCCGGTCATCAACTATTTTCTGTGCTGACGCTGAAAGTGTCACAAGCATCAATGCCAAAAAGTAAATAACTTTTCTCATTGTAAGGAGTTGTTTTGTTGTTTATCTTTGTTCTCATCACAAAGGACAACAAAAGGCGTGGACTACTTGTAGAAGCCTCGGTATCGCCAAACACCGCTTCACAGCACAAGTAAGCCCACGCCGTGTGCGTAGGCATTACCTTGTAGCGCTGTGAAAGGTTAAAAATTGGCGATTTTAGGCTTTCAGCATACAAGCTAACGCTTTCGTTATTCCTCTATGTCCGGTCTTGCAGCGGTCAAAGGCTGCCAAACCAAGTGCAAAGATAGTCAAAAATAGCGGATTTAAGGAGATTTCACACGGGAAATATTGTGTATATGATTAGTCGCCTCGCGCCCGATGTAGCGAAATTCTTGCAAAATAAAGTTTAACGCAGTGAAAATAAAGAAGTTATGATTTTCGCATATCATTTTTCTTGATTAACTTTACAGAGTCAAAAATCACAAACTTTGATAATGTCTTAAATCAAGAAGGTATGTATATATCGAATGCAATCCAGGAGCCGGGGATGAAGAAGTTCTACTCATCCGAGTTCGGTTTCCTGCACGCCATCGTAGCCGATGGTAGGCTGTGGTTCAACATGACCGACCTTTGCAATGCCCTCCGTATGGCTCTGCGGGATGCAAAGAACGAGTGTGAACTTGCCAACTGTGAAGTCAGAGAATACAATGTCCGCAGAGCCAAGTTCACGAGCTGTAACTGCTATGTTGACGAAGACGGGATGCACACCATCATCGTCGAAAGCCGGAAGACTCGGGCAAACGCTTACCGCCAGTGGATAGAGGCTGTTGTCTGCTTCTCCCTCCGAAACCCCAAAAAGTCGCTCGCCCTACATGAGCTGGATCTCACAGGCAGGGAAACATCCTGGGAGGTCAGGAAAGCCTACATGAATCAGGCGAAAGCCAACGAAGCACTTGCCAAAGCACTGGTCGAGAAGTTCGTCAGGGAAGCCACCGCAGAAGAACAGAAACGCTGCAGTAACACATCCAAAGCAAAGAAATCCTCCAAAGCCAAGAAAGCATCTGGGAGCAAAGCTACATCATCATCCAAGTCGGCGCCCAAAAAGGCGAAGACCATTCAGCAGAAGCCCTTCATCCCACTGGACGGACACATGACGGTGGAGGAGTTCTTCAGGAACGAGATACCTTACGACGAGTTCTGCTACTACCTCGATGGTCTGCTTGCCGATGCGCAGGCTCACATCGTCCTGCTCGACAAGAAAAGCCAGTGGGCGGCACAGCACAGAATCAATGTCGTCAGTGTCTTTGAGAAGATGTTGAAAGCCAACGCCGGAAACATCAAGTATGAGCCGAAGGTCGCCTGTTTCTGATGGTTTGTAAACAAAAGTTAAACTTGAAACTTTCTCCCAAAAGCTCTGCATTTTAATGAGTTATGGTTTTCGTATTCCTAACTTATTGATTAACTTTACAGTAGAAAAATAGAACAATAACCTCTAAAGTCAAAGAAGATGAAGAAGAAAGTTTTCAAGATTGAAGAAGCAGAAGTCAGTTGCACATTTGTCGCTGGCAATCCCTGTGGTCCCGATGAGTATGATGTTGACATCACAGTTGACAATCAGCTCTACCGCATTGGCACACTGGTAGGACCCTTCGAGCGTGATGAAGCCGTTTGCAATCGGGTCTATACCGAATGGAAGAATGGCTACCACAATGATGTAATCCCTGAAACAGTATAAGTCATGGAAAAGAAAGTTTACCTCTTGTATTCCGGCAATGCTTGGTTGAATACCTCATCTCTCCAGTTACTCTCGGTATGTAGCACCGTCGAAAGAGCCATAGAGCTTGCAGTCGAACACGCAGAAGGTGGTGAAGAACCCCTCGATGATGAATCAAAAGACGAACTGGAATCACAACATCAGACCTATGGCAGAGATGAGAACTACCTCATCTGTGAGACCGAGTTAGACGAACTGGATTGATAACCTTAAAAGCAAAGATATGAAGCAGAAAGTATTTCTGGTGTATGTGCTGATTGAGTATTCAGCTGAAAGCACCACCGACGCCCATTATGTTTACTCATCCTTTGAAAAAGCTCACGATGCAATGACCCGCGAGATAGCCGAAGCAAGGGAGAACTTCGACATCGAAAGCGGTGGATTTATCTCTCATACCGACCACAGTCAGGAGTGGTGTAACGACGACGGACAAAGCTACTCCATCGGCATTGAGGAAATGGAGGTGCTGTAAAAATTTCCGATACCGCAGAGAAAATAATTGGCGGTTGATTTTCGCACCTCAAACATAATGACTAACTTTACATTAGCAAATAAAGTAAACCTAAATAGAAAGAAGATGAACAAGAAAATTGTAAAAGCATTATTCTCCTATGCTGTAAGCAAGGAAAAAATACGTCCACTGATGCAGGGCGTACACTTCGAGGAGGACGTATGTGTTGCTTCTGACACTTATGTGTTAGTTGTGTACAAAGCATCTAACCCGGCACTCGCCGGCACCACTAAGCTCGAAGATGGCACGGACATCAAAGGAACGTACCCTGCCTTCAAGAGAGTAATCCCCAAGAAATCAGGTAAGCCAGTCAACTACAACTGGAGCCAAGTGTATCGGGCAATCAAGTGGTTCAAGAAACAGGAAGGCTACAATCCCAATGACAAACTCGTTGTCAATGATTGTCACATTGCAATGTCAACCTTGCTCAATGCTCTCGAAGTGTTCAACGCCGCCGGAGACCTCGGCTGCATGAAAGTCTCGACGATAGACCCGTCCCGTCCGATTCTACTTGAATCCGAACAGCTCACAGCCATTGTGATGCCATGTAAGTCTGAGCCGGAGATGGTTGACCTCGAAAGACAGGACTGCGAAAGTGTGGTAGTTTCCTATGCTAACCTCATTAACACCTACGCAATAGAGAGTGCAAAGCCCAAAGAAGCCAAAGTCGAAATGGCTTGGCTGTAATCCCAAGACTGGAAATTAAAACAAGAATATGCAAGTAAATGAAATCAAGCTTTCAGAGATAGCTACGAGCGCTCTGAATCCACGCAAGACATTCGACGAGACAGAGTTGAAGGAGCTTGCACAAAGTATCGAAGCCAACGGACTGATTCAGCCTGTAACTGTCCGCAAAATCAATGGCGAAGACGGCAAGAAGTATGAAATCGTATGTGGCGAGCGCCGCTTCCGGGCAGTTACCCTGCTCGGCAAGGAAACCATACAAGCCGTAGTGAAGGACCTCGATGACAAGCAGGCATTCGCCTGTATGGTCATTGAAAACCTCCAACGCAAGGACATCGACCCGATGGAAGAAGCACAGGCGTTGAAGTATCTCTACAACAAGGGAGCCGTTTCGGTCAAGGAGATAGCGAAGATGCTCGGCAAGAGCCAGAGTTTCGTTGTCAACCGTATTCAGTTGAACAACATCATCCCGGAGTTCGTCGCCTTCCTCAGAGAAGGAGTATTGAACCTCGTGCATCTCCAAGTAATCAGCAATCTCCGCAAGGATCAGCAGAAGATGTTACTGGAACTTCGCTTTCAGTCCTCGCAGATGGAACGCTGGGAGAGCAAGACACCGAAGATTGAGACGCTGAAAGCATGGATAGATGAAAGCGTCATGGGTCTGCTGTCCTCTGCACACTTCGACCCCGACGATGAGACCTACTCCACCTGCAAGGAGAAGACAGGGTGTCAGTCCTGCAAGGGATGTAAGTTCTGCACCGCCACATTCCCGACACGTTTCAAGGAGACCGACAATCCCCGGTGTATGAATATCGAGCTGTATCGGCTCAAAAATCAGGAGGCAGTTCTGCGTAAGGCAAAAGAATCTGGTCTGCCGTTAGTCTATGCCGGGAGCAAGGAAGACAACGCCACCATCATCTCTGCCGCCAACGCAATGTTGCTGTATCCCCAGCCGCTCGGAAGCCGTGAATACCTCGTAGTGCCGGAGCCGCCTGTCAGGGAGAACTTCTCCGATGAAGAAAAGTACAACATCCGTTACCAGTCCTACGAAAGAGTCAGGGGTGTATTCGATGACAACCTCAACGCTGGCATGATTGTCGAAGTCTTTGAGGTGTCCTTTCACGGGAACCTCAGTGGAGAAGTCAAGTATCTCTACAATGTCAAGACAGATGAGAACGGCGACGCAGACCGTGTTCAGGAGGCACAGGCTAACCGACTGACTGAAATCCGCACACAGCTCCGCACCGTAGAAGAAAAGAAGCAGGAAGACCGCGTAGAACGTCAGCGTGCCTTCTTTGAAGGTTCCACATCATTCTCAGAGAAGCCCGGCGCAGTAGATGAGGTTGAGGAGAATGTGTTCCTCGCCCTGCTTGCAAGCAGTCTGCCCGCCACCTTCCGCAAGAACATCGGTCTCGACCTTGAATCATCCAAAGATATGAGCCAGTCCTTCGAGAAGGTCAGCACCAACAAGGCTGTAATCATGCGTGAGTTCATCCGCACGATGCTTTCCGACAAGAAGGTATGTTACTCTCAGGGGTTCGCCAATCTGCTCGACATCACAATGAATCATACCTATGCCGAAGATGTTGCCGTCATTGACAAGGACCTCGCCGCAGAGTATGAGAAGAAGTGCGAGAC
The DNA here is from genome assembly GCA_910579845.1 of uncultured Muribaculaceae bacterium. Lineage (GTDB taxonomy): Bacteria > Bacteroidota > Bacteroidia > Bacteroidales > Muribaculaceae > Lepagella. Next base: position 9,822 of record CAJTWL010000008.1, on the reverse strand, counting down.
CTACGAGAAGACCATCTCGGAACTGGAAGCCGCTCTCAAAGAAGCGCAGTCCAAATCCCAAGCCGCCGAGGAAGCCACAGAAATGCCCGCAGAGGACACGGCAGAGGTTCCGGCGGACGAATCCTCATCCAACACAAAGAACGAGCCGCAGGAAGCCTCTAATGAAGCCACAGAGGGTAATGGCGGCGAGACTGAACAATCGGAACAGAAAGAAGCGTAACCAATCGGAGTTGTCAGCCCGGACATTTGTCTATGGCTGACAGCTCCACATCATTCCACAAATAACGTTAAATAAGAAAACCTTATGAAGCTACTATTTTTCGACTTGGAGACCACTGGCACGCAAGCCGACAAGCACGGCATCCATCAGTTGTCCGGCAGTATCGTAATCAACGGCGAAGTGAAGGAGAAATTTGACCTCCGCGTCCAGCCTCATCCCGGAGCCGTCATTGAGCAGGGCGCCCTCGACGTTGCCGGAGTAACACAGGAGCAAATCATTGCGTACCCTCCAATGCGTCAGGTGTACGACCAGTTCATCAATATGCTGTCAAAGTATGTTGACCGCTATGACCGCTACGACAAGTTCTTCCTCGTAGGCTACAACAATGCGTCCTTCGACAATCAGTTCCTCCGCGCCTGGTTCGGGCACAACGGGGATAAGTATTTCGGCTCATGGTTCTGGGCGAACAGCATCGACGTTATGGTAATGGCAACCCCATACCTCGCCGACCGTCGCAGTCAGATGGTCAACTTCAAGCAAGGCACCGTAGCCAAGACCCTCGGCATCACTGTCGAAGATGACAAGCTCCACGATGCCCTCTATGACATCGACATCTGCAAGGCAATCTACGATATAGTCTGTGCCAAATACTGATACCGCCATTAAGTTCGTACAAATTCACACCCTCGCGGTCGATGAGAAGACCGCAGAGGTTACAATCAAAGGTCCGACCTCCCCGATGCTCGCAGCGCAGGCCGTAACCAAGAGCGACGATTTCAAGAAGATTCCGATGACCGGACTCTATGAACTTGAAACCGAAGACAATGAGTTGTTCACTACCATGCTCCACGCCGACATAGACCCGCGCCGAATCCCCATTTACTGCATAGAGCTTATGTTCAAGCACTACGTCGTCATAGGCGACCTCGGCACCGACACGCTCCCCATCCTCATAGACCTCGGCGACAGTATTCCCACAGTTGCCCCGGTGTATCAGGAATTTCCCTGGATTAAGGTTCCGGCAGTGGATGATATTGTCGCCGCACTCAAAGATGTTGACTCATTCAAGAATCGGGAGACCTACCGCAAACTGGTAGATGGTGTCTGCGACAAGTGGTTCCTCCATAGAGGGCGGGGCAAGATTATGATTGCCCGCAAAGCAAAGGATATTGATGTTACCCGATGGTGGTACCATCTGAAACCCGGTCAAAAGCGCACGATCATGAAGTCCTACTCCAAGTGAGCATCATCCCAACGACATAGAAGGCATCCTCCGGGGTGCCTTCTTTCGTATCTGTTATCAAAAGTTAAACTTGCATTTGATGAAAAAATAATTGCGTAATGTACTGAAAATAAATGAGTTATGGCTTTCGCACATCAACTTTAATGATTAACTTTACAGTAGAAATTAAAACATAACCTATAAAGTCAAAGAAGATGAAAGTGAACAAGTCAAAGCTATTTAAGATTGCTCATGCAATCCTCCGAAAAGGAGAAGCTGAGAATTTCAGCCAAGCTTTGAAATCGGCATGGAAGGCAATCAAAGTTTATTCCCGGATGCTTGTCGGCAGCGTGGAGTTTACATTCAAGAAGGTCAATGGCGAAATCCGTCACGCCATCGGGACGCTGTTCAACCTCAACTATGTAAGAAAGACCACAGGCGAAGGCGACACCAAGAACGCAGATGTAATCAGTTTTTGGGACTGTGAAAAAGAAGCCTTCCGTTCATTCAAAGCCGCAACCCTCATCTAAGAAGCTATGAGCAATCCACATACCTACGAGCAAATAGAAGAAGCCATCAACAAAACTCCGAAAGGCGGCAAGTACCGCCTGCTCCTTCAACGTACCATAGACGGACACAAGTGCCGCGCATACGCAAGAATCGTAACCTTAGACGGTACTGAATACTGGAACATCGAGTACCGGGTCCTCGGTCTCTGCGACGTGCATTCCCGCGTGATTAAGATGTTCGACATCATCTCGGAGAAGATAGACAAGATGAAAGGAAACGCCCACATCGTCCTCTGGCGATACTAAACGGAAATGATATGAAACTGACAGACGAACAAGTTCAGTCAATCGTAGATGATATAGTCTCCAAGATGGAAGCCATCATTGAAGACCCCTGCGACGGAGATTATTCGGACTTTGAATGTTACGAAGACGAGTATGGTCGCTGCTCCAACTATGGCTCACGCACCCTGAATGAAACGCTTGATGAAATCTGCATCGACGGACTCCCCGGCATCCCTGCTGATGATAGCGACATCTACATCTCTGCCGATTATGTCGTAGATATTGATTTCCACGATGACTATGACCCCGGAGATTACTGGACGCCGCCAAGTGGAGGCATAGAACTTGACAAGGTGAAAGCCTACATTGAAGATGTAGATGTAGAAATCTCTGTTCTCAATCAAGAGACAGACGGGTATGAGGATGTCGAAGTTTCCGACGAACAGATAGAGTTCATCGTGGAGAAAGTAAACGAAAAGATTTGCCCCACAAGCAAGAAAGTAGTAGCATAATCCCAAAGAATATGAAACATCAAAAACTGATAGACAGAATAACAGAGATAGCCGAAGCAGATGGTTGGTCGGTGTCTATCGAAGAAAAGAAAGACCGAGAAGATACGTTGGAGTTTACCTTCGGCAAGTTCACCGACGCAGATCAAGACTTCTCCTTTTATGTGGAGATGACAGACGGAGACATTTACACGCTGATAGAGGACATCGACCGATACTACGATGGCTACGACCCCGATGAAGAAGCACTCCTTTGGCTCGGTCCCGACGGGCATGGAATGAATGGTGCCCCATATCGGATGACTGATGTAGTCAAGGATATGGAGCAATGTGAAACCTTTATCGGGGAGTTGCTGGAACTACTCATCGAAGCCAACAGGAATGAGTGCCTGTATGCCCTCGAAGATGAAGAAGATGAAGAAGATAACGAATAAAAGCCAAGACCATGACAACCGAAGAAAGTTTTGCTCAACTGGAAGCATTAAGGAATGAGAAGAACCCCTACGAAATGACTCGTGAAGAATGGCTCTCATTCACACAGGAGCAGAAGAACGCCCGATACAAGTTGCAGGCCAAATGGAAGGAGGAGCAAGAGGCAAGAATCCTCCAAGCCATCTACAACATTGTCCCGAAGGTAGGCTTGCTCTGTACGATTTGTTACTGGAGCTACAGGAGAGCCGCCACAGTAAGCCGCATCATCTCTGACAGGAAGATTGCAGTCCGCCACAACAAGACCAATTGCCTCGACTGGTATGGTGGAAGGTATGAAATCCTGCCGGAGCTTGAAGAAGGCGAGGACATCTTTACCAAGCGAAAGAACGGAGCCTGGTGCATGGAAGGTCATGCGCTCAAAGATGGTGTCCGCTTGATGCTACACTACCAAAATCACTACATAGACCCCAGTTTTTAATGAACTGACAGCAGGCGTTATCATATACGTCCAATTTCATTTGTAGATGGAGCTTCTTCGGATTGCTCCATCTTCTTTTTGCTGTTCCCGATAAGAGTCGATTGCTTGATTATTGCCTTCTTTGTAATGATGGAGCCTCCGCCGCTGAGACCGCAGTGGAGAAGGTATGATTTCCGGGCGCCGATGTCCTCTGCTGTCAGCACTGAATAGACCGCCGTAATGCTTGAAAAGTAGTAGTCCTTTCTTTCCCCTCTCGGACGGGAGAAAATGTGAACATGAATAACCTTTGCCATGGTCCGAATATTCCAAATGATGATTATTTGGAGCAAAATTAAGAATCGAAAACCGATTGTGCCTCATACCTACCCAAGAGTTAACTGAACAGTATCGTTCATCCTAATTCACAGTGTTTTATATGTGTGTGTCTTGCTTTGAAAGTAACTTTGCGATAAAGTAATTCACAAAGCTATGGCAATACTTAAAATCTACAACGACATAGTTGGCGAAGAAGATAAAGTCATGCTCCAGATGTGGGAGGGTTTAGACGGAATCTGCTTCAAAGACATTGACGGCTTTCTCGCCAGTATGAAGCCCGACGATGATGAGGTTGACATCCGCATTCATTGCCGTGGCGGTGATTGTGTCGAAGGTTGGGCTATCTACGATAAGCTCCGTCAGTCCGGCAAGACAATCTCCTGTACCGTCGAAGGCGAATGTTCGTCGATGGCTACCATCATCCTTCTTGCCGCTCCCGCTGAAAGGCGACACGCAACAGACAACTCCCACTTCTGCATCCACAATCCCGCCGCCGCATGGCCCGACCTCGGTTGCCACGACCGCTTCACTGCCGATGCCATTGACGCAGGTATCAAGAAGCTCGGCTTACATGTCGAGCAGCTTCGCAACGAGCAGAAGAAAATCCTCTCGCTGTATGTGGAACGCACAGGCGCAGATGAAACCGAACTCCAGGAGCTTATGGATAAGGACATCTTCATCAACGCCGACCGTGCCCTTGAACTCGGCTTTATTTCGGAGGTGCTTGCACCCATCACCGCAAAGCGTATAAGAACATTTAATAACACAAAAACAACCCGCAAAATGAACAAGAAAAAAGCAAAAGTAAGCGTCGAGCGCGGTGTGATCTCGCGCCTCCTCGCAAAGGCTGGCTACAAGAAGCTGTCCGACGTCAAGATGAACGCTCTCGCAGTCACCGCTGCTGACGGCACCGAACTGACCATTGAGCGTGAGGAAGGCGAGCCCCAGGTAGGCGACGCCGCTTCTCCCGACGGAGAGTTCGTCATGGAAGACGGCTCCACCATCATCATCGTCGAAGGCGTAGTAACCGACATCATCCCCGCCGATGACGACGTGACCGCCGAAGGTCTCGACGAGGACGAGATGGTCGAGAAGATTGAGGAGCTTCAGACCGAGAACGAGACCCTCACCGAGGAGGTTGACACCCTCACTCAGGAGAAGGAGGAACTGGAAGCCCAGCTCGAAGCCCTCAAAGGTGCCCGCGTCCTCTCGTCCAACGAGAAGATCATCCTCGCCAAAGTCAACCGCGCCGGCGGTCTCGCATGGCTCAACAAGGTATGTGCATCATCTTCTAAGGAATCGCCCGCAGGCCGTGGCTTCCGTGAGAACCGCAACGGCGGTGCCGCACAGGAAACCCCCGTACAGAAGGCGCTCCGCGAGAAGAAGGAGGCTCTTGCCAAGAAGCGCAACAAGTAAACAGTTCCCCAACCTCCATTAACAAGTAAATTTAACGACAATGATTAACTTCAAAAATTTCACCGTCGATAATGGTGCGATTCGGGACCTCTCCGAGCTCCTGTTCCTCAGCACCTTCAACGACCCCGATCTTGAAGTTGTCTGCACCACCGAGACTGGTGTGTACGACGGAAAGAAACTCGGCTACATCGACAGCCTCGGTGATGTAGGTAAGAACGCCTCCGGCTGTTCTCCCACATACGAGAACATCAACGTGACTGGTATCGAAAAGACATGGGAACTCGGAGATTATCAGATTCCTCTCAAAATCTGCTACGAAGATCTGGAGAACACCATCGCCAAGTATTCGCTCAACACTGGCACAGACGAAAGCGAAGTCATCGGCACTGCCTACTGGAACGATATCGTCATCCCTCTGCTGACTCGTGCAATGAACGAGATGCTGTGGCGTATCGCCTGGTTCGGCGACAAGGATGCCAAGAACATCGCGGACAGCGGTCTGCTCACGGCAGGTGTCAACAAGGACCTGTTCACAATGACGGACGGCTTCTGGAAACGCCTCAAGGCAATCACCACCGCCAACTCTCATCAGCTCACGACTATCGAAGCCAACACCAAGAAGGACACCAGCACCACCCCGAAGGTTACCTATGCTACGCAGAAGGCAGCCATCCGTGAGGAAGGTGTCGCCATCGGTATCGTTGACGCGATGCTCTCTGACGCTGACTCACGCATCTTCGACAAGCCCGACCACGCCATCTTCATGACGAACTCGCTGTTCAAGGCCCTCCGCAACGATGTGAAGCGCCTGCACAACCTTCAGCTCGAGCTGGAGATGGTTACTTCCGGCATCCAGCTCTCCAAGTATGACGGACACCCCGTAGTGGTGTGCGACATCTGGGACCGCATGATCAAGAAGTACGAGGACAACGGCACGTCGCTCAACTGCCCGCACCGCGCCCTGGTTACATCCGCATCGAACCTGTTCATCGGAACACCCGATACGGACGTCATCGCCAAGACGGACATCACCTTCGACCATGTAACTCGTCTGAACCACATCTTTGCCGCATCGAAGATCGGTACACTCGTCGGCGAAGACGACCTCGTTCAGGTTGCATTCTAAACAACAATCACTATGAGCACTCAGAGTTGTGACTATAAGCTCGCCGCAGATATGATGGCGAATTGCGAGAACCCCTCAACGAAGGGTCTCCGCAACTATGGCTATCTCATCAACTACGATGATATAGACTTTGAAAGCTGTGTCCGCGATGAGAGCAACCCGAATATCCTGACCACTCTGGTATTACAGACTGGTAAGAAAGCCTATCGTATGTACGTGCCCGGTAAGACTCCTTACACGGGCACGAACAAGGCTCTCGCCGAAGGCACCTACCGTAAGAACTTCACGAAGGGTGTCAGCCTCGTGATACTCGACAACGGTCCCGATGTGGTCAAGGACATCATCAACCCTCTGGCAAACGGTCTGTTTGTCGCCATCCTGGAGAACAAGTATGGCGGCAAGGACGGCAAGAACACCTTCGAGATTTACGGCTTCGAGCAGGGTCTTTCGGCTACTGCACTTGCCGATGACAAATACTCGGAGGACACCGAGGGTGGATGGTCCGCCACACTGGAGGAATCGGGCGCTCCCTCTGCCGGAATATTCCTGTTCAACCAGTCAGTTGCGGCTACCCGCACAGCACTGGCATCCCTTGTAAGTGGTAGCTAACAGTTTGTCCCCATGACATACGAAGAAACCATAACCCGTCTCAAAGAAATGGAAAGCCGTTACCAAGACGGCTTTTCATCTCTTGACCGCTCGCTTCTCGATAGCCTGTACTTCAACATCTTTGGCAGAGAAATCACCAACAGAGGTTGTAGCGACTGCTATCGGGATGCTTATATGGAAATACTCATCTATCTCAAACGAAACAAAGCCATGCCTAAGAAATCCGATTTCGTACTGAAAGCCGGAGCCATCATCACTTTCTTTGGGGAGCCGAAGTGCTACTCAAACGCCAACATCACTGATGAAGCCGCCCTGCGCTTTCTCGCTCTGAATCCCGCTAACGAAAAGCTGTTTGAGCATCTGCCCGAAGGCTGGAAGTTCCGGCTCCCCAAGTCCGACGTTCCCGAAGCCGAAGACAAGGATGCTGTCATCGCTCTCCTTACAAAGGAGAACGAACAGCTCACGAAAGAGAACGAACAGCTCCGTCAAGAAAACGCCGCTCTGAAAACCCCGGCTCCTCGCAAGAAAGCCAAGAATAAGTCAGAGCCCGAAGCCGCTCCCGCTCCTGCCGTCGAGCCTCCCGCAGAGACCGCCCCGGAGGTTGAAGCCACCGAGGTCGAAGTCTCCGAAGATGCCGACCCCTCCGACGCTGATGAGGTCAGCGTAGAAGAACCCGAAGACGCTCCCTCACTGGAGTAATACTCACCACCTAACCGATACCCAAGAATGAATGTCAATAACGTAATCAGACCGCGCAAGAGGTTCAGTACCTCATATCTAAGCCAGCTCAATATACAAGCCTATGGCTCCGATAACCTGTATCCTCAAAGGATGAGCGACCTTATCGAAAATAGTCCGACAGGTGGCACTTGTCTGGAACGTTATCAGACATTCATTGAGGGTAATGGTTTAAGCAACACCGATTTTTCTGAGTATGTATGCAATCACAAGGGAGAAACCATTGACGATATTTTCTCCCTCATAGCACAGGACATCGCCAAATACAACGGCTTTGCCCTGCACGTCAATTACAATCTCGCTTGTGAAATCTGCGAGATACAGCACATCCCCTTTGAGAACTGCCGTCTTGAAGAAGAAGACGATGCTGGATGTGTAACCTACATCAATGTTCATCCCGACTGGGAAGGAAATAAGACACGCAAGGGACGCAGGATAAATGTAGATCGCTCCACTGTAAAGAAATATTTCACATTCAACCCCATCCCCTCCGTAGTGATTGACCAAATCCAATCTTGCGGAGGCATAGAGCATTATAGCGGACAGGTATTATGGGTGTCGTTGAACGGCAAGTACACCTATCCCAAACCCATCTACGACAAGGTTGTAACTAATCTTTCGACAGACGAAGGACTTGATAATGTCAAGTACCGCAATGTCCGTAACGGCTTCATGCTGTCCGGTCTTTTCGTCCACAAGAAAAGCGTCCAGTATGAGTTCGATGAGAACGGCAAAGCCAAAGAGAAGGAAGATTCCCAGTATGACCTCAGCGACAGCCTCGATGCCTTTCAGGGGGACAACAATGCCTGCTCCATCATGGAGATTGTTGTCAACTCCGCAGATGATAAGCCGGAGTTCATCAATGTAGAAGGCACAAACTATGATGACAAGTTCACAGTAACAGAGTCAAGCACAACAGAACGAATTTACTCCGCTTTCGGACAGGAACCGTGGTATTGCATCAGAATAGGCAAACTCGGCTTCTCAGGCGATGTCCTAGCCGAAGCATACGAATACTACAACTCATACGTCAGCAAGCAGCGCAGAGCCATTTCCAGAGCCTTGAAACGCATCTTCGACCACTGGTTTGAAGTTGCCAATCCCTCGGATAATTACGAGATAGAGCCGCTTGTCTACATCTCCAACAAGTCGGCAGAATCATCCCCCATAAATTCCAAAAAAGCCTGATATGGAACATTTGATTACTCCGGCAGAGGTCGCCAAATATGGCAGACCCATCAGCAAAAATACCGATGAAGAAAAGCTCAACGCCTACATCATAGAAGCAGAGCAAATGAACATAAAGCCAGTCCTCGGAGACTCGCTTTTCCTTTCCATCCTTGAAAAAGGAGAAGACGATGAGAAGGTTGCCATGCTTTTGAAAGGTGGCACATATCAGTCAGGGGAGAAGATTTACACCTTCGTCGGACTGAAAGCCGCCATGTCCTACTATGTCTATGCCAAATACTTGATGGTCGGCGACTTCAACGCCACCCGTTTCGGTGTGATGGTGAAGGAGGACAGTTATTCATCCCATATCTCATCTGCTGAAAGGTCCAACGCATACAGCGATACACTGGAGGTTGCCAACTGCTATCTTGAAGATTGTGTCGCATACTGCAAACGCAATGGTTTGATGTCCGGCAATCCCGGTTCGCAGAAGGCATCAGGCGCAGTGAAAATTAGGAAAATCGGAAAAATTTAATACAACTCACAATGGGATTAAACAACAAGACCAACTTAAAAAGTCAGGCGAGTACCATCCGACATGAGGATCAGGAAGGCCTGAATACCGCAGAAAGGGTCGGTAAAGTCCTGGAAGATCTGATAGAGTCTGCTGACGCATCTCTTACCACAGAGACCAAGTCAAGAACGCAGGCTGACAACAATCTCACTCAACAGTTGACGATTGCCTCGAACACTGCTACCACGGCATACAACGAGGCGAAGGACGCAAAGAGTA
>CAJTWL010000007.1 GCA_910579845.1 uncultured Muribaculaceae bacterium | reverse complement strand
CTACTCTGATTGTCAGTATTACACCCATGACCGTGGCCGTTGTGTTGGTCGCTCGAGTTACTATGCGGTTGCGCATGGCGGTCTCGTTTGCTCGAGTGCGGGTGACGCCTCGTCGTACTCGGGCGCGGGCGTCGGCTCTCGGCTCGCCTTCAGCGGAAATTACGAAATAGTAGTAACCTCGGAAAGCGTGGCAAGCGAATAACGAAAAGCGTCGCTTCGGTTTCGGGCAACAAAGCCCGTAGCCGAAGCCCCCTCTTGAATAGAACATGGATGACTCTCATAACATAAGTCAGACAAAAAAGGTAGATGGTCCCTGTGGCCGTTGTGTTGGTCGCTCGAATAACAATGCGAATGCGAATGGCGGTCTCGTTTACTCGAATGCGAATAACGCCTCGTCGAACTCGAACGCGAACAACGGCTCTCGGCTCAACTTAGGGAACACATCGGACGAAATAGTTTCGCCCGGTGTAAATCGTCATACTGCACACCATCACGGGTTGGTGGATAGCAAGAGGCGAGGGACCGGAGCCTCGGCAAAAGCAGACGAAAGTCTGGAAAGCGGAAACATCACGAATGTGCCTGAAGGCGCAATGTCTGACCTCCCGTTTGATGATGGCTCCTTCGATGAGTTTGCCATATTGCCGGAACAGATGTACCCGGTTGACAACCTCATCTCTGAAATCATAGACGAGAAGAACCTGTCAGACAGTTTTGATTATGTTATCAGCCATCTTGAACACAAACAGCAGCGCGAAAAGTATTGGCCCAAGAAAGACAGATATATTCGCAGTTTTCGCCGGAGGGTAGCTGACGGCTCTTATAGACTGCGTAGAGAAGCTGTAAGGGAGATTACCGTGCATGACGGACCAAAAGACAGAGTGGTGCAAGTAACCACTGTGTTCGACCGATTCGGCTGTCATAGCATCATGGTAATCGTCGAGAAGTACACCTATCCGACCCTTATGAAGAACGCTGCCGCCAGTGTGAAAGGACGTGGTATGCACTGGCTGCATTGTATCATCCATGAGGACATCATCAACGTGCCGGACCTCTGCAAATATTATTGCCAGACCGACATCAACAAGTTCTATGACAACATAGATCAAGATTTGATGAAGCTGGAGATTAGGAGATACATCTGCGACCCGATGTTGTTGCCGATGCTCGATGACTTCATCACTCTTACCGAAAGAGGATTGTCTAAAGGACTTCGTTCCAGTCAGGTCTTCGCCAACCTGTATATGTCTCCGATAGATTGGAAGATGATTCTGATTTGTGAGAGATATGTGCTTGAAAAGCAAGACGGGGAACTTGAACTTCGATTTCTGTATGCCCGCTACATGGATGATTCCTACTGGTGGAGCGATGACAAGAAACTCCTTTGGATGATGTTCAACGTGTATCAGTCAGAATGCGCCAAGAGAAAACTGTCAATCAAACCATCCTACGCAGTCAGACCATTGTCAGAAGGCTTCGACGCTCTTGGTTATGTTGACTTCGGCACTCATATCCGGCTCCGCAAACGCATCAAGCAGAATTTCGCAAGGAAGATGTCTCGCATCAAAAGTCGAAAGAGGCGCCAGCAGCTTATCGGCTCATTCAAAGGCATGGCGAAGTACAGCGATAGTCAAAATCTATATAAAATATTAACAGGACAACACATGGCAAAATTTAATGAAATCAATCTACCGTCCTACACTCCCGCAGACGGCAAGAAACGGTTCAACTGCGCAGCGATGCAACTCTGCCAGATAGCCAACCGCCCCATCCAAATCCTCTCGGTCGAGACTGATGTAACGACCAAGTATGGTCAGCGACACCTTGCCAAGTTCAGATTTGCCGGAGATACGGCCGAGTACAAGTTTTTCACTGACTGCAAAGAAATGAAGTTTCATCTCGAAAACATGAAAATCCTTCTTGAACAGATGGAGGAAGACGACAATGTTCAGGACCGATTCATAGAGACTACCATAAAGCAGGTACCCGGTAGCGGTGCCTTGCGCATCTACGCATTTACCTAAACCCCACGACAATGGAAAAAAGATATGGTGCATCAGGACCCCAGAATGGCCTTGAAAAAATAGGCACAAACAGATGGGCAGTGTTTTACGGCTTCGGAAAAGATTCAGAGGGCGCTAAGACTGGTTATAACTGGTATCAGACCTACAACCATCGCCCTACGCTCGATGAAATCAAAGCCGACATCGTTGCTGTCATAAAAGAGGAAAGTGAGTATCGCCTCAAATATGGTATCAAGTGGAATGGCTACACAGTGGAGTATTCCGAGACATTGAAAACCGACCTCATCGGCATTCTTGTCGGATTGCAGGGCGGTCTTATGTCGTTCCCGCAGAAGATCAATCTCGGTTCCAATGCCGACGGCACCCCGAACACCTACACGTTCAACTCCATCGAAGATCTCGGTAGTCTCGCCGCACTTGTCGGTAGCCATCGGGGAACTTGCAGTGATGAGGAATGGGATGCCATCAATGCACTCGGAGATATGGAAGATTACATAGAAGTTCAGTAAGCCTATGTTTTCCCTCATCTCTGTCTGCCTATCCGCATTGCTCCTGTTGGTGTATGTCGTAGTATTCGTTTACTTCCACGGATTGCCGGAAAGTGTCAGCGATAGTTATTACTGCATAAAGCACAAGTGGATGTTCTCGATGATTGTGGCTGTATGCGGAGCGTTGCTTCTCATCCCCTGGCTCACTCTTAACGATGACTTCCAATGCTTCGCTTTCCTGTCAGTCGCCTCGCTCATGTTCATAGCTGCATCTCCGGCGTTCAAGGAAGGACTGACACGGAGCGTCCATATCGGAGCGTCCGTAGTAATGTTTGCCGGGGCAATCCTCTGGGAAGCGTTCTGCGGCGGTTTATGGTGCCCGCTGGTACTCGGTATCATCCTCGCCCTCTTAATGCGGAGAAATGCCGTCTTTTGGCTCGAAATCGGGTTGTTTACGGAAGTGTATGCTACCCTCATTGTGAAGTTGTTCTGATTTATTCATTCTTAGGTAGAAATGGAGACGTTGCTTTCTGGGCACGCCTCCATTTTTTTTTGATGTATTGTGCCTATGATAACAACCCTATTAAAGCACATAAAAAAATAATGCGTAAGACTCCGAAAATAAATGAGTTAAGGCTTTCGCATATCAAACTTAATGACTAACTTTACATCGTAAAAATAAAACATAACCCCTCAAAGTCAAAGAAGATGAAAGCATTTGTTTTTCTTATCAACGGTAGTTACGAAGCAGTAATCAGCACCAACCAGCTCCAGGCTGAAAAAGACATGAACGATAAATGTATCGCAGCCTTCCAGACCTCGGCTCTCGCAGACAAGTTCGCCGAAATGATGAACAACTGCAACAAGTGATAAGAAGCAGATCAAGTTTAGCCCTCAAAAGTCAAAGAAGATGAAATGCAGATGGAACCTTGAAGTCGCCGACACAAAACAGATAATGGGTGGCTTCCTCGAACTCACTCAAGAGATGACCGAAAAGCAGATGATTGCTTATGTCCGCAAGATAGCCCGTGAGTTTATGACCTATAACAGGGACATAGAGAAGTATGGCATCTGGGTCGAAAAAGACGGAGCCGATGACTACTCATTCCATATCGAAGCACGGCATAACTGGAAAGGCTGCATAGACTTCACAGTTTGGGATACACAAAAGAATGAGTTTATCGTAGATACAGCTCGTGATAGATACGAAAGAGAGAATAAGAAGTATGAGGAAGAAATGCGCAAGATTGAAGAATCAATGCACTCTTTGTGATAGAGAAGGCACCGGGAGCTGCCCGAACAATCAGGAGAATCCCGGTGCCCGGACTGGAGTGGCGAAGGTGCCGTTACATCGACAACATCACATCGCCCAACAGGAGTGCAACAATGGAGAAGTAACCCTCATACTCGCTCTCGCCGGCGGGGGTGTTTGCCCTATGCCAATGGAAATCATGCCAGTATTTGAGTATGCCCCATTTCGGATTGTCCGAAAGTTCAGGAGTGACGGCGGTGCCGTCGAAGCACTCATCCATCGTAGGAAGGTCGCTTTCTCCTGTAAGTTCGTTGACGAGGCGATAGGTTGCGAGTGTCGCATAGGCGAGCCAGTCGCAGACCATGATTCTGGTGTCGCAGAGAGCAAGCTCATAGAGCCTGTCAATGATTTTCTCCGCGCAAGCCGACATGATGTCGGGGTCTTTGAATTTTACCATAGTAGTGGTGGTGTTAAGTTGAACATACACGGAGTTGATGGAAGCTCCATATCTCCGATGCAATTACAACCAACTGGAGAAATTATGTCAGGAAAGCTCAAAGATGATAGCGGTGCAACATCATCCCAAATCGCCCTCGGAAAAGCGATAGCAAAATGTCAGCGACCCTTCGTCCGGCACCTCCGAAAAATGCTCAAAAATGGAGCAAGTAACCACGGTAGGTATCCACGACAAGTAACCACGACAGCTAACCACGAGAGAGCGTTTGTAATGTGTGCTATTTCAACGGATTACAAAGGCGTTTCAAAAGTTGCTAACCACGACAGCTAACCACGGAGAGTAACCACGATGGCTAACCACGGAAGCCCGAAAATGACCCCGAAAATGACCCATCTAACCACGGCAAGTAACCACAATGAACCCTCATATAAATCCTGTAATATCAACGCCTTACAGCGGCGGAAAAAATCAAAGTAACCACGATGAGTAACCACGACGGCCCGAAAATAGGCGGTAGCAAAATGACACTAACCACGACAAGTAACCACGACAGAGCGTTTGTAATGCCTGATATATCAACGGATTACGGAGGTGTCATTTTGTCAGCTAACCACGACAGCTAACCACGGCGCAGGCAAATTTGCCCCTCAGAAAATGACCCTTAGTAGTATATTATATATAATAATCTTAGAGATAAATAATATTTATACTCTACGGGGGAGATACGCGCGCGCGAGCGCATACGCACGCACACGAGGAAGACCTGATTTGCGAGCCAACCAAAAAAAATGAAATCAGAAAGAAAAATTTTTGATTTATTGCTTTGTCAATCCAACATAAATGACTAACTTCGCATCGTAAAAATCACTTACCAACAGGTAAGAGATACTATCGCAAATAAAGTTTTATACTAAAGACCAAAGAAGATGAAAAATCCCCCAAAGACTCCATCCGGGGAAAGCCCGGAACCTACGTCGTCGGCAACCAGTACCGACTGCCACGATGGTAGCACTCGCTAACATCAGCCCAATCTGGAAGGCATAGCCTCCCATCAATTCACAGCCCAACGGCTCAAATGCAAATAAAGAAAACCTAAATGAAAGATGACAGAGAAAACATTCCTCAAAATCATGAACGGCTACATGGTCGTTCTCGCAGTTATCATGTTCATGCTGATGACAACGTTCTGCGTTTACCACCTGCTCGCAGGACACTTCAACCTGTTTACCCTCGCCGCCTTTGGCGTTATGTGGTATCTCAGTTTCAAGTTCGTCCACTGGTCAGTGGCTGACTACAAGAAAGACGCAGCAAACTCCTAAACTCGAAAAGACATGGAAAGTAACAATTCACTGGTTGCGTTTGTAAGCAACGCCAACCTCACGAAAGAAGCACAGGGCAACCTCGTGGAAAACCTCGTCGCCCAAGTAACAGACGGCAAAGCTGATGCCGTTACAGCCTTCGTTCAGATCAAGGCTATCGCAGAAGTCTGCGAACAATTCCTGAAGAATCCCGCCGTCGGCGCAGCCGTTCAGTCGGCAGTTCTTGTCCGTGGCAAGGATGCTGCCTTCGGCGGTGCAAAGGTCGGTATCTCCAGCACCACACGCTACGACTACTCATCGAGCGGAGACACCCAGTATCTCGACCTCATAAAGCAGAATGAGAGCATAGCAAGCCAGTTGAAGGCCCGCGAGATGTATCTCAAAGCAATCACTGACGAGCAGACTATCGTTGACCGTGAGACCGGGGCAATCGTAACCATCACTCCGCCCGCAAAGACAGTCTCCCAGTCGTTGAGAGTAACCTTCGACAAAGCATAAGAGCTGACAGACGTCAGACTCGTTCTCTGCGCCCCGCACTCGCCGGAGTAAAATCCGGCGGGTGTTTTCAAAGAACCGACAAACATCATTCCCCCCGAAATGAAAAAAGAAAAGTCAAAGAAAATCGTCCGCAAGGAATTTGAAATAAAGTCACTCTCGGATGACTTTGTACTGCCTATCAAGGCAAAGAAAGGCAGTATCGGCTATGACCTCACTGTGCCTCGTGATATTCGCATTCCTGCACACAGCCGAGTGAAAATTCCGATGGATTTCGCCATCAACCTCCCCAACGGTACCGAAGCCAAGATAGAGCCTCGTAGTGGTTGCTCCCTTCACGGCATGGTAGGCTACGGATGCAAAAAGAGAAAGCTGAAATTGTTCGGCTTCATCCCAGTATGGAAGAAGTTCTACGGCAGACAGACATTCGACGCTGATGTGATGGTCGGCAAGATAGATCCGAACTACACAGATAACGTCCATGTGCTGTTGAAGAACAACGACGTTGAGTTTACCATCAAAGCCGGAACCCGCATCGCACAGATGACGTTCTACTACACCACCTCTCCCTTCTTCCGCATTGTCAAAGAACTCTCCTGTAAGAGCCGAGGTGGAGGCTGTGGCAGTTCCGGTCTATACAAGATAGAGCCTGCCCGTCAGAAGCACACTCCGGTAACGAAAGAAGATGAAGCGGTTGTAGCGGAAGCCGACATCACGTCGCCCGAACCGCAAGCCGCCCCATCTGTAAGTAACGAATAACGACTGGTAAGGTCTTTCATTACAACAATAGCATCATCTTTTCGACTTTAGGTTGCGACCCCTTTCCATTGAACATTGCTGTTCAGTCGAATGGGGCCGCTTTGTGTGAACTATTCGCCTGTGTCTTACTAATTTTGGACCAAGTAAATAGGAAACGAAAATGAAGATAATGAAAGACAAGGTTTATCATCTCATTGCTTGCGCCGTCATCGCATTTGCGATAGCAAGCGTAGTAGCCAACACCTGCGCTCTCGTTTTCCCATCCTGTATGGCTGGCTTCCTGGGAGGCATTGCCTGCGGCGCCGGGAAAGAGTACGGGGACAGCAAGTCCAAAGGCAACTCATGGAGTTGGTCGGATATGTTGTACGATGTAATTGGTGCCGCCATAGGAAGCCTCGGCGGTCTGGTCGCACTCTTAATCTGATCAAGAATGGAACAGACCAATTATGCCGCCACAATTTTGAGCATCGTCGGGGTTACGTTGCTTGAATTTTACGAGCCACTTCTTCCGTGGCTGTTATTCGCTTTCATGCTCATTCTTTCGGACCTGCGTTTCGGCATTCTCGCATCAAAGAAGCGTGGAGAAGAAATCCGTCATAGCCGAATGTGGAGGAGAACCTTCAACAAGGCGATGGACTATGTATGTTGGGTGACTCTCGCCGGATTATGCAGCCGCTCCATCGGAGTGATCTTTGGCATCCCTGTCGTTTCGATGGGATTGCTGCTGATAATCTATGGCATTGAGATTTCATCCTGCGTCAACAATTACTTCGTTTACAAGGGTATTAAGAAAAAGTTTAATTTCTGGAAGCTCTTGAACCGCCCGGAGGTAGAGAATGCCATAGAAGAAGATGTTGAACCCAAAAAATGAATCACATGGAAACTAAGAAATCAAGATTTGTCATACTGATTGACAACGGTCATGGCAAGGACACCAAAGGCAAGCGTAGTCCAGTAGAACCAGGCTACCCACAGGGCGGTCGTCTGCTCGAATACATGTATGCGCGAGAGATTGCTTCCGCAGTCCACCGTCAGCTTGTTTCGCTTGGCTATGATGCCCGTCTGCTCGTGCCTGAAACCAACGACGTGTCGCTTGGCGAAAGGGCACGTAGAGCCAACCTCGTCTGTGCGAAGGAAGGCTCTATGAATGTAATCCTCATCTCTATCCACTGCAATGCCGCCGGAAACGGTCAATGGCTCAAAGCACGGGGATGGTCAGCATTCACAAGCCGTGGCACCACAAGAGCCGATGCAGTTGCCAACTTCCTGTATGCAGAGGCAGAGCGCCAGTTCGTCGGCCACCAAATCAGGAAGGATATGAGCGACGGCGATCCTGACTGGGAAGAAGGCTTCTACATCCTCCGCAAGACCGTATGCCCGGCTGTCCTTACGGAGAACTTTTTCCAGGACAACAAGGAGGATGTGGAGTATCTGCTTTCCGCAGAAGGTCGCTCCGCCATCATCGCCACCCATGTCAATGGTATCATCAACTACATCAACGCTCAAAAGTAAGGTGCAATGAAAAAGTTCTTTTATTGGATTCTGGTAGCCTTCCTCCTTGTAGCCCTCGCGGTAGAGGACTATGAACGCAGGCACCTGGAACCTCCCACCCAGTCCGAAGTTGTCGATTCCATCACCACCGAGGAAGTCAAGCCGGACACTGCTCCTGTCCCCAGGGATAGTGTTGTGTTGCGGTATCAGTATGTAGAGATACCGCTGACACATCCTCCCGAGGATGGCGTAGCAACGCCGGACAGCTCTGTCGTTAGAGATAGCATAACGGATGAAATAAAGATTGAAAAGCTCGGCAATGACAGCGTTTCAATATCCATCCCCATCACGCAGAGCCGTTACGAGACGGAGGATTATAGAGCCTATGTGAGTGGCTATAATGCAAGATTAGATAGCATCTTTGTCACGTCAAGGCAAACGGTAGTAAGAATCCGCGACCCCGCCAAAAAGAAACGATTCTCTATCGGAATACAGGCAGGCTACGGAATGACCCCGAAAGGATTTCAGCCATACCTCGGTTTAGGGGTGTCCGTTAACCTGTTCAACTTCTGAAAGGTAAAAAAGATTGATTAAATATCTTCTTTGAATTTAAGGTTCGACGACGTGTTGCCTGTGAAGGTAGCACGTCATTGTTTTTGCCTCATTCTAACGTCATAAGTTAGTAAAAGTTAAACTTGCGATTGCTCTGTATTTTTAAGCATAAAGCACCTAAAATAAATGAGTTATGGTTTTCGCATATCATTATTATTGGCTAACTTTACAGTAGAAAATAAAACATAATACATCAAAGTCAAAGAAGATGGAAAAGCAAAGTACCTTTCAATTCGTGAAAGCAAGACTTGAAAGCTCACTCGACCTTTATGGGTGGAAAGAGATAGAAAGCATTCAATGCCAAATGTACATTACCATCCTTAACGAGTGTATGGATGATGAAAGTCGCAAAGAGTTTTACAAGCATCTCGCAGACAAATATAAGAAATCGTAACCCAGTAACGATCGAAGAAGATGGAAAAGACAGAAATCCTCCAAAAGGTAGAAGCTCTTAAAGAATCTCTCAAAAAAGCAGACAACCTCATCTATGAACTCCACGGGGTTGTGCTTGACAAAGCATTTGCATCGAGAGAGGAAATGTTTAGATGCCTGGATAAAGGCAAGGACATCGACAGAGATGAGTACAATAGCCGTTGTCAGGAAAGTTCCTACTATGGCAATATGCTCATCAAACTGGAGAACGCTGCACATCAGCTCTCGGTAGGAGTGATTGAGAACATAGAGAAGATTAACTAAAGTATAACCGCATAAAAGTCAAAGAAGATGAACAAGTTTAATGCACCCTCGTATCAGAGAAAAGTCACCAACCACAAGAACCGCCGTAATGCAGTCATAGATGCACTCACATCCTACATTCAGGATGTTGTCAAGGAGAACGGCACCATCACGTTCCCGGAGCCGAAGAAGTTCCGCATGAGCCACGACGAAGTAGTGGCGCTCCACTGGGGAAAGTGCCCGAGACCTTATCTGCCCGGCGAGTTCTACGACGAATGCGTTGTCCTCGAACTCTCCATCCCGAAAATCTCGCGTGGCTTCCTGCCTTCTGCCACCCCTCTCTTATCCACAAAGATGTCGGAGCTTATGGAAGTAGCGGTAGCAATCGAAGAACTAACTCACTCTCCGGCGCCCCTCGATGCCCTCGCCAAAGAAGTCGAAACCCTCGGAGCAATCTATCAGAAGGAATCGTCGGAGATTATAGCATGGATTACCGAAGCAACCGTAGAGATGAAGGAGATTCGTTTCTCGGAGCCTCTGTCAATCCCTGCACTCTTTTCAGATGCTCCCATCATTGCAGTGAAGTATGCACTTGCCAAAGCAACCGCCGGGAGAAAGGAGAAGGTAGAGAAGGTAGAGCAGGTGTGCCTGATGGTAGAATCCGAGAACAAGCTCATCGGGAAGTTTGAGAAGAAGGTTCCCCTGGCAATCTGCCGGAAGAACCTCGCCGCCCTCCTGCAACTCGCAAAGGAGATGGATAAGGTAGTATCAGTTGAACCAGTAGAAAAGTAAGCACTATGGCAAAGAAAGAACAATGCAAGGAATGTAAGTTCTGTTCGATGATGTCGCACGATCTTGGAATTGGTAGGCTCCATGTATTCTGCGAATATCAGGAAAGGTCGCTCGCGCCCGATGGAAGCGAGTGTGATTACTTCGAGCAGAAGGAGTATGAAGATTCCTGTTGGAACGCAGATGGCTCATTCAAGACGGAATGTTACTGGAAGCTCCGACAGCAGGTAACAATCGGCTCATGCTTCATGTCAAGCTATGAGAACACCTACGGTTTAGATACCCACAAGGTGAGTGATTTCTTTGAAGCCTATGAGTTATTCATAGATGCGAGAATACTCAACAACCACGGAGATAAAGAATGGGACCGGAACTATGACCCGCTGTTCGAGAAGTACGACACAGAAGCCACACTGTTGGAGTTCTTGAACAATGACCCGGACCGCAGACTGACAAGAGAGATGCTGCGCGTTTATACATCATAGCCCGGAATTGATAATGTCGTCAACCGTTTCTCCTTGAGCTATACAAGGTCGAGCCTTACCAATCTATCAATTATGTTAATAAGTCGTAATCTTAACAGGTAAAATATATTATCATAGTATTGTATGAATGATAAGTATTTGCTAACTTTGCAGCATCAATTAGAATCACAATGACACAGCAACGGAAAAGAATACTTGTAATCGCTCCCCATGCCGATGATGAAGTTCTCGGCTGCGGTGGCTACCTCCTTCATCAGAAACAGGAGGGCGCAGACATTACCATCGTAGTCGGCACCATCGGCGGCATCGCCCCGCATCAGGATAAGGAAACGAGACTCGCAGAGTTCAACGCAGTATGCGACAGCCTTGGGGCGCAGCGCACGGTATTGTTTTTCGGCAAGGATGCTCTGATGGATACGATACCATCCTACGACATCATCTCGCAACTCGACAAAATCGTAGATGCGTTTCGCCCCGATGAAATATTCATCAACTATCGCTCGCACCATCAGGACCACATGAAGATGTATGATTGCGCTCTCGCTTCATGCCGGGGTCGGGAAGGCTATTCGCCAAAGACCGTGGTGCTGTATGAGTATCCGTTCATCATAAGCAAGATGGAGAGCGTAGGCGGCGGCAATATGTTCCACGACATCACTGACTGCATTGATGAAAAGGTCGGTCTGTTCATGCTCTATGGCTCACAGGTTCGCAAAGCACCATCTCCACTCAATGAGGACGGCATACGTCAGCTTGCGAAGCTGAGAGGTATGGAATGTGGCACCGAGTATGCCGAGAAGTTCTACATTCAAAAGATGGTTCGATGAAAGCAACGAAGTACATAGTATTCGAGGCAGGGAGTAGAGCCGGATTGTCGGCAGAGATATTCTTCAGTGCGTGGAGAAAGCAGAACGGTTGGGATGACGGACAGGGTGATGTGCTGTACCTCGCAGACTCAGATCCAGTGTATCGCTGTGTTCCCACCCAAAGCGAAAACATTGTCCGCATCTCCGAACAAGATGCTGTGAACCTCCTTCAGTGCAACAAGGATATAGTAGTCTTTCCTGCTGACGAGTTGACCCGCCAGTTAAATCAATCAGTCAGGAACACCGTTCAGGACGATGACTATGCAAGAGTGTCGCCATTGTGGTACGACAAGGCTCATGTGAACAATATCCTCGCAGAGTTGGTCAGCATAGATCAATGCAAAATCCGCATCCCCCTCACTTTCGGTCTTACGGACGCCTTCATTAAGCCGAACAAAGCCTCCGCAGGCTCCAAAGGACTGGAGCTTAAAGGAGACGTTTGTGTGTCGCAGATAATAGACATTCGCAGGGAGTTTGTTGCCGATGTTTTATATGATGGAAACTATGTCAATGTGTTCCCCCGCGAAGTCAAACTCCGTTCCGGCTATGACAAGATGATTAGGCTGTTGCCCCCATTATCTCGCATATCAAGAGAAGTCAGAAAGTTTGTCGAATGTGTTTCCTCGCAGGTAGAGCTGTTTGCCCCCGGCATCTTTCATATCCAACTCGCCGAAGACACCAACGGAGATTTGTTCTACATCGAAGCCTCTCGCCGCATCTCCGGCACATCCCTTGTGAACCTCGCCAACGGTTTCAATCCGTTCTGCTTCATGAATAGAGTAAAGACCGATGTCATTGTTACTCGGTTTGAAGATGGCAAGTGGTTCAGATATGAAGATTTTGTCCTTGACATTGAAAATGAAATACGCTGCATAGTATGAACGAAGAAAGCAACGCCCCCATAGTAGAAGGCCACGAAAAGCCTGAACGCAGAATCGAAGTGTGCGATCTCCCCATTTCGGAGTTGAAGGTCATCATGGAGAACCCTCGTACCATCTCCGCTAAGAAGAAACAGGAATTACAGGAAAGCCTCGATATGCTTGGCGATTTCGGTATCATCGTCATAGATGAGAACAACGACATCATATCCGGACACCAGCGCGTAGAGGCATTGAAGGTGCTTCGCGGGGAAGATGAGATAGTCCACTGCAAGCGTCTTATCGGCTATTCAGAGCCGGAGAAGAAGGCAATCTCCATCAAAGCTAACACTCATTCCGGCGACTGGGATTTGAGTAAGCTCGCCGACTTCACGGCAAATCTCGAAATCAATCTCGGACTTGACATCCCTACGGCTCTCGACCCTCACAACGACACGAAGATTAAGGACATGGAGTTAATTCACTATGAGAAGTATGATTATGTCCTCATAGCCTGTCGTAACGAGCTTGACTACCAGAACCTCATTCGCACCCTCGGCATTGAAGGCAAGAAGGTGGTGGTCTGCAAGACCAAGAGCGGAGAGCGTAAGATTAAGGCCCGTGCCGTCTGGTACGACCAAATGAAGTGTAAGATTCAAGACGGCGACGATGTTGCCTCCATCTAACCTATGGAACAGGAAGTAACCCTCGGAATATATGTGATGTCGTATCAGCGTGCCGACAAGATCAAGACGTGGCACGTTCTGAACGACTGCACCTATGTAGTCAGAGCCTCGGAGGAACAGGAGTACCGCCGTGCCGGAGTTGACAAGTTACTCATCATCCCCGAAGGCGGCACTCTGAAATGCGGAGATGAAGTCTGCTCTTTCATGACTACATTTTGGTGGATCATTGAGAATACGCCGGAGGATGTAATCTGCATTCTCGACGATGATATATCAACCTTCAAGTATCGGCTCAATGATGCCGTTGACATTATCAAAGACCTCAAGAACGGCAAGGACATCATCGAAGATGAGATTGTTCGCATAGCACAGCTTGTGGTTGACCTCGGTCTCGGTATCGGTTGCGACCAGGCAGACGAGCGCCTGTATAACTACACGCAGGAGTTTCAGGTCAAAGGAATGGCTGGGGCAATGCGTATAATCAACAAGCCGTGTCTGAAAGCCAAGTACAATCGTCAGGACCCGGCGACCTCGGATATTGATATGCTGTACCAGGAGTTGCTTGCTAACCGCATCATCTTACAGCCTCGTTACTTCCATGCCTCAACCCCAACAGTAGGCACCAACAAAGGAGGCATCGGCAAAGATTCCGTAATGATACGAAATTTCGTCCTCGCCATGAAGAATAAATGGGGACGTTACTACGACTACAATTTCAAGAAAGGACAGGCGAAAATCAACATCAACAGATGATGTGAGCGTATAAGTTATTATTAGTTAATGGTCTGAAAATAAATACTTTATGGCTTTCGCATCCCATAACTAATGATTAACTTTACAGAGTAAAATCTAAAAGAAATGTCATACAGCCCTTTCACGAAAAATGGACACAATATGTTTGAGGTGTCCTCGCTAATTCAGAAAGCCATAAGGCGAAAAGATATGGAGTATGCCTGTTACGCCGCACGGGAGATGATGTTCAAGTATCGCTCGTATCTGTGGAAACGGATGATAGTCGTAACGGCAGAGGATTGTTTCGATCTTGTAACAAGGCCCATCTTCATCCTCCGGCAAAGAGATGAAGAATGTGGCAACATCAACGAGACGAAGCATATCTCACAGGCGGTCAATCTGCTTGTGAACACAAGAAAGAACAGAGACGCAGACTTCTTCGCCTGCAATCTGCTCAACTCGAAGAACAAGTGGGACGTCTGTCCGGACGGGGACGGCTACCTTGTTACCCGCCACGGACATGACCTAAAGACGATGGCGACCCTGCTAAAGAAAACCATCCTCAACGCAGAAGATGAATTGTGTGGCTACATCGGGAATGAAATCCGCAACTGGTACCTCGGTCTGTTCTGGAGCATTGTCAGAGACGCTGCCAGAGAGTTAGGCTACCCGTCAGTAATGCGTGAGGTTGATGTCCTATGGACCATCGACATGAGCAAGCCAGTCAAAGACACAACCTTCATCTATGCCGCCAAAGCTCTGACGATTTTGATGAGGGTAGCCAAAGAAGGAAACGCTGACTTTTATCAGATGTTCGACGTGCATCAGTATGTCGATGTGTCTGTGTTCGACAACTTCCGCAACATCCCGGAGTACACCTTCGACTGCCACACCATCAAAGGTAAGCAGAGAGGTCTGACCGATGCCGATTTTATCGTTTCGGAGCAGGCTGCCCTCAATCCTCTGCAAAGAGGATGGTACGATGAACGGGACTGGAGGAGAGACCAGGAGTGTGTGAAGAATGGCTACGGCAATGATTTCTCCACTCCCAAAATCCCGAAGGATGTCCTTGATAGTGTTAACCGGGGAGTGTTCCCCACGTCGTTGTTTGATTTCTAATGGAAATTTTCAATCGCAAAGTAGAAGTCCTGCCGACTCCCATCTATATTACTGATGTAGATGCTTTCTCGCAGAACATCATCACATTTGTAGATGAATTGCGCAAGGAGTATGGAAATTCCAGGATAGGTTATAGCTTAAAGACAAATTACCACTGCTCCTTCATAGATGAGGTCCTTGACCTCGGAGAGATGGCAGAGGTGGTATCTCCAATGGAGTATCAGATTGCTGTTGCCCGTGGCTTTAAGCTGTCTGATATCGTCTATAACGGGGTAATCCCAGATGTACTGAACAAGATTGAAGTAGCGAAGCAAGGTGGTGTAGCTAATTTTGACAATCTTACTGAACTGATGGAGGCGACACTTTTTGAGTCAGATCCAGTTGATGTAGGTGTCCGGCTCAATTTCGATATACACACTGGAGTAGTAAGCCGCTTCGGTGTTGATGTTGAGAATAAGGATGAAATTGCATGGTTGCTCAATCAGCAGGCTCATCCTACACTCCGCATAAAGAAGTTGCATTGTCATTATTCGGGAGCCAGGGAACTGCACCAGTTCCGGCGCAGAGTCGCTACAATGGCTCGATTCGCTCGAATGTTCGGGGCAGATACCATAGACATCGGAGGTAATATGTTCGGTGTTCTGTCGCCCGAATTTGATATGCAGTACAAGTGTGTCATTCCATCACTTTCGGAATATGCTCATGCCATAGGCTCGGAGATGAAGAAGCAATTCCCCGATGAGAGTGTCCGGCTGATTGTAGAGGGTGGTACCCCTTTTGTTACCAACGCCATGCACTTGCTCACACGTATAAAGAATGTCAAGACCATCCGTGGAAAGCAGTATGTTACTGTTGACTGCCGGAATGAAGATGTAGGCTGGACGTGCCGATACAAGGAGCCAGTTGTTCAAAGCCTATGTACCGGCGAAGACTCACTCTCAACCATCTTCGGGAGTGAGTGTACCGAAACCGATATAATCAGGCGCAGTTATTTTGGTCCTGTTGCCCGTGGCGGTCTGCTTCTCATCAGGGACATCGGGGCGTATTCGTCGAATCTGACGAATAACTTCATTTTGCAAGGATGTCGGATGTTTATAGACATTGAAAGCATAGTGAACCCGGAGGTTCTTGATGCTCATTAATTCTCCAGGTATATCGCAGAGCGCCATCGACCCATTCAGTCGAATGGCGGCAAAGCTCGCAAATCCGTTTATATGGATGTTCCTCGCCCTTGACCGCGATAGCTCATCCCCATAAGCGGACTTGTTTTCTCCGAGTATCTTATTAGTTAAAAATAGTTTATACCAGTTCTTGCAGAGAAATTTTTATGAGTCTATGTTTTGTAATTCAAAATAATATTCGTAACTTTACAACGTAATTAAGGAACAACCCTATATGAATATCGTAGCAAAGAAGACGCTGGTAGCTTACTACACCACACATCCCCAAGCGAAGGACGCTTTGGAAGAATGGTACACGAAAACCCGGAAAAGCCACTGGACGAACTTCGCTGACATTCGTGCCACATTCAACTCGGTTGATAGCGTCGGCAATCAGCACTACGTTTTCAATATTAAGGGCAATGATTTCCGCTTGATTGTCGTAGTCCAATTTAGACACCAATATGTCTTTATTAGGTTCGTCGGCACTCATGCAGAATATGATAAACTAAAAGACGCCTCACAGGTTTAATAAGTACAGATATGAACGACATGGAAACCATAAAGACCACAATCGAAAACGAAGCTCAGTATGACTGGGCGATGAAGCGTATCGACGAGCTGCTTCCTCATGTTCACGATGACACGCCGGACGATGATCCGAACAGCATTGAGCTGTATCTTCTGTCAAGGCTTGTTGAGGAGTATGAGGACGTGCATTATCCCATCGGGAAGCCTACGTTGATAAGCGTACTGAAACTGCGTATGTATGAGATGGGACTGTCGCAGGCTGGTCTTGCCAAAAAGATAGGTGTAAGCCCGTCTCGCATCAGCGATTTCATCTCCGGCAAAGCAGAGCCGACGATGCAGGTCGGTCGCAGAATCTCCACTGAGTTGGATATTGACCCGGCTATCGTCCTCGGCGTATGAGCCGAATGTAAAGCACACCCAAGTGAGCGAGGGTTAATCGCTCCATCTTCTTTGACCCGCTCCCGGCAATCCTGTCGGGAGCTTTTGTTTTTGGTGTATTGTCTATATGATTGGTAAGCCAAACGCTCGTAATTTGTCTATGCCAGGAGGTCCTTACCATCCCTTCACGTCAAGCTCGTAAGAAGCCGCAATTTTGGTGCTGTCAGGATAGGTTTTGTAAGCAAAAGTTAAATAATGA
The DNA here is from genome assembly GCA_910579845.1 of uncultured Muribaculaceae bacterium. GTDB lineage: Bacteria > Bacteroidota > Bacteroidia > Bacteroidales > Muribaculaceae > Lepagella. The sequence continues at coordinate 88,902 of CAJTWL010000007.1, read as the reverse complement.
TTTTGCCGAAAAATAAAGCGTAAAGCATTGAAAATAAATGTTTTATGGCTTTCGCATATCAATTTTATTGGCTAACTTTACAGTAGAAAATTAAAAATAACCCCTCTAAAGTCAAAGAAGATGGAAAAGAAAGTAACAGCAGCCAAGATAAAGAACCAAATCTATAAGGTCGTATCGCCGATGACCTCTCATCTCTATAAGGATGAAGACTGGTCGGGTGTCGCCTCAATCCTCGCCGCTATCCGCAAGGTCCTTGCCAACCTGTCTGGAAGTCTCGACCTCCGTGTCAGAGTTGAAGATGGTGGCTACCGGGAGAATGACGGCGCTCACTGGAAGGAGTATCTGCTTTCGATAGTCGATGAGACCACAGAGAAGCAGATGGTAGCCGGACACCTCAATGCTCATGGTGCCGGAACCATAGAAGACCCGTTTGACCGCTACGATATGACGGTAGTTCTTTATTAAGTTTCACTCTAAAAGTTTCGACAATGAGAAAAGTAGATGAGTATAGCAAGCAAGCCGATGCCAACAGCCGAAAGTCGGCACATGATTTTCAGGTTGGCGATTTCATCAATACCGCAACCGCTTGTGGTAAAGATGTCAACTTCTATGACTTCATAGATGCCAGAGAGTTCTGGCACATGGGGAGCATCGCCCGCCTGTGCAAGATAGTCGATATTGTAGATGTCCCCGAAGATGAGGACTTCCTCACTAACTGGATGGTAAAGCCAGCACCATCACACTCCGGCGGTAGCCAGTCAGACGATGTAGATGAAGGTAAGGCAATGTATTCCTTGACGAAGGAAGACTGTGAGACCTTCTTCGACCTCATAACGGTATTTCGCAAGCCATCCGGCAAATGGATAGGCGTAGATTGCCAGGGATATGACTACTGGCGCTATGTTCACATGCCTGTCAACTATGGAGTATTGTTCTCCGAAGAAAGAGAAGCCGTCCTCGCAGAAATGGCTCGCATCAAAGCCGAGAAGAAGGCAGAGAGGATGCATGAGCTTGCCTCTCATCTAAAGGCGTTGGAGGACCGAGAGAACGAGTTGAAGATAAAGTATCAAGGTCTGGTATTGAATCCCACGAATGGCAGTCAAATGTCGAGCAATGTCCGAAAGTTCCTCGCCATCGAATTCCCAGGAGAAAAGTTCAAGGTAAGTGCCAGAAAGTCTTACTGGGGAGATGAGTATGACGTTGAGGTAACGCTATTCGGTTGCAGCACAGAGAAGGTCAATGAAATCGCCAACAGATGCCGAATATGGTCCGACACTATGCCTGTCGGCAGAGAGTACGATGATGGAGATGGCGCTGGCAAGTATGAGCCGAGAAGATGCCCGATGGCGATTTTCGGCAATGTTCGGAGCTACATCTCACTCCAGTTCAAAGCAGAGTAATCATGGCAGAGACGAAGACGCAGAAGGCTGTCTGTCTCCTTAGAGCCGGAGATCTGAAAGGTGCACTGAAGATATTCCGCACCTTTCGGGTCGGTTTCAGTTCAGACGAGAAGCGAACCATCGGGATTGCTTGTGAGTGCTTGTGTGGCAATGATGGCTTCTACTCATCCCTCGGCGTTGACTGCTGTAAGATTGTGGATGAAGCCGTAGCCATAGTGCGCTCGAAGTATCTTTGAGGAAGTATAAGTTAGCAAAAGTTAAACTTGCAATTGCTCAGAAATTTTAAGCGTAATGCACTTAAAATAAATGAGTTATGATTTTCGCATATCATATATAATGGCTAACTTTACATCGTAAAAATAAAACATAACCCCTTAAAGATTAAGAAGATGATGACATTCATTGTAGCAGATAGAACAGCCCAAAGCAAAGGTACATTCAAAGGTTGTTACATCTATTCATTCAAGAAAGATGGTAGCCGTTATAAGACAGCCACCTGGCACGAAGCCTATGGCTCCAAAAATGCAGAAGAAGTTCTCGCTCGCCTTCAAAAGCTGAATCCCGGTAAAAAGTTTGAGCTTGCTTAAAGTTCGATAACCCTCAAAGTCAAAGAAGATGAAGCCCATCACAGAAGAAGAAATACTCAAAAGCAATCGCTTTGTTAAGTGGCGCAAGCAGAAAGCGGCTAATCCCAATGCTGCCGAGAAGTATGTTACCAAAGCTGTCCGCTACATTCCAACCAGGGAGGAAGCAATGAAGATGAACCTCCGCACTCTCGGACTGTTTGTCGCTGTTGAATCACTCTCAATGCGCACGGCTAAAGATGCCGTCAGGAACGCAGAATATTGGATTGCTCGTGGAAGAAAGGAGATAATCGACGCCTTCTTCCCGGCTCCGAGAAAGTTTGACTTAAATGACCTGTTCTGATATGAGAAAAGTTGAATTGAACTTACCGACAGGAGTATCGGGAGACTGGGAACTAAAGAAGTTTACCATCACACCCGAAGGAGAGAAAATGCACAACCTCGGCGAGATGATCAACGGCAGAAACAGGTTCATAGAAGCAGGCGAGTATTATGGATTGTATTGCGATGGAAAGATTATAATGAGCAACACGCCCGCCGAAGTGAACGACCATTACAAGTTCATCCAAAAAGCACAAGGAAAAGTTCTGATTGGTGGTTTAGGTCTTGGAATGGTGTTGAAATGCCTGCTTGATAAGAATGATGTTACGAAGGTAGTTGTCGTTGAGCAATCGCCGGACGTGATAAAGTTGGTAGCCTCATCCTACACGAATGACCCTCGTGTTGAAATAGTCAACGAAAGCATCTTTGAGTACAAGCCGAATGAGAAGTTTGATTGTGCATGGTTTGATATTTGGGATGACATAAGTGGGGAGGAATACCCGGAAATGAAAAGGTTGCATCGTCGTTTCGGAAGGTACGTCGGGTGGTCAGATTCATGGTGCAGAAATCAATCAAGAAGAATGTATTATGGTAGTTAAGCAATCTGAAATATCAGCCATTAAGATGAGCGTTAACCCGCCGCAGTGTGTGGTAGATGCAGACTTCTGTGTAATCGCTCATGGAGAAGTAATGAAATATGTCGGGATAGGCTGGGTGCCGTTGAGAACCGCGACGCAAAGAGATTACGATACCATCCCTCATATCATAGAGCCTCACTGCTCGCATTGTTGCCACTATGAGGTATTGCCAAATTATACGATGTATTGCAGTAAACTCAAAAGATGTATAACGGCTCGCAAAAAGCCATGTAAAAGTTATAGAGAAAGATGAAGAAGCTCATAGCTAAAAGAGGTGATCACGCCGGAGGTTGGTACCTCACAGATGAAAGCAAGCATCGTTGTGTCAACCTCCATCATTCTGACTGGTGCCTGTTCGATGAAGAAGGGAACCTCGCCATTGACAAAGAAGGTCGTCCTTACTGCTGGACCACCAAATCAGTTGCTCAATGGAACGCCGATAATTGCACCGATTGGGTCGCCGGATATGCAAAGCCAATCGAATGTCCGATAAAGTTTACAGGTCTCGCAGTATAGTCTGCTTATATGCAAATAAAGTTTATGGAAAGAAAAGCTCGAAATCCGTTCATTGTCTCTTGGAACCACAAGAGATTGAAGTTGTCAGACGGCTCCCATGAGAAGGAGTTCTACGACCATGATGAAGCACTTGCCTTCCTCGAATCCGAGATGAGCAAAGTCAAGTATGAGAAATCCACGCCGGAGTCGAAAGCCGAGTACCGCAATAAGTATGGCACAGAGCCCACGCAGGGACAGCTCCAATGCACCCGGACAAAGCGAGGCGTTATCCTCCTGTATGGTGTCAGTTACTTCTACATCATACCCTGCAACCGACACAAAGAGATAGGTTTAGAGAGTAAAAGTTAAACTATGTTTAATGCCGATTTTTAAGTCTTTTGAAAGAAAAATAAAAGACGTAAGATTTTCGCAATCAATAACTTATGGCTAACTTTACAGTGTAATTAAAAAACAAACTAAAAGTCAAAGAAGATGGAAAAGAAAGAAATGAAACTCTCAGCCCTCATTGAAACAATGCGTGGCATAGCCGCAGAAGGCAATCGGTTCGTCGTTGGTGACTCATTCCACGATGTAGTAAGAATCTCTCGTGAAGTAGAGGAAATCGAAGATGCTGACATCGAAGATGAGTACAAGGAAGGTGAATGGTTCTGGTGTCTCCGCAAGAATGGCACTGCTCTCGGTTCCTTCAAGAGCACAGTTGACGAGTTCGCCGCTGAATACCCGAAGGAAGCTGTCGCCGCCTACAAGATACAGTACAAGAACCGCCGTTTCTCCATCGCTCGCGTGATGGAGTTCGGCAACGAGTTCTTCGACTAAGGAACATCGGGGGAGGTGTTCCGGCCCCTCCCATCATATCAATGCAAATAAAGTTCAAGAAGATGGAAAACGAAACAAGAAAATTCAGCACCCTCCAGGAGTTGCTTGATGCACTCTACCATGATACAGTCTCGGCAGAGATAATCTCGGAGAAGCGAGCCTGCTTCAAAGATGGAGCCTCGTATGAGTGCTGTAACTTTGAGATTCCGGAAGCCTCCGAGCAACATTTCTGGAAGGAGATAGCAAAGGTTATATGGAGCAAGCCTACCGAATCCAACATCAATGACCTCAAATCATCAAAAGGCTGGTGGCTCCGCCGCCTCACATGGAACGGCGAGCGCTTCGAGTATGTCGCAGGTCAGGACTATCCCTATGAGATAAGACAGATTCGCAAATTCGTAAAGGCACAGAGCAGATCATGATACAGCAAAGATACCAAGATCAGTACGACTACATCCTAAGTCGTATCAGTTCAGAAGATGAAGTCCTCACTACTCCCGAAGAAAAGCTCCGTCATTTCGTCAACAAGTTTCACCGGGAGTATGACAACGAGGAACGCCGGAAGATGTGGCCCAATCGTCAGGAACGCATCGCCCAGTACCTTCAAGGTCTGCCAAGCTGTTGTTCCGTAGCCTACGGCACATGGCACATCGGCAACCTCGGGGAAGAATGGGGCATCGTAAAGACGGAGAAGCAGAAAGACCGTTTCGTCAAGAACTGGTGGAATATGTTAGCCTTCCGCATCATTCAGCTCTGTGAGCATTATGGAATCGTGTTTCCTGTCAAAGCATACAGCAAGTGATATGGAAAAGGTAGTCGAAAGAATCCCCGGCTGGGCACTCTGTTACATCGAGTATGGAGATAAGACCGGATTAACTGATGAAGATATAAAGAATGTAGATGACTTTTATAAGAGCTATCGCAAAGAAGGCATGGAGATACAAGGCATCTACCCGGTCCGAGATAAGAATGAAGACTACGAAGCATACTTCTCTCATTGCCCTGCCTTTGGTCTCCCTTGCGATGTAGTCGATTGCTACGTAATGTATATCATCTCTAATGACTCAAAAGCATGAGAATCGAAGCGACACCCTGGGGCAAGCGTATCTGGATTAAGAACGCAGCAGATGAAAGCTCCTATGAAATCCGCAATGTCCGACCTCTCAACGAATGGCACGCCCGGCTCCATCCCTGTATTGATGAGCTTGAAGCCAGAGAGAAAAAGTTGGAACGTCGGCTACTCATCCTCCTGCATCAGTTGGAGAGATGTATCGAAAATGCCTATGCCGAACCCTGCGGGGTGTTCGTCGAAAGATGGGAGAAGCACAACCGCCTGTCGTTTAACGAATGGTTCCACGACCAAATCCGGGGACTGATTGAACAGATAGACGGCATTTCGGAAGAATATTGTATTCACGCAACAGAAGATGGCTATGGATGGAGTTACTGAATATGACGGAAGGTCGGCTACCTTGAATGAGCCGCATCTCGGATATGTCAACATTATCCTCGTCAAGTATTGGCCCACCATGTATAAGTGGGAGGTCGAAATTTGCGGGTCAGGAGCGAGAATTTTCGTTTATGATGATGAATTTACGCTCGATTAAGCCGAAAATAGCCTCTCGGCACAATTTTAACATTCAAGATTGTGCATAAATGATAATAAATGATTACCTTTGCGGTAATAAAAGCAAATAAAGAATATAACCATTAAAGTAAAAAGAAGATGAACATCGACTTTACCCAGGAGCAGTTAGTTGCGTTCTACCGCAGCACCTCCGCAGACGGCAGAAAAGCCGTTAAAGAAGCCCTCGGCGAGAAGTTCTCGGAAATCCTGCCCGCCACCGAGAGAGTGAAAACCTACGAGGATGCCGTCAATGAACTTGGCGAGGACAATCCTATCGTAGTCGCCGCAAGTACGGCATCATGGCGCTTCCCCGAAGCAGTCAACAAAGACCTCGTAGCCTACATGAAGATGCGCGTCATCGTCGCCGCCCTCAATGACGGATGGGAGCCCCAGTTCGTCCCCGGAGAGCAGCGCTGGTATCCCTGGTACGAACTCATCTCTAAGGAGGACTACGAAGCCATGTCCGAGGATGAGAAGCAGGAGCGCCGTTGTGTTGGTCGCTCGAATTTCGATGCGTATGCGTATGGCGGTCTCGTTTTCTCGGGTGCGCATTACGCCTCGTCGGTCTCGTCCGCGAGCGGCGGCTCTCGGCTCGCCTTCAAGAGCGAAGAACTGGCAGAATATTCCGGAAAGCAGTTCGCAGAACTGTTTGCTGATTTCTGCTTCATCCCCAAGTCTGATGAAAAAGAGTAATCGGGCATGAAGAATATCTCTCAAAAGGAGTTCTTTCGTCGCCTGATAAACGGGAGGTCAGCCAAACTTGGCGCTCCCGTTTATCCCGGCACGATAGAAGTTACCGATAAATTTGCCGAAGAAATTTTCAGCAAAGCCGATGAGAAGATCTTCCGGTCTGTCACTCACACCCAAAGCAATGCTTTGATGTTTGAGAACAAGTCGTGGTTCTTCTACTCAAAGCCGAAGAACTGCGACATCCGAGAGGCATACATCCACAGCATAAATGGTGTTGATGTTCTTCTGCTTGTTGACCATCGTCCGGCATATACCAATCAGTTCGGCACTCCCATATCGGAGAAGACGACGATTCTGGCTTACGAAATCCAGCCCTAAGATGTATTCGATTTTTCAGCATAACACCGAAACCGCCCCGATGTCAGACGCAATGTTTGAATGTTTCAAGAAGCATCTCCCTTCGTCAGAACGGAAGAAGTTTGAGAAACGGCATCAGGAGTTGAAAGAGTTGGAGGTTCGGAGAGAACTGCAAAATGAGCAGAAGCTCTCTGAGATTCTTGACTCGGAGACATTGATGCGATTTGCATACGTTCCGTTTGTCGTCGCTCAACTCGCCTGGGACTATGCCGACACCATTGTTGATGTAGCCTCCATGCTCAAACTTCATCCCACGAAGAAGTTATGTCGGGCAGTTCGGGAACTGAAACGCCAGTATGACAGGGTAAGAGATGAGTTTACGAATCATGCACATCGGGATTCGGAGATAGACAATATGTATGTTTTCGAGGATGGAGTGTCGGACTTGTTCTCCCTCTATCTGAAAAACATCGAGTTTGACCTAAAGTCGGAGTACCCTGACCTCGGAGAAGATTACAGGAATTACCTGCTCGCCATCTATCAGTGCCACATCGTCCTCCAGTGTATCTACCGCTATGCTGAAATGCAGAAAGCGAAAATAGAAAAGATTGTAGGACACCAGATAGGCGATGTTCTTCCGAAGGAGCTTCGCCGGCTCGACATTCTCGTAATGGCATTTGTCGGAGATAAGCCTATCAGCGCAAAGTTCGATGCACAGCAAAAGACATACGCCCAATGCCTCGCCAATCGAATGACCCTCATTGAACTCAACGACAAAGATAAGCCAGAGGATGCAGCACAGTAGCAGCAATCAGTACGACCTAAAGAACTTGGCGAAAATGCGAGGTCTGCCAACAATTCCTATCGCAGTAAGTCTTGACGGCTAATGACCTAAACGCCCACAGTAGCACGCGAAAATAGGCTCGGCTACACACTGCACCCTCACTCCCATAAATGCAAATAAAGAAAACCTAAAGAAGAAAATGAATAAAGAAGCAACCATCATCTACCCCGACGGTAGAGAAGAAAAAGTCAGCCCCGCCAACGGTAATGACTTCTCACTGGAAGAAGTTCAGAAGATTGTCGGCGGTTACATCGAAGTTGTCGGATTGTCTGACGGCAACATTCTCGTCTTGAATGAGGAAGGCAAGCTGTACGGTTTAGCTGAGAATCCCAAAGCCACCTCAATCGCCCATGAGCATAATGCTCTGTTTCCACATGATTACATGGTCTGCAATGTCCTAATGTGTTCATCCGATATGCTTAAGTAATTATGGCAGATAAGAAACTCCCCATCCTCGTGCTTAAATGCAAGGACTGTGGCAAGCCGTTTATTGCTCACGCACTTGCCTATCCAATGACAGAAGACATTGCCAACCTTGTAGCCGAGGCTGTTCGGAACGGAGATGAGCCAGTTATATGCACCGAGACCACCTTCGGTTGTACTTGTGATAAATCCTATCTCGATACCGACGATGAGTAAGAAAAGAGCATTTGAAGAAAGAGGCTGGAATGACAGCCTCGACCTCCCATATCATCTTCGTCGTGGACTTAGTGGAATGTATGTGTTCCACAAGTTCCCCGGCGAAGAAAAAGCCACTCCGACCTGTCTGGAGGATTGTTCCGACAGCACCATTCGGGGGTGGCTAATGAAAGAAGGTGACGTAGAGATGGCGAAACGGACATTGGAGAATCTTGAAGGAACTTTCGACAGATTGCTCCAATATCTCCATGAAGATGAAGTCAAGATGGTCAAACAGGTCATAGATGAGCGTGGCGACAAGCCTGTACTTGATAAAGAGCCAGTGCTGTTTGAGGTTGTCGATGCCGTCATGTGGTACTGCCATACCATCACTCTCTTTGCCGATATTTTCGGTGTATGCTCCCCGGGCACAGAGGCTCAAATCGCCTACGATGAAAGATTAGAACGCAGAAAATCGCAAAAGTCATGAGTAGAGAAGTCTATACCCTCAATCCCTACAAGCAGGTGCTTTTGAGAGAAGAAGAATATCTCGCACTTGCCGAAAAAGCCAATGCCAACGAAGAACAGATCAAGCAGTTGGCAAAGGAAATGTACGAACAGAAAGGTACCGCTTCTCTCGGCATAAGCCTCCATCTCCAAGAAGGAGGTTGTGGTCGAGAGTATGAAAAAATCAGAATCGGCAACCCTATGCTGTCGCAGACAACCGAACTTGGCTCAATCCCGAAGGAAAGTATTGAGCAGATAAACAGTGCCGTCCGTAAAATGCTCGTTGACTTCTACAATGAGTATCAGCGCCCGGTTGATGAGGTCCGCAAAGAGTATGAGAAAAAGACACGCTGGGCGAAGTTCCAGTTGAATATGTTCGGTGTCGTCATTTTCTTCGGTACTCTCTGTGGACTGTTTATGTCTATCGTATTTCGACTGCTAAAGTAAAATCCTTGTGCTATGCAAGGACGAGTTTAATAATCCCCCTTAATATCGTAAATATGAAGAAATTCATTGGAACCAAACAGGTGTCGGCAGAGCCGATGACCTACGGAGAGGCCCATACAAAAGGTCTCATTCGTGAAAACGCCTATGTTTCGGAGTATGACGACAACCCCGGCTACCTCGTAGAGTATGCCGACGGCTATCAGTCGTGGTCTCCGGCTAATGTATTCGAGGAAGCCTACAAGGTTGCTGAAACGCCCCTCGACCGTGTGAACATCGAAGTAGCCGACCTCATGGACCGCGCCAACAAGCTCGGCAACTTCATCTACAATCAGAACGACGGCAATGACTTCCAGGCTCTCGAACTCGGCATCCGCGCCTTCCTCATCGCCCAGCATAACATGATGGGCGCTTACCTCAATCTCCTGTGCCTCCGCCAGACCTGTATGGAAGGTGGAGAGGTGTGCCGTCCCTATGGTCTGACTTTCGAGCAGATTCTCCCTCTGATCAAGGAAGGCTTCGCTGTCCGCCGCAACGGTTGGAACGGCAAAGGTCTCATGGTGTTCAAGCAGGTTCCGGCACATATCGGTTCCGATATCATCCCCAAGATGCAGTCCCTTCCCGACGAGGCGAAGCGTCTGATTCTCGACAGCGGCGACCACATCGACTATGTGTCGCAGTGCCTCATATTCAACCCTGCGACAGGCGAAGCCAACTCCTGGGTGCCCTCCATCAGCGATGTATTCGCTCATGACTGGGAACTTGTCAAAGAAGCCCCTAACAACAAAAAGTAAGTATATGTATAAGACACTTCCACAACTGGCAGACGAAATCAAGTCAGCCCTCGGTAGCTTCAACGAAGACATGGCAAAAGCCGTTGAAGGCAACAAGTCCGCAGCACAGCGCTCTCGCAAACAGTCTCTCAATCTGGAGAAACTGTTCAAGGAGTGGCGCAAAGTCTCGGTCAATTTATAAACATCATCCCAAATCGCAGGTGGAGGTATGGAGCTTCTGTATCTCCATCTGCTAAACCTAAAGTCTGAATGGATAAGAAAGACCCGAAATATGAAAGTCTGAAAAGCAAGCTCTTGAAATTGTCGAGGCTTGCCGACAGCGGCGATACCCACGAAGCCCGCAACGCCCGGAATGCCATAGAACGCCTATGCAATCAGTATGGCATCTCCATCGAAGAAATCACAGCCGAAGTTCAGGAGAGTAAGTGGTATGATTTTGAAGTAGGTCGTTCAAAGACCATGCTTTCGCTTTTCGCCCAGTGTTACTTCTCTGTTACTGGCAAGAACCGTTTGGATTACCGACAAATCCCCGGACGCTCAAAGGTCAGTGTCAATTTGACTGCTTTTGAGTATGCTGAACTGAAAAGTATGTTTGTCTGGCATAAGTCCAACTACAATGCCGAGCATAAAAAGATGGAGGACACGCTGTTTCAGGCTTATATCCACAAGCACGGGTTGTTCGGCTCTCATTCAGACGATGACGGGGGAGAAAAGGAAGAAACCAAACTGACCCCGGAATTGATTGAACGCATCAGGCGTATCATCCACATGAAGCAAACCCTCTCCGATACCCATTACCATAAAATGATAGAACAATGAGCGCACCCAATGTTGTAATGTTCGGCAATCTTGCAAAGCAGATAGCCGACACCTACGAGAAGAAGAATACCGATTATGGAAACTCATTCACAGACAGCGTAGAACGCTACGGATATGTAGCCGGGATCGTCCGAATGTCTGATAAGTTCCATCGTGCCGAAAACCTCCTTCTCGGAGATAAGGAAGCACTTGTCAAAGACGAGAGTGCTGTTGACACGCTGCTGGACCTTGCAGCATATTCCATAATGCTCGCAATGGAAGTAAAGAACCGCAAAAAGTAAGCCGATGGAAGTAACAGTCAGAAAGTACACAGATGAAGCTCTAATGCGTAGAGCTTGCGAGATGACTTTTAACGGCAAGTCGCATCAATCGCTTCTCTCCATCTACAAGTCGGAACACTCGCCGGCCCGGACGCAGTTGTTCTGGATTGAGTTTGTAGATGTGCCCCTCTTTGTCGCTACTCATTTCATCCGGCACCATGTCGGTGTCGTACCATTCGAGTTGAGCCGCAGGGATGACCGTAGCAATGACGTTACGTTTGATGTAGCGATCAAGTCTGTCAATGACCAGTTGACCGACCTGCTCGACCACATCCTCAAAGGGGAGAAGGACATCGCCCAGTGCCTCATCGCTGTAATTCAGAATGAGCTTGAATCGTGGACCGAGAAGTACGACCGCATGGTACCTGTCAAGCTCGGTCTGTGCATCAACGCCCAATCGCTGATAGATATGTCGAAGCTGAGACTCTGCAACATGGCTCACGTTCTGACCATCAAAGCTATGAGAGAAGTAAAGGCAGAGGTCGCAAAGGTCGATGAATCTCTTGCCAAGATGATGGTCAGGAAGTGTGTCTATCGCGGTGGAATATGTGGGGAGCCTCATCCCTGCAAGTTCAATCGTACCCCGGCTTTCCGAAAGGAGTTTGCTGAGTATATGTCTGCTTTCTATAATGAGCAAAGACCGTACAACTATGAACATCCCGATTAAGAACCTGCCGGAGAACACCGAAGAACTGATGCAGTATATCCTCGAAAGAGTATGTGCCCTCACTGGCAATGTTGTCTCCGCAATAAAGTCCAAATGCCGTATGTGGTCGTTGATGTACGCTCGCTACATATTCTTTGATGTAGCGACGAAATTCAATGTCAAGCCCTCCGTAGCTGTAAACTACATAGGACGTAATCGGACACTCATGTATCCGTATAAAAGAGCCGTAAGCGACCTTTATGACGTAAATGCTCAGTTTAGGGTCGATTGCAATGCTGTCTATGAAAGTACCTTTGACCATTTCGATTGTGATTATGGAAGAACTTGAAAAGAACCCGCGCAGAATGACGGTTGAGGATGTCGAGATACTTGCCCTCCGATGGATGAAGGACAAGGCATATCTCAACAACCGCAATGTCGCCTGTTTCATTGAAGGATTTGAGGTTGCCCGCAGGTACCTCATCTCTCATTTCTCCGAAATGCTCCAGGAGGAAGGTCTGTACTATATGCGTGAGTATGCCAGCAAGAGAGTATCTGACCTGTGCAAAGCAGGGGTTCCTCTGACCCCGGACCACAATCGGGAAATGTCCGCCGCCAAATATGTCGGTGAGCTACTGATTGAAGTATCACGCCAGATCAGTGAAAACAAGGTGCTGTAATGACTATGAAGTATCTCCATCCATATCTCTATGAGATAGTCCACGACCTCGTTCAGCAAAGAGTTGCTGATAAGAAATTCCCGTATGTCGCCATAGCCAATGATGTCAAAGCCAAAGTTCTGTCCGATGTTTCCACCACACTCGATGAGATGGTTCAGGATGGATTGCTGGCTCGTTCAAGTAACATCAATGGCATAGGATTATATAGAACCCTTAAAGATAAAGAAGTTGAAAACGATTATGTTCAATGATGAACCGTATGGACTGACCGATGCAGTCCTGTCGGGAGTAAAGACACAGACCAGAAGGATTGTGCCTGACTCACACCTAAAGGCTTACGAACAGTATAGAGCCAAGAATAAAGATGCAGCGATGTCGCTGTCTGACTTCCTCATCCGTCGGGGATTTGCCCGGTATGTCGTAGGGGAGGTAGTCGCCATAGCTCAAAGCTACAAGAGCATAGGTTTGTCGCCTTCCTTCGTGTCCGCAAAGAAGGATCACGAAAAGAAACATCATACCGACACGCCAATCGGACAGCAAGCCGGGTGGAATAACAAGATGTATGTAGCCGCTGACTTCATGCCCCATCATATCAAGATTACAGGCGTGAGAGTCGAGAAGTTACAATCCATTTCGGACGAAGATATTGCCGCAGAAGGTGTAAGAGCCATCACGCCGGGTCGGGAGTTCACCACCTGTCCGAAGAAGGAAAGCGCAAAGTTGCCCGCCCGGAACCTTCGCGGAGCATACCACCGTCTCATTGATGGTGTGTCGAAGAAGCAGGTCTTTCGCAAGAACTCTTATGTCTATGTGTTCGAGTTTGTCCTTGTTGACTGACGTTTTCGGCGTATTGTCTATATGATTATCCATCATTTAACCGCCAAAAGTTAAACTTTGTTTCTTGATTTAATATGCTGTAAATTAAATGATTATATGCTTTCGCATACCAAAATCAATGATTAACTTTACAGTAGAAAATTAAAAATCAAAGAAGATGGATACAAGATATGTAAGCCCCGAAAAATTCTCGAAGGTCAGCAAAGGAAAGAAGGTTGTTGACTACCCGAATCCGTGGATCAAGGATGTCAACGGCGTCCGGCACCACATCATCAATCCCGATATGGAGTATAAGATTTCTGTGCTTGAAAAGAAGTCTTATCCCTGGTATCTCGGAATGACCTACGATGACTACGCTAAAGAGACAAAGGAAATGTTCGGCGATGAAGATGCAAGAGTGTTCGTCCTCAAATGTGATTGGTTCCCAACGGAACTTGTCGCAGGGGTTGTCAACGGTCGATATAGCAACACATCCTCACTCTCACGCAAGACTGGATGGCTCCGCACCTTTGGCGTCATAGAGCTGTTCAGGGCAGAGAAGGTAGAAGAAGCAATCTCCATCCTCAACAAGCACGGATTTAAGTTCGACAAGGCTCAACTCAAAACGGCTGTATATTATGGAATGACTGAATAAAGATTATGCCTACTGCGTAGGCCCGAACTACTTCGGAGGTCCAGACCTCTGTAAGAATTGCAAAAGGCACATCCCATTCTGTGAGCCTGTGCAAGAAACTCTAACGTGGACGATGCCCCAGTATGATGAAAAGACTGGTACCTGTCCGCTCCACGAACCTAAAGCAAATAAAGTTAACGACTAAAAAGAAAAGAAGATGCCAAACCACATCACAAACCGCCTCGTAATTGAGGGCGCCACAGAAGAAGTGGCAAAAGTGTTCGATTTCCTAAAGGCTGACAAACCCAACGAAGCCGGAGTTGTAATCCTCGTTGACTTCAACAAGTTAGTGCCAATGCCTGAATCTCTTGAAGTAGAAAGCTCATCTGAAGGAGACGACGGCAAGAAGTATCTCATCGGAATGTCCGGCAACTCTCTCGAAGTTCACAGATATAAGGAGTCGGATCACTACAAGAAGATGACCGAAATGCAGGAGCAGAACCCCGATAGGTTTGAACGCTGTCTTGAACTCGGACGGCAGTATCTCCGCAACACTGCTGCCTTCGGATGCACAACCTGGTATGAATGGCGCTATCGCAACTGGGGAACGAAATGGAATGCCTACGACATAGAGAAGCTGTCCGATAACTCCATCATGTTCAATACTGCTTGGAGTGGTGTCCCCGGTCTTATCTGCAAGCTCGGCGCAATGTTCCCTGCCGTAACTATCAAGTACGACTATGCTGACGAAGATACAAGCTACAATACCGGAAGCTACATCATCCACGGCGAAGATGTTGAAGATAACTCTCCCGAAGATGCCTCGCCGGAGGCATGGAACCTCGTCTTTGACCTCGGTGTTTGTGATAAAGATGACTTCATAGAGCAGCCCGACGGCACATATAAGTGGAAGGAAGATGACGACGAAGACTGATTGCCGTCTTCATTCCCACACACAAACCGTAAAATTATGGCAAAGTTTTTCGATAAAGAAAAGCCTGGTAACTACTGTGGCTTTGAATATGATAGATTCCTGACCTCTGAGGTCGGATTCGGACCAAGAGGTGAATATTATCATCTCGTTCTTGTCAAAGATGGTCACATCATCGCCTTCGGGCATGAGCAGGGCAACTACGCCGGAGGCATCTATGCTTCGACAACTTTCAGCACTGATTGCTTTCATAAGCAGAAGGAGTATATTCGCAAGGAGTACCCCGAACTTTATGAGAAGATAAAGGACATCCCTTTGGCGAAGGTTTACAAGCCTGCCGACAAAGCGATATATAGACCCAAAGGAAAAGCCGGGGAGTACGCCCAGTTCGCCTGCAACTTCTATACTGGCTGTTCAAATGACTGCCAGTATTGCTACTGTAAGCGCGGCGTTATGAGCAAAGTCTGGTCCACAACCCCACGGCTCAAAAAGTGCTTCAAAGATGAAGATGATGCAATCGCCACCTTCAAAAATGAACTTGATTACTATAACTGCAACGGCAGCTCCATCTCAACAAAAGGCATCTTTTTCAGCTTCACTACTGATCCGCTTCTCGATGAAACTGGAGGTCTCACTGTTGAAGCCGCTGTTTATGCCCTTCGCAAGCGTGTCCGTGTTCAAATCCTCACCAAACGCGCAGATGGTGCCTTGCGATTCGCTGAATGTCTGTCTCGGATGCTCGGACGTATCGATCGTTCTACTCACATAGCTATCGGCTTCACGCTGACAGGTTCCGATGAACTGGAGAAGAACGCAAGCCCAACAGAAGCCAGGATAGATGCAATGCGCCAAATCCATTCTCTCGGCATAAGAACATTCGCAAGTATAGAGCCGCTTCTTGACTTACAAGTTGCAGATGATATCATCAACTGCACACTCGGTTTCTGCGACCTCTATAAGGTAGGGTTGTTGAGCGGAGGAAAGCAACCGATTGACCTTATGCAACTGTCTGAATTTGTTCCATACATCACTCAAAAGGTTGGTGCATCCGGCGCAAAGATTTATTGGAAGAACAGTGTTAAAGACTTGCTCGGAGGTGCCGAATACCATCATCCCGCATCGGTTGGCGCTGATTACGATATTTTCTTCTACGACCCCTATGGAATGAGTCAGGTTCCCTTCAATCGCTTCAAGTTATGAGCCATCTCGGAATACCCACCATCAACTACATCATGCAAAAGAGTGGTCGTAAGCCGACCGCTTGTAGTTGTGAGAAATGCAAGTCGCAATGCCACACTCCCTGCCTCGGCACCCCGGAGGACATTGAGCGTCTGATTGATGCCGGATATAAGGACAGGCTCGCTCCGACTGAATGGCTTGTAGGTATGCTTTTCGGAGTCATAGACCGCCCGGTCCTCATGGTTCAGGCAAAGGTTGAGAACGGATGGTGTACCTTCTACCATGAAGGAAAGTGTGAGCTTCACGAACAAGGCTTGAAGCCTACCGAAGGCAAGCTCTCACATCATTCCATCAGGATTGATAATTTCGACCCGAAGAAAAGCCTCTCTTGGCTCGTCGCTAAAGAATGGCTCCCATTACAGAACGAACTACGAAAATTAGAAAGTCAGATTTAATTATGGAATATACAGATTTTGTTCCTTTCGGCATAGCAGAAGCATTGAAGTCCGCAGGGTTCAATGTCCCATGTGCGTTTTATTTCGCTAAAGCAGATTCCGATGAAGATATGATGTTGATTGTATCTGACGGGGAAACGCTTGACCATAACAATGTTGCAAATGACAATCCGTTCCTGGTCCCTGTCTGCTCTGCACCCTCATACCACACCACTCTTGAATGGCTTCGCCGTGAGCATTCAATCCATTGTTTCGCCGTTGTTGACGATGATGTGGAAGACACTGATCAAGTTTGGCAAGGAGCAAAGCAGTGGATAGATGGAGGTCTGTGCATTCCTGTTGAAGGTCATTATGATACTTGCTCCGGCGCACTCGACGCAGCCATAATGAGTGCCATCAAACAAGTGTCGTAATTTGTTTATGGCAGTCAGCCCTTATCAATCATCCAAATAATCGGAAATAAGAAAATCTCAAAGATGAAAAATATACCCGAAAAGATATGGCTCAACCTCGGAGAAGAAGTCTCCAATGATGCAGACTTCCACGACCTCTCCGAAGTAACGTGGAGCGAAAATAAGGTATTTGACAATGATGTCGAATATGTCCGAAAGTCAGAATGGATTAACGCTAATGAGCGTTTGCCTGAAGACGGTGAATTAGTGCTTATATTTCTTGACAGTTCCAGATTTACAGGATATTACGATGAAGATGACGAAATGTGGTACATTGATGGTATTGGCATCTATGAGCTAACAGAAATATCCCATTGGTGTCCTCTCCCTCCTGTTCCACAGTTAAACAGCTAAAAGATACTTATATGACAACTAAACAAATAGAAGTCAAGTTGGCTAAATTTCATGAACGTCTTGATGCACTTAAGTCTAAGTTGTATGAGGCAGAATGTGAAGAAAATAGGAAGATTAACAACATGGGATGGGGACACGCAATGCGCCATGTAAAATGCACCATCTCTACCACAAAGAGCGACCGAATAAAAGATCGTATTGAGAAGTGTGAGGCTCAAATCAATGAACTTAAAGCTTTTCAATCCGAAGTTCGCACTAAGCAAAACAAGAATAAGCTATGAGCATATCGAGGAAAGTCCGACAGCTTGTGTATGACAAATGCGGAGGACACTGTGCCTACTGCGGAAAGGAGATTGCCTACAAAGATATACAAGTCGATCACATCACCCCATTGCTAAGAAATTTCCCGGAATGGCAGATTGAGATTGGTGGATGGACTCGCGGCACTGATGATATAGACAACCTGCTCCCTTCATGTCGTTCATGCAATTTCCGAAAAGGAACGTGCGACCTTGAAGATTTTCGCAAGCAAGTCAAAGCACAGTGCGAAACCCTCTGCAAGACCTTTCAGGGGAGGATGTCTCTCTCTTATGGATTGATAGTCAAGGTTGACAAGCCGATTGTGTTCTATTTCGAGAAGTTGAACAATCAAAAAGAAGAAATATGAATGATAGAATTCAAAATGCCGTAACTCGGCTAAAAGCATCCATCTGTGAGCTTGAAATGCTTGGCAACTCATACTGGAACGCCAGTCTTGGCACCAGTACCATCAATGCCCTCTCCGAACAGATAGTTAACGACGCTAAGACGTTGCAGGCTCATATTAAAGCATACGGGAAGCGATGAATAATACAGAAGATTACACAAAGAATAGAGCCGAGTGTTGGAAAGAGTATTGTAAGAAGTGCCATCACTCCGAGCAAGACCTCATCGTAAAAGGAGCGTTTTACGAAGCCTTCGACAGTGCTTATCAACTCGGCATGGCTCATCCCAACAGGACTGATTCGGATGCAATGTTGAAATGCCCGAAAGAAAAAGTTCAGGATATGTATGCCTATAATGAGGAGATTCTGAAAACCGACCCCTCAAATCAAGGAGCCATATTGTTGAAGGCTCGCCTTACGGAGCTTTTCGGAGTAAGGTGTTTCTCCACTGATAGTGTAGAGCAAACCGCTTCACCATCATTCATCGCCGGAGATATAGTGAGAATAACTGGAGCCTCCACGGAAGCAGAGCAAATTCTGATTGGCTCCGTCGGTCAGGTCATAGATGTAGATGCCAGGAATGGTAAATGTTATGTCCTGTTCTTGTATTCCAAAGGTCAGGCGTGGATTCGCAATAGCCACCTTGAACTTACTTATGTTCCAAGCATAATGACGTCTCAGCCTCATATCGTTCCCGGATGTCATAATGGCAAACGAGGCCCGCGTCTAATTCCCTCGAATTCGGGGGAATTAAAACCGCAACGCTCTGAAAATGAACTGAGATTGAAAATCGCAGCAATAGCAATGCAAGGATTGCTTGCCTCGCCAGTAGATGCAAATATGCAAAGCAAATCGGTTGATTACATCACAGAAGCATCATTTAAGTTTGCAGATGCTCTCATCTCTAAATCTAAGAAAGGAGGTCATATATGATTATTCGCAGAAATGAAGTCCACAAACTCGATTTGGAAAATAAGGTAGTAGGTCTAACAAGTGGATGTTTCGACCTGCTCCACTTCTACCATTTACGTTATCTGGAGAAGTGCCGTGCGCAATGCGATTTTCTGATTGTAGGAGTTGACTCTGACATGCTTATCGGGAAGAACAAGAATAAGATCCCGATGATTCCAGAACATCATCGAATTGCAATGGTCGATGCTCTCAAATGTGTCGATGCTGTATTTCAGATGGATGACATCAGAAATATAGAGGATTTCTATCCTATCGCAAACAAAGTGTTCAAGAACTCTCCAGTAATATATGGTCATAAAGTTGAGATACCATCGGGAGAGGCTGAACTGGTCATCATCCCCGACATCGAGGAAGTCTATTCCACCACAGCGTTGATCAACAAGATTCGCAGTTATGCAAATACGAAAGAGGAATGAAACTGCATCGGTTCCTAAAGAATTACTGCCTTGTAATTGCATTGATGTGTGCGGTGTTGACCGTCATCGACGCATTGCATCGCAATTATTTGATGGCGATAGCAATGGTGGTTTGCACATTCGCCAATCATCTCTGTTACAACTACCACAAGAACAAAATAGATCAATATGAAAATGAAAAAGAAGATAGCGAAAATCCTTCGCAGATGGGCCGATAAGATTTCGCCCGAAGGAAAGTATTTGCCTCCTCTGAATTGCAGAGTAGGAGAGCTGAAACTCTTATGCGTAGGGTATCAATATCCCAAAGACGCAAAGATGTTGGACTTCGATATGATTCGTTACCGTCTGACGCAGCTCATTGCAAAAGACCTTGTATGCAACAGAGCAATACTGTTCACTATAAACGACGGAGATTCATACATCAACACAATTGAAGCAAAGCTCTATGTTAAACGCCCGGAAAATGTAGATGGATATGAGGAGATATAAATTCAGAGGCAAAAGCACTGACACCAAAGAGTGGCTTGTCGGCGCATTGGTACCAAACGGGAAGCGCCCTTGTATAGCCCCATTCGGGGAACTCTTTCATCTTGAAGAAGTCAGCCATGAAACCGTCGGCCAGTTCGTTGAGTTGACAGACCGAAACAAAAGAGAGGTCTATGAAGGAGACATCTTGAAATGGAATGAGTATGACTTTGAGAAACTAGGCGTTGTGATCTGGAGCCCATCTGGAGTTTTCATCGGTCGCCCAAGAGAGCATGGTATACAGTGTATCGGTGTTGCCAGTACCATCAAAGAAACCGAAATAATCGGCAACATCCACGATAACCCCGAATTGATGAAAGGAGCCTCGAATGGATAATGATTTAGAGAGTATCATATCAGAGATGTCAAAAGTGGACCTCCGGTCTGAGACTGATAAAATGATGGAGCGTATTCGGTTAGGTGAAATCAGGTATAGTAAGCTATCCGAGGTGTCTGCTGAACATATCAATAATGATAGATTCATGTATCTTGCTGATTGCCTCGCACTGCCTGTTCTTCCAGAGTCAAGAACCATCATACATATCGGCATGGACTTCGCGAAACAAGAAGCACCATTGTCGAAGTGGCAAAGATTCAAGAGTTTTTTCAAACGTAAATGTAAGAAATGAAAGTCAAGAACACTCCCTTAGCTATGGATGCAGACGATGTTGCTCTGCTCGCAATGGCTCAACTCCGTGGTAGCGGAAAACTCAACGACAAAAATGTTGACTGCTTCATTCAAGGCTATAAGTCTTGTTCTGATGCCCTGACCATCGAAAGCAGGCTCATACCTGTTTTGAAGTATCATCATAAGAAGCTCTCCAGAGTGGAGGAAGATATAGACAACGCTATCGGGTATGCTGACTTGCGTCGTGGTCGTACCGCAGAAGAATCTGCCCGCATCAAACGAGCCACGAAGATTGCCGAAGCAATAAAGAATCTTATTGACATACTGGAGGAAGGGGACGAGAAATGAGTTATCCCAACGTAGAAGGTCTATCGGAGCAAATGCCGAATGGTGTTTACACTACCTCCGACATTTATCTTTGCGACTCGTGCCGAAATTCCGCCAAGACGGTGCATCATACCTGTCAGGTCAACAGTATGCTTCCAGTCTTACTGATAATGTCTAACCACCGATTTTGTCCTCTCCACAACAAGACGGAAAAGGAGATAGAAGAATGGAGAAATCAGAATAAACAATGAGTATATGTAAATTCAGAGGTGCGAAAGTCGCCGGAGATTACTGGTGGTATGGCTCCCTCGCTTACTTTCCCGACAGCCAAACCGCACACATCATCCCTTGCGGAACGTGTAAGGGAGATAAAGTCATTTGTGATTTTGTAGAGGTCGATAGAGATACGGTCGGTCTTTACACTGGACTTACCGACAAGAACGGAAAGGACATCTACGAAGGAGATGTGATAGAAGACGGAGACCTCCGCTATGAAGTTTGTTGGTACGACGACATTGCCGCATTTATGGCGGAAGATGTAGAGTCGAACAAGCCATTCCTTATGTATGACCTTGATTTGTCTCAAGTCGAAATCATCGGCGACATCCATACCTCGCCGGACTTGCTGAAAGGAGGTTGCAATGGCTGAACCATCCTCACAGAAACCGAGAAAGTGTGGCTCATGCGCTTACTGCATCACGGAAGAAGGGGATCCGTACTACTGTGCAATGCAGGACCTCTATACCTTTGTTAAGGTGTCCGACGATGCTTGCCGGGATTACATCCCCATAAAGAAAGGAGAATGATATGATTATAAAGTCGTATTCAGTATACTGCGATATATGTGATAAGCCGCTCGGATGCTATTATGGTTATAAGCCGTCTTATACCAAGTTAAGAGCCGAAGGCATCAAAGTTCTTATCAACAATGGCAAGGCGCAGACCTTGTGTCAAAAGTGCTTCGCCCTCAAATGTCAGCCTCATTCATAAGTTGCTCCAAAGTCTTGTCGGAAGCAACATCGTCAAATACCTTGCGGATAGCCTTGTCAGCTATTCGCTTGTTTATTTTTATGTAGAAGTTCAATGCCCTACGGGGATTTGAAGGTGCGTCGCCCAGGCAATACTCGATTACTGAATCTTTAATCATCAATTCGTTTGCAAGTTGCGCGAAAGTCTTCCTTGCAGAGTAGAATACCATTTTGTCAATCCCAAGTGCTTCACGGATTTTGCGTAGGTGGTCGTCCGTAATGTGCTGGATTGACTTTTTTGTTTCCCTGCCGTAGAAGCGCAGCTTACCATCCTCACACATATACTTGTCAATGATGGCACGAGCTTCCGGCTGTATTGAAAACTCTGTCTGCTCATTAGGGTTTCGTCGGCTCCGCGTCTTTACTCGGATGAACTTCACGAACTTTTTCGTCAAGTCCTGTTCAAGGATGTCCGCCATATTCATCCCACATAGGTAGAAGGAGAGCATGAAGATGTCGCGGGCGCATTCTTCCCACTTGCCAGTTACCTCCATATCCCGGACCTCACGCAGTTGGTCGAGAGTAAGAGCAATGTCCCTCGCTAAAGGTATATGCTCCTTGTAGTCAAAAAACGGAGGAATATCATACTTTGCGTATCCGTGTGTCGTTGCGAAATAAACCAGGCGCCGGATGACACCGATTCGTATGCCGACAGTCGTTTCCGACATCCCCAGCTTTTTCAAGTGGTTCTTGTAGGCATAGAGCATAGCTGAGTCAAGCATAGACAGAATGAAGTTTTTGCCCGCATATTCGATGAAACGGTTGATACCGTCCTTATGGAGCCTGATTGTTCCCTTCGACCATGAGTGCTGTTTCACACGAAGCATCTCGAAGTCTATTTCCTCGACCGTCCGGATTGTTCCTTTGGTCATCTTGTGCTTGATGACCTTGATGAGCTGTGAACAGGTGTAAGCGTCCCGGTCCTCCAAAGAGTCGAAGATTGTATAGATTTTGTTGAGTTGTGTTCGGAGCTGCTGATTGATGTAAGCCGCATTAGCCATATTGACCACAACGCCGTTGCGCAGGTTCCTTTCCCCATCCACAACGAATCGGGTAGGAATGTAGCGGGTGGTCGAATTGTGTGAGACTGCGATACGGATTTTGTTAGATCCGTCGGCCCGCTGCTTGGCTTTCAGTATGACTATTCGGAGGTTCATTTTTCAGGACAACAAATCGGTTCGGAATTTAGTTGAATCGCCCGGAAAGGGGCAATAAACAGACAACAAAATCACCCCCACTTCTGGAGGTGATTCTGTCGTAAGTATCTGAATAACCTCGCAATGCGTTGAAATTCATAGGCAAGGTCATTGTCAATGAGTGGCTCACATCATGCCGCCCATTCCGCCCATACCTCCGGCAGGCATCGCTGGCGCAGGATTATCTTCTTTTTTATCAGCAATGACACATTCTGTTGTCAAGAACATTCCTGCAATGCTTGATGCATTCTCAAGAGCCACACGAGTAACTTTGGCAGGATCAATCACACCTGTCTCGAAGAAGTTCTCAAACGTATCAGTACGTGCATTATAACCGAAATCTCCTGTTCCATCTTTTACTTTCTGAAGAATCACGGCACCTTCTACGCCGGCATTATCCATAATCTGACGCATAGGTTCTTCTATTGCCCTGCGAATGATTGCAATACCTGTGTTTTCATCATCATTTGCACCTTTAAGTTCATCAAGAGCATTAAGACATCTGATATATGCTACACCGCCACCGGGCACAATACCTTCTGCGATAGCAGCACGTGTTGCAGACAAAGCATCATCAACACGATCTTTCTTCTCTTTCATCTCAACCTCAGATGGCGCTCCTATATAAAGGACAGCTACACCACCGGCAAGTTTTGCGAGACGTTCCTGTAGTTTCTCCTTATCATAATTGGAAGTTGTTGTTTCGATCTGAGCCTTTATCTGAGCGACTCTGCTCGCGATTGCATCCTTGGAGCCACCACCATTTACAATAATGGTGTTATCTTTATTGACTGTAATCTTTTCTGCTGTACCAAGATCGTTAACAGTTGCCTGTGCGAGTTGCATTCCTTTTAGTTCGCTGACTACAGTGCCGCCTGTAAGGACTGCTATGTCTTCAAGCATCTCCTTTCTACGGTCTCCGAATCCCGGGGCTTTTACAGCACATATCTTTAATGAGCCTCTTAACCTGTTGACAACCAATGTTGCAAGTGCTTCATTATCGACATCCTCAGCGATAATCAAAAGTGGGCGACCGGACTGCGCCGCACTTTCAAGAATTGGAAGCATATCTTTAAGATTGGATATCTTCTTATCATATAAAAGTACATAAGGAGATTCCATTTCACATTCCATTTTCTCGCTATTGGTTACAAAATAAGGAGAAATATAACCTCTGTCAAACTGCATACCCTCAACTACATCTACAGTAGTCTCAGTACCTTTTGCCTCTTCAACAGTTATTACTCCCTCCTTTTTTACTTTCTGCATTGCTTCCGCAATCAAACGACCTATCTCTTCATCGTTATTTGCAGAAATACGGGCAACATTCTCAATCTTACTTATATCATCGTCAACTTCCTGACTCTGAACCTTTATTCCTTCAACAACGACCGATACGGCTTTGTCAATACCCCTTTTAAGATCCATTGGATTGGCACCGGCGGCAACATTCTTCAGACCTACGTTTACAATTGCCTGAGCAAGAACCGTTGCAGTAGTGGTTCCGTCACCAGCTTGATCTCCTGTTTTTGAGGCAACCTCTTTAACGAGTTGTGCACCCATATTCTGGAATGGATCTTCAAGTTCTATCTCACGAGCCACTGTCACACCGTCTTTGGTGATGTGAGGAGCTCCGAATTTCTTTTCAATAATTACATTTCTGCCTTTGGGGCCTAATGTCACCTTGACTGCATCTGCAAGAGCATCTACACCATTTTTAAGCTCTTCACGCGCCTTAATATTGAATTTTATCTCTTTAGCCATAACTTTTTTATATCTATTATTGACCTAATTTTAGCCTTCTATCAATGCCAATACGTCGGACTGACGCATCATTAAATATTTTGTACCTTCAAATTCTATCTCTGTACCAGCATATTTACCGTAAAGAACAATATCTCCTTCCTTTAAAATCATAGGTTCATCTTTGGTGCCATGACCGACAGCCAAAACTTTACCTTTTAACGGCTTTTCTTTTGCTGAATCAGGAATAATTATGCCACCCATAGTGACTTCTTCCGCTGCAGTCGGTTCAATCAGAACTCGATCCGCCAATGGTTTGATATTCATATTTATTTTATGTTTTAATTAATATGTTAAATTGTCATTTATATAATTTCAAATATTGTGCCAATGATAATAATATCCATGCAAGGCACTTTATCTCATTAAACATTAAAAATATAATGCAGGTTCGTTTGCCTGCATTATATCAACAATATTAACTTTAATTAATAAGCAAGTAACAAGTGATAAAACAAATGAACATATAAAGCAGTTATTTACCGACAATACGTAAAGAACAAATTTTATAGTTTCACTTATAAATATATAAGTAAGTAATAAAAATTAAACGATATATGTAAGTGAAATGATCTTGAACTATAAAACTTGTTCTTTATCACGGATTTCGCCTTGTCGGTCAGTCGCATACGAGAGTATGCTCCATCCCTCCGCGACAAAATCCGTCAATAAATAACTGCGTTTTATATGTTCATTAATAGTTTAATACTTATCAGTTACTCAATCAAGGTTATCTACTTTTTATCCGCTAAAATAACATAACTTCTTTCCGGAGCAAGAATACCTTTGATGCGACCATTTTTGACAACAAACGCCTTCCTATAAACCTGATCGAAGTATTTCCCGGATGGAAGCCTTGTCGGGAGATCAAGAGAAGCCGCATGCGTGCCAATATTGACAACGACCGCTCCCTTTTTGCCACGGTTGACTAAAATTACATCTCCATTGGGATTTGTCTGGATATCCTCTTTTTCTGTTGACACCTGTTTACGGAATCTATTTACAGCAACTACCTCCGGATGAAAATATTCATCGTTTCCTGAAGCGCCGAGCACATTATTTCCCCAATAATTTTTTCTTGTCGAGCCGGCAGGACGATTAAAGAAAAGGGGAGTGCCATTCTGCCGAGCGGCAAGAATGGCCCATCCAAGTCGGATCTGTTCATCAGTAAGATTTGCTGATTCGTGGGCATTGCAATATGTATCGTGGCTTTCAACCCACGTTGTAAGAAATTCCGGAGCCGCACTGTGATGATAACTCTTTATATCAAGACCATTGGATGATCTCTTTTCAAGCATCTCCCGAATCACATGTCCGTAATTTGAGGCGGTCTGACCCATATAGTCTGCATATTCCGCTTCCGGCACTCCTTTATCCTGTAATACTTCTCCATATACAAATAATGAATCATAAGGCAATGCAAGCTTTACACCGCCAACACTCTTTCTACCGGTAGCAACATCCCAGAAATCATTAACCTTGACACCTGAAGCCTTGTCTACAGGATCCGAATGCACCCCGATGTGTTTTGCCGTATCATATCTGAATCCTCGAACTCCCATTTTAATAAGCTCATTCATAAACTGCATATAATACTTCTGGAATCCTGGATTCTCAGTATTGACATCAGGCAGTCCTCCCATTGCCCAAAGTGTGCACTGCTCTCTGTCTGTATAATCATTTATTTGGTCAAGTCCTTTGGAATGAAAAAGCTTATCCCGACCGCCAGCTGCGGCATACAGATTATTTGATACTTCATCTATATCAAAAGCAGTATGGTTAGGGAGAACATCGACAATTATCCTGATATTATATTTATTTGCAGAATCAAGCATTTCCTGCATTTCTGCCTTGGAACCAACTATATTGTTACCGATCTTCCAATCAGTTGGCTGGTAATAGTAATACCAATTTCCTTCGATCACATCTTCATCAAATATTTTTTTACCACTTCCCGGAGGATTAAAACATTCCTGCACCGGAGATGTCTGAATCATTGAAAAGCCGGCATCTGCGATCCTTTTCATATTCTTTGCTATAGAAGGAAAATTCCAACTCCAGGCATGAAAAATTGTTTGATCATTCACGGCATTGGGATTATGAGTCATCCTATCTTTTGCTATAAGGGCAGTACTGGGCACCGCTAAAGACGTCAGCAACGCAATTAGATGATTTTTAGTCATATCAGTTGATTGTATTAAAGTATAGGTTTAAGGTTTTATTGTAAAACCTTACATTTTATCTTATTCAAGCACTAAATTATTAATTATTAGCCTTTATTACAAGTATCTGTCTATTAATTTAACTTAAAGGCACACAAAACTTAAAGGCGTGCTAAAATATAATTATTTTTAAAAATTGTATTACAAGTATTTAAAATTTGCAATTAGACCACGTTTATATTATATTTGCATCAATAATAGAAGTGATTTAACTTTTTTTCGAGTTTAAAGTTCATTTAAGATTCTGAGCAGATTCCGGTTCTTGAAGATGGAACACAGCGGGCTATGCAACCGATGAAATGGACGGAAGATGCCAGAATATTGATGAAGATTGACCTCGAAGAATACATAAATTCACTTTCGTTAAGAGTAAGTTTACTTTTAAATGATTTTAGCACAGACAGAGACTTCGGAGGGATTTTTCAAGATTCAGGAGGGAGCATAGCGGGCTATGTGACTGAATGAATCTTGGAAAAGCACCCGAAGGATTGTTTGTGATGAAATCAAAAATTACCATACTCTTTATTAATGTTTAATTTGGTTTAAAAGTAAACATACTCTAGGTTTTCGCAAAAAGTTTAAATCACTTCATAATATACTTTTAACCATATAGTATATACGCAAAAGCACCTCATTATTTATTGAATTACAAATAGAGGAAAACGCTAATCGAATAATCATGAATTTCAGACAATATCTCACTGCAATATCAATTGTTCTTTGTTTTGCAGCAATTAACGCTCAAAACACAAAAAAATCGGCATCTGCAAGAGCTAATCTACACAAGGAGAAACTTGCAAATGTCAAATCCGGAATGGATAAAAGCGTAGTGGCAGACCTGCTGAAAAAAGACATCGCTCTTAGAGAAAGCGAGCAAAAATTAAGCACGGAGAATCTCGGCATGCTGTCTGATTTGCTTACCGAAGCAAGAAAGCACATCGGGAAACCATACTCGAGAGGTTCAAAAGGTCCAAGAGCATTTGATTGCTCTGGATTCTCCAGTTATGTATACCGGCAATTTGGAATCAATCTTAGCCCGTCAAGCAAAGCACAATTCCTGCAAGGTGAAAGTGTAAATAAAAATGAATTACAACAAGGAGATCTTGTATTTTTCACAAGCCGCAGGAGTGGGAAATCCGTGGGACATGTAGGTATAGTTGTATCGGCAGACAATTCGACCGGAAAATTCAAATTTATACATGCCAGTTCAAGCAAGGGTATAACTATTGATAATTATGCAGGTTACTACGAAGGTCGGTATCTGGGCGCCCGCAGAATTATAACTGAATAAATTTTTTTAATTAAAATATTTTGTCAATTAAAAATATTGATATAACTTTGCAGTGTCAAAAGGACAAAAGAACTACTGTTCTTGAGATTAAATATTGCCTTGTGGTGTAATGGTAGCACACCGGATTCTGGTTCCGTTTGTGAGAGTTCGAGTCTTTCCAAGGCAACTAAAAGTCGAGTAAAATCTCGACTTTTTTTGTTAATATTATACGAATATTGATAATGTTGATCCTAAAGTTGTATGTTAACCTGTTTTACAGGAAATAAGAAGGTGTTTAATAATTTCAATAATTTTATTTTGAATAATAAGGTAATAAATAACAATGTAATGATAATCCGGAAAGTTACTCTTGTCGGCTTCTGGATAAATGCCTTGTTAGTCTTTCTAAAGTTATTTTTTGGTTATTGGGGTCATAGTGATGCTCTTGTCGCAGACGGATATCATTCGGTAAGCGATTTTATTTCAGATTTTATTGTCTTGTTCTTTGTCAGTATTGCATATAAGAAAGCTGACCCTGATCATCCATACGGACACGGCAAATATGAAACAATAGCCTCTGTTATGATTGGGCTCATACTTCTCATTGTAGCCATATATATAGGTATTGAAGGTGGAATTACCATTAATAAATATATTCAGGGCACAACTCTCCCAAAACCCAATATTTGGACAATTGTTATTGCTGTATTATCAATAATATCTAAAGAATACTGCTTTAGATACACAATAAAATATGGCAATAAGCTTGATTCAAGTGTGCTGATTGCAAACGCATGGCACCACAGAAGCGATTCCTTATCATCAATAGCTACACTTGTCGGAGTATCAGCCTCATACTTTTTAGGCGAAACTTGGAGAATATTAGATCCATTAGCCGCTATCTTAATAGCAATACTTATTGCAATAGCGGCTTTAAAACTTGCTCGTCCTTCCATTAATGAATTGCTTGAAGCGGGTCTGCCGGAGAAACAAAGATCCGAAATTCTTGACATAATCAAATCGGTAAACGGTGTGAAACGGGCACATAACCTTCGCGCACGCAGAAACGGTCATTCTTTTATAGTAGATGTTAATATACATGTCGATCCCGATATCACGGTGCGTGCAGCGCATGAAATCGCCTCAGGAGTTGAATTCAAACTACATGAAAAGTTTGGTCCCGATACGATTATATATGTTCATATTGAACCGGAACTGGAATCACACACAGCTATTGAATAAAATTTCTTTATATAAACCAATTTAACTCACAATGACTTACAAAAACAAGATATCTGTATCGGTAATGTGTTCTGATCTAATGAACCTAGGTGCGGATATAATTGAATTGAAGAGAAACGGTGTGGATATGCTGCATGTTGATGTAATGGATGCACATTTCGTACCTAATCTGACGTTTGGCTTGGATTTCATAAAAGCTATGCATGATGTGACGGATATGCCTTTGGACATACATCTGATGGCAGATGATCCTTTCTCTCTCATACAGCACATGGATCTACGCAAAGGAGATATAGTTACAATTCATGTTGAACTTGGGATAAATGCCAAGCCTATAAAAGATTATCTTGCAGAAAAAGGGGTGGCTTTTGGAATGGCAGTCAGTCCTGAAACGCCAGTTGAAACTTTGAAACAGTATCTTCCTATACTTGATACAGTGACTCTTATGCTTGTACGACCTGGCTTTGCAGGGGGGAAACTTATAGACGGCATTTTGGATAAAGTTGGAGAAACAAGAAATTTTCTTGATTCCAACGGTTATAATAATATCGAAATAAGTGTCGACGGCAGTGTAAGTTGCGAACGTGCGAAGAAGATGGCAAAAGATGGGGCATCCATCTTTGTCGGGGGTACCGCCGGTATATACAGAAAAGGGATGAAACTTTCTGATACCGTCCCGGCATTCCGCCAGGCAATAAGCTAAATAAATAATGAGTAAAAAACGGGGGCAAGCTTTTATTAATATAGCTTGCCCCGTTTTAATTTTATAAATTTGCCGATTAGTCCTTCAGCGACTCCAATGTGAAGGTTGCGGGTCGATTTAGAATAGATTTTGTCTCATTGCCAAAATAATCTTTCCATTTAATTTCTATAGGAGCATCGGAAGTTGAAGCTTTTGCACGGAACAGCTGGTATTTACGGGGAGTCTGATATCCTGCATTATTCCATAAATTCAGCCAAATGGTGTTTCTTACCATATAAGACGCTGTATATATCGGATTCTCCTCATTTACAATCTCTACGGGCAATTCTTTGCCATTCTCCATAATTGTAAGGGTGCCGTCCGGATCCCATTCCCACAAGTTCACATATACATAGTTTTCAGGCACTTCGCTATAATCTGTCCACTTTGGATACATTTTCAGAAATGCCTGTATCTCTGCGTCATTCCTGAAATATTCTTTAACACCATTCATATCCCATGCAAAGAATTTCTTTTCAGGAACATATTCAAATGGTCTATGCTCCCATTTTATTTCAGGACCATCCGCCGTTAATACCTCAAATGCGGCAGGAGTCCCATCCGGGCAAAGATTTTTAAGACCGGTGGCACGGGTTTTCCACCAGGATCCACATGTACCTGAAATATTATGTTCGGTTAGATTCTGTATGTTTTCAGGAAGACGGATAAGGCATTGATTATGAGAATGACCACAAACTGTGTGTACATTTTTATAGGGTTTGAGAATACTCATCAGTTCACGTGTACTCTCATTATCTGTACGAATATAGATATCATCAGCGACATGAGACCATGACGGTTTATAATTATATGGCTTACGACGGAACATCGGACCATGCATTGCAACAATAACCGGAGTGTCGTATGATACGTTGGCAAGATCCTTTCTCAACCACGCAAGCTGTTCCGGTGTAAAATCTTCTACATAATTACGTTTATTCTTTATTTCATAATATGTAGGATTATCTGCGACATTATTGATGTAATGAATGTTATCAAGAAATACATAGTGCACACCGCCGATATTCTGGGAATAATAACGCGGTCCCATCACCTTTTGATAGGGGAGTGATGCCTCGAAATCCGCATTTTCACCGGGTTGTGTCTTTGCATCGTTATCATGATTTCCCATACAGCTGTAGACTGCTGTCGGATAATTCGAATCTTTTAATACTTTACGAAAATCCGATATGTCAAACTTATGTCCGTACCAGTATATATCCCACGAAGCATCACCTAAATTAAGTGTATAAACAGGAATCCCCCTTTCATTATATTTCTTGACTTCTTCGCGTATTCTATCAACATAATCATTAGCAAATATATTCACATCGTTACGCTGATTTGCGAGGTGCACATCCGTTATGAGAATAGTAGCATGTTTTGTGTTATCTATCTTTTTAAGTCTAAAGTCGTGGCGTTCATACTTGTCCGACGGCTGTATGAAATCAGCCCAGAATTCAGGAACAGCATCTTCTCTATAGACTTCATATCCCGATGGAGAGGTAATGAAAACCTGCGGATTCTGTTTTGCAGATTTCAAATAGTAAGCTCCTTTTTTGTCAGTTTTTGTTACTTCATATCCGTCAGATACAACGACACCGGCTACAGGCTTTCCGTCACATTCAACTGTACCTGCAACCGTAACCCCTTTACCGGGTTTCACCGGCAGCGATGAATTAAAAGTGGATTGCGCATTCAGACAAACAACAGATGTCAGTCCCAATGTCATCAATGTTAATTTAATAGAATTCATTAAAGTTATGATATTATTGTTAAAAAAGTTATTACAACATGCTAAAACAGCTTATATATGCTATTATTTTACCAGAATCTTTTTACACTTTCCTCCTATACGCATAATATATATACCATTTGTAGGTTCTTTTACTCTTGAACCGGTCAAATCATAATACTCAGGTGACATTATCTCTGTTTCATCCTCTATATCTATTATAGAACTCATTTCTTTGGAAGGTAGATATTCATTTATCGAGAACTCCTTAGGTCGCTGCATTATGCGTGAATGAACAACTCCATTCTCGTCTGTCACTTTAATAGTAAGAGTTGATGTCGGCGAAGTAGCCTGAGCAATAAACATGTGTGAATTAAGTGTGGGATTTCCTGCTGTATTGTGTCCCGTTTTTTCAAATCTTTGGCATCCGTCTGAAATCATAGAGAAAGGATCATACGTGCTGATGCGATCGACTTTAATTGATTTTCCAGCCTCAAAAACCTCAACATTCCATTGGGGATCATATCCGAAAACATTAATTAAAATACGGTTTGGCATCTTGGCTGAGCCATCCGGATTATAATCCGTCTTATCATATCCATATCCATTGGCAAGCCAAGTATCTATGTCAGACGGATTTTTGTAAGAAGGTGCG
This sequence comes from uncultured Muribaculaceae bacterium, assembly GCA_910579845.1. GTDB lineage: Bacteria > Bacteroidota > Bacteroidia > Bacteroidales > Muribaculaceae > Lepagella. The sequence continues at coordinate 55,995 of CAJTWL010000007.1, read as the reverse complement.
AATCTTTCAGCAGTAATATAGCAATTATTTAAATCATATGCTCGGAATTGATAATCATCATCAAAGCCGATACTCTTATAAATAGTTTTCATATCGTTGCCGGAAGTTTCTACGATTCTATAGCCACCGGCTGCGCCATCCGAACACACAAAATTATTTTCAGTAAAATGACCTGTCCACCACAAATTACCTCCGGGAGCTCCTACATTATACTCTCTGATATTTGCATTAGATTCAGTATGGCAAGTATGCGCATGACCTGTGAAAACATATATATTCTCAAAACTTCTGAGATAATTGGCTAATCTGGTTCCGTAATCATAGCGATATGATGGTGCCTTAGGAACGTTAGGTTCTGAGCACTGAGGACGACGGAATAAAGGAGCATGCATACATATCACAACCGGGGTATCTTTTGAAATATTCGAAAGATCCTTATTAAGCCAACCGAACATTGTGTCCGTTATACCGATTTCATATTTATTATCTTTGTTTGGATTATCAAACAGAATATTGTCAAGCACGACATAATGAAAGTTCCCTATATTAAATGAATAATATGTAGGTCCCCATTGCTGTCTATATTTTAGCGAAGCGTCCCAATCACCCGCAACAGCAGGATCATTATCATGATTGCCCATACAATTAAAGATAGCATCAGGAGTCATCCCTTCCATGAAGGCTGCCGTTTCAGGTATTCCAATACCTTTTGTACCCCAGTAGGTATTATATGATTGATCTCCTAAAGTAATAATATATACTCCTTTCCCATCTTTACGTTGCTTGGCAATAGTCTCATTTATATCAGGTATCGTCTTATCACGAAACAAATATTGATCATCAATTCGCCCACATATCTGGATGTCTGCAATCATAAGAACTGCATGATCCGTAGCATTGTCTCTTTCAAGTTCAAAATTACATTCCTCGACTTTTGATGGATTTTTATCATCGACACGATGATAAAACTGAGGTTCACGGTTTTTGAAAACATATTTATAACCTTTCGGGTTACATACAAAAACCATCCCTGTCTCTTTAGCAGATTTAATATTATAGCACCCGTTTTCATCGGTAAGCGTCACATTTATTCCATCTGAAACCTGTGCTCCGACAACCGGAGAATTGCCACAAAGGACTTTTCCTGTCAACGTTACTTTATCATTTCCCGGATCATTGTCATAATCACCAGAAATTGTCACGCCATTGTTTTTATATATACCGTTTTCTTTAACAACTACGGGCGTTCCAGGCATAAATGTAGGAAATTCATCTTTAGTAAGATCTTGTCCCCATACCGGATCATCTGATGAACAATTATTCAGATACCAGCATAGTTGTCCTGTGCTACTCCAGTCGGCAGCAAGGACTTTATATACACCATGATTACCTGGAGAATAAGGCTTTGTCAGATCTGTCCATTTCTTGGCAGACTGAGTAATACTCGGATAAAAGATTTCATCAGTATTACTACCAAAGAAAAAATTATATCCCCAGCCTTCGGAGAAATCGACAACACCTTTGATAAAAACATAACCAACAGGGGATGGATTTTTTGCACCGGAAGAAGCTGTTGCCTGAACCTTTACATCGGTAACCGTAAAACATGAATGACATACTGCTGTCGGGGCGCCACATGACATTCCACCCACTGTAACGCCACGAACAGCGCCAAGGTTGTAACAATTACTAAATCTATAAGCGACATTACCGTCTGAAACACCCACTAAACCGGATGCATGACCTTTTGAGGAGTCTGTACTATATGCTTTGACAGATGCGGAGGTGCCAAGACATGAAAATTCCGCAACTCCCTTCTCTGTGTCACAACACCGGGATACAAATGACGCACAATGATCCCGCCCGGAAAATGATGAATTTTTATCTATTATAAGATTACATATTTTTGCACCTGATCCGGCAAATCCGAAAAGAGCAACATTTTCACTATTTCCATCACCTAATTTAAGATTTGAAATTTTATGGAATCTTCCGTTAAATACTCCTTTATATGGAACATTGCTCGAATTTCCGATTGGTGTGTGTGTGACACCGTTCATATCTATGTTACTTGTAAGTACAGCATTTGTCGTATTCTGACCTGAATTAACAATGGCTGCGAATTCTTCAAGTTGCGATGCATTGGCAATTTCATATATCCCGTTTTCATTTGGAGTAATAGCAAACGCTGAATTACCGATTGCAAAGATTAGCATTGCAATAATTAATATTTTTTTCATATATAGAATTTTAAGGTAGTTAAGATCTTGGATTAGATATAATACACAGAATACAATCAATGTAAAGTTAAGAAAATATCGTTAAAACTTTATAACCTCTCACCAATATTAAGTATTTATAATTCGCATTTTAACAGAAATTTAACATTTTCAGCCTGATCAGATTTCACATGCTTAATTATTCCTTAATCTTAGAGTGTTTGAATTTAAAGCAAATTAAACATTAATAAAGAGTATGGGAATTTTGATTTCATCACAAACGATTCTCCGGGTACTTTCCCAAAGATTCATCCGGTCACATAGCCCGACCGGAGTCCGGCTGACACAAATGCTCCCTCCTGAATCTTGAAAAATCCCTCCGAAGTCTCTATTTGTGCTAAAATCATTTAAATCCAAACACTCTCTAAAAGACATAATAAAAAAGCACTTCCAATTGGAAGTGCTTTTGAGGTGCCAACCAGATTCGAACTGGTGTGAACGGTTTTGCAGACCGGTACCTAACCACTCGGACATGGCACCCTTAACTTTTGCGAGTGCAAAGTTATAATTTTTATTTTAATTATACAACACCCTTTTCAATATTTTTATTTCATGTTACTTGATATTGATACAATAAATACTTCAGAATGCGGCATTCAAGAAAATCACCCTATTGAGTTTATCATATCGATTTAAGTAAGTGTTCAGATTAAATTTATGCATAAAAGTAAAAACACTTATTATCTTTTAATTTGAATACCTACTCACATATTAAAAACATTTTCCTGTATTTAAGAGTGTGTTTGAATTTAACACGAATTATATGTTTGAATATGTCTGAGATATTCTTTTCCTTCCCCTGAAGGTTCTTTCCGGTGAATTTCACCAAGTCTCATCTGTCGCATAGCCCGCTATGCTCCTTCTTCAACTTGTGGAATTCCCTCAAAAAAAAACTTCATGTAAAGGAAAGTTAAATCCAAACACACTCTAAAAAAAATATTTACCAAATATTTACCATATGAGACATTCAGTTGTTATAAAATTAACTTAATTTTGTGAAATAACAGACATATTATACATACAATAAACACAGAAAATGAATAATCCATTCAGCATTCCAAAAGATAAGGGACTTTATGGCATCTTTAACGATAGCTTTCCTCCAATTCTGGATGGGGTATCTCTTACTGTGGAAAATTATGCATATTGGTTAAAAAAATATGGAGCACCAACATGTGTTGTCACTCCTTGGAATCCGGAGATTATAGAGAAGCCTTATGATGTGTTGCGCTATTTCTCACTTCCTATCCGTTCGAGAAGTCCGTACAGATACGGCTATCCCAAGTTGGATCCATTTATATGGTATCGTTTAAGAAATACAAACTTCAAAATAGTCCATGCACATTGTCCCTTCTCCTCAGGAAGACTTGGCGTGTATGTAAAAAAGAAAAGGGGAGTGCCACTGATCGGTACATTTCATTCAAAATACAAAGATGATCTCAGCCATTCATTCAATAATACAAGATGGATGATACCGATAATTATGCAGAGAATAATTGATTTCTTCAATTTATGCGATGAAGTGTGGATTCCACAGGCATTCGTTGAAGATACTGTAAGGGAATATGGGTACAAAGGGAAACTGACTGTTGTTGAGAATGGCAACGATTTTTCGTCAATTGTGCAGGGTGATCTTATGGATTATAAACTCAGAGCAAAAAAAAGACTTAATATTCCTGAAAAAAGCATCGCCCTTCTATTCTTAGGACAACATATATGGGAGAAAGGAATTGACGTAATATTAGATACTCTTAAGGAACTTAAGGACTCGCTCTCTTTTACCATGAACTTCATAGGCACGGGATATGCAGCCAATGACATACGTAATAAAATAATAGAGTATGGACTTGAAGACTGTTGCACGATGCATGGAGCGATTAGAGACAGAAAAAAAATAAGTGATTATTATGCGGCTTCTGATCTTTTCCTGTTTCCTTCTTTCTATGACAATGCACCTCTTGTTTTGAGAGAGGCGGCTGCCATGGGTACGCCTACAATGCTTTTGGAAGAATCTACCGCGTCAGAAGTGATACGAGACGGGTACAATGGTTTCCTTGTCAAGAAGAACCCCAAAGAGTTTGCAAAAGCAATTATGTTTTTGCAAAAGCATAAAGACATTCTAAAAGAAGTAAGTTATAATGCAAGAAACACTTTAGTGCGAAGTTGGGAAGACGTTGTAGGTGAGGTATTGGACAGATATGATTCTATTTACAAAAACAATAGACAATATGACAGCTGGCAAATCCGCAAATAATAACAGAGCTGACTTTTCCGTGTGGAAGGTTCTTTTACCTGTTTCTATAGGATTGATCGTTGTTGGTCTGATGTTTTTGCATGATGCCAGAAAAGAGAATTTTGTTGATGTAATAAGAAACATCAATATAGACTGGCGTATATACACCTGCATAATAGCAGGATTTCTATTTATGTTCGGAAGGGATTTCGGACTGACCTGGAGATTCAGAGCACTTACTAATCGTAAACTTAGCTGGAAGCAGGCTTGGAAAGTTGATATGTTATGTGAATTTACAAATTGCATAACACCGTCAGCAGTGGGAGGCAGTTCATTAGGAATGATATTCCTGAACTCTCAAGGCATTGAAATTGGTAAAGCTACAACGTTGATGCTTACCACCTTATTTCTCGATGAATTGTTCTTTGTCATTGCATGTCCTTTTATTATATTGATTACACCGGCAAGTGAGATATTCACTTCAGATGGTAATTCGTTCGCTCACGGAATCAAATATACCTTTTGGGTTGTATACTTAATTATTGCGGCATGGACATTCATATTATTTATGGGGATCATATGGAAACCGATATGGATAAACAAGCTGCTTGACAAGATCTCAAAATGGAAATTGCTCAACAAATGGTCTTCTCAAATTTCCGGAATGGGATCAAGCATGGTGGAAACTTCTATAGAGCTAAAAGCAAAACCATTCGGATTCTGGCTTGAAGTATTCTGTGGGACAGCTATCTCCTGGACATCCCGATATCTTGTTGTAAATGCACTTTTCTTCGGTTTTATACCATATGATGACAAATATCAATGGGCAATTCTTGCCAGACAATTTGTAATATGGGTTGTATTAATGATCAGTCCGACTCCCGGAGGATCAGGACTTAGCGAATGGTTATTCTCGCAATACTATGGAGATTTCATTCCCACTCCTGCCATGGCTCTCATACTCGCTGTCGTATGGAGAATAATAACATATTATCTTTATTTATTTATAGGAGCTGTAATTGTACCTTTATGGCTAAAAAAGACATATACCAAAGAGAGAATAAAATCCGGAAGTAACCCGTAAATATAAGCAATACCGAGTCAATATAAAGCAAACAATAACCTATACAATGAAATTTATATGTTTAATTCCCGCGAGATATGAATCTTCGCGATTCCCGGGAAAACCACTTGCAAAAATAGGTGGAGAAGAGATGATTATAAGAGTGTGCCGACAAGTTGAAAAGACAGGGATAGAACTTGCAGTGGCCACGGATGATGAGCGGATTGCCAACTGTGTCCGCAAAGCCGGATATAATGTAGTAATGACCTCATTATCACATAAAAGCGGAACGGAACGAATCGAGGAAGCATATCGTAAACTTGGCAGCGATGCTGAAGTGGTTATAAATATTCAGGGTGATGAACCATTTATCCAACCATCGCAGATAAACAAAATAGCTTCTTTATTTGAAAATGAACCGGATATAAAGCTCGCGACACTTACCAAACAGTTTAATCCCGAGGACGGGTTTGATGCGTTGTTTGATCCCAATTTAGTCAAGCTTATCTATGATGATAACTTCAATGCAATATATTTTTCAAGAAGCATAATTCCATATATCAGGAAAACAGATTGGAAAAACTGGCTTAAGGAATATCAGTTCCATACACATATCGGGATTTATGGATATAAAGCCGAGACATTAAAAGAGATTGTAAAATTACCCGAATCAACACTCGAGAAAGCCGAAAGTCTTGAGCAACTGAGATGGTTGCAGAATGGCTATAAAATCAAAGTCGGACTTACAGAATTCTCAACAATAGGAATCGACACTATCGAGGATCTTAGATGTGCTGAGAAAATGCTTGAAGACCTCGGGAATTAAGAGTATGTTGAGTTTTAAACCAAATTAAACATTTATAAAGAGTATTGGAATTTTTGATTTCATCACAAACGATCCTTCAGGTGCTTTCCCAAGATTCATTCGGTCACATAGCCCGCTATGCTCCCTCCTGAATCTTGAAAAATCCCTCCGAAGTCTCTGTCTGTGCTAAAATCATTTAAAACTCAACATACTCTAAGAAAATTTCCGTTCCAAGCCTACGACCCAAAATTAAATTTTATTTTCAAACAGCTTCTAAAAGCAAACAATTACTTGAACAGTTCTGAATTATAATTAAAAAATTGTTTTTGCACTCTTATTCAAAATGATTAACTTTGTAACATATTCATAACTAAAGGTAATAAAAGATATTCAGTTATATAAATCCATTATGAAAAAGAGTGCGCTACAAAGAGTTAGGGCAGAATACCAGCCTAAACTTCCCAAAGAGTTGCAAGGTGACGTAAAAGTGAAATTCGGCGAGGCTACCAATTCTGTAGCTGACCAGGAGGCTATTAAGCAATTGTTTCCTCATACATATGGGATGCCTGTTGTTCAATTTGAACACAACGACGAACCAGAAAGAGTAGAGGAACCGTTCAATGTGGGAATTATCCTATCCGGAGGACAAGCTCCCGGTGGTCACAACGTTGTCAGCGGTATTTTTGACGGACTCAAGAAGCTTAATAAAGAGAATCGTCTGTATGGTTTCCTTATGGGACCTTCAGGATTTATCAATCACCAGTATATGGAACTTACCGCCGGTTACATTGCGGAATATCGCAACACCGGAGGTTTTGACATCATAGGATCAGGTCGTACAAAACTTGAGAATCCGGAACAATTTGAAGCCGGGCTAAAGATACTGAAAGAGCTTAATATCAAAGCATTGGTTATAATTGGAGGAGACGATTCCAATACCAATGCAGCGGTATTGGCAGAATATTACAAAAACATTAATGCAGGTGTTCAGGTTATCGGTGTACCGAAGACTATCGATGGAGACCTGAAGAATGACTGGATTGAAGCATCTTTCGGTTTTGACACAGCCTGCAAGGTATATAGCGAAGTTATAGGAAATATACAACGTGATTGTAACTCGGCAAAAAAATACTATCACTTCATTAAATTGATGGGGCGTTCAGCATCTCACATAGCACTTGAGTGCGCATTAGAGACTCAGCCGAACTACTGCCTTATATCAGAAGAAGTGTTGGCAAAACGCATGACTCTTGACAATATAGTCAGCTCAATCTGCTATATGATTTCAGAACGTGCAAAGCTGGGTTGGAACTTTGGAACAATCCTTATTCCTGAAGGATTGATTGAATTCATACCTTCGATGAAAGTCCTTATTTCCGAGCTTAACGAGGTATTGGTTAATTACGCTTCAGAACTTGAGTCTCTTTCCGAAAGTGAGAAACTTCAGGCTATCCAGAAACATCTATCTCCTGCAAATGCCGAACTTTACAGTTCACTTCCTGACAGGATAGCTCTGCAGCTTAGTCTGGATCGAGACAGCCACGGTAATGTACAAGTATCTCTTATCGAGACAGAAAGTCTTCTTAGCGAAATGATTGGCAAACGCCTTGCAGAGATGGCAAGAGATGGAGAATACGTAGGTAAGTTTGCAGCTCAGCATCACTTCTTCGGTTATGAAGGACGTTGCGCAGACCCGACAAACTTCGACGCTGATTATACCTATGCACTTGGTTATAATGCGGCAATGTTGATTAACTCGGGATTGACCGGCTACATGTCAAGTGTACGCAACCTCACCGATAAACCGGAAAATTGGATCTGCGGTGGTATTCCAATCACTATGATGATGAATATGGAACGTCGCAACGGTGAGATGAAGCCTGTAATTCAGAAAGCATTGGTAAACCTCAACGGTCGTCCGTACTTAAAATATGCATCCATGCGCGAGACGTTGGCTCTCAATACACTATACCAGTATCCGGGACCAATTCAGTACTTCGGTCCGGCAGAAGTTTGCGATCGTCCTTCCATGACACTGCTTCTCGAACACGGAAAAGAGATTTAAAAGATCTAAGAAACTGTTTAAATTAATTACGAAAAAAATGTTATAAGTATTCTTTCAGGTCTTTTGAGAGTCTTTTCGGCTGTTTCCACCAAGTCTCATCGGTCAAAACCGTCAGGTTTCTCCCTCCTCGACTCGCAGAAACATCTCAAAAATACTTCTCAAAATTCTCTGAAAATAAATTTAAACAATTTCTAAAGAGAATTTAATTTTAATAAATTGATGCGGTGCGTAGGGTGTTTGCAAATAGCAAACTCTTTGCACACCGCATCTATCATTATTATACAGATTATTATGATACATTCAAATATAATTGCATCCCTGTCAATTGCACTCACAATGCTGATTGCAAGTTCCTGCTCCGGCAAATCCACAACAACTCAGAGTCAGGACTCTGATACGGCAATAGAAAGCAAACAACCTAAAACGACAATCTCCATAGATGAAGAAACAGGTTCGGAAGCACAGGATAATTCAGTCTCCAGAAACAATACAGATGTTTCTGAGAATATAGTAAAGACTACGCTTGTAAATAATGGGAAACCGTCAATAATTGATTTTTCTGCCGTATGGTGCCCTCCATGCAGAAAAATGAAGCCGATTTTTGAAAAAATTGCAAAACAATATGGAGACAAAATCAATTTCATATCAATTGATGTAGATGAATATCCCGAAATTGCAAATAAATACCAGATACAATCAATCCCGACTTTCGTCTTTCTCGATGAAGACGGGAAGGAAACCAATAGAATAAACGGTGCCGTTCCTGAATCGGAACTGACAGACGAAATTCAGAATGGGGCTTGGTACTAAGAATACTTCTCAAAAATCCATCTCAAAATACTCTGAAAATAAATTTAAACAGTTTCTAAAAAACATTCAAAAAATAATACTAAATCACTTATTTAATGACTACATTATCGTCTTCGCTACAGACTGTGTCACTTCGCGATAAAAGTTGGGCAAGATGGACAGCGCTCGGATTGCTTGCATTCGCAATGTTCTGTTCATATATCTTTATGGATGTACTTTCGCCTATTAAAGATCTTTTACAATCCGAGAGGGGATGGGATTCAACTGCATTCGGAACAATGCAAAGTTCGGAAACATTCCTGAATGTATTTATTTTCTTCCTGATATTTGCCGGGATTATCCTTGACAAAATGGGAGTCCGATTTACTGCCGTTCTGTCTGGAGGCGTCATGCTTTTCGGCGCCGTAATAAATTGGTATGCTCTTACTGATTCATTTATCAACAGTACACTTAACACATGGTTTACAAATAATCTCAACTATATCCCCGGTTTTGAGGAATTGGGCATCTCTCCCTTCTATAAAGGGATGCCGGCATCTGCAAAATGTTCAGCTGTAGGATTCATGATCTTCGGGTGTGGCGTCGAGATGGCAGGAATAACAGTCAGCCGCGGTATTGTAAAGTGGTTCAAAGGCCGAGAAATGGCATTGGCTATGGGATCGGAAATGGCATTGGCACGACTTGGGGTAGCGACATGTATGATTTTCTCACCGGTATTTGCCGAATTGGGAGGAGTGGTTGACGTATCCCGTTCTGTAGCATTCGGTGTTGTCTTATTGCTTATTGCCCTGATAATGTTTATTGTTTATTTCTTTATGGACAAGAAACTTGATTCACAGACAGGAGAAGCCGAGGAAAAAGATGAGCCGTTTAAGATAAGTGATCTTGGTAAAATATTGTCAAGCTGGGCATTTTGGCTGGTAGCTTTGTTATGCGTGCTTTATTATTCGGCAATATTCCCATTCCAGAAATATGCTGTTAATATGCTGCAGTGTAATCTTAAATTCACAGATGTAGACCCGACCTCCTTCTGGGGTGGAGACGCAGTTTCCGTATGGCAATATGTAGTGATGCTGATTGTCGCTGTCGCATCTTTTGCAAGTAATTTTGGTAAAAACAAAATATTGAAGACTGTGATGCTGTTTGTTGCCATTATATTTCTTGTCCTATATTGTTGGATGGGGTATATGCGACAGAGCGCATCCGCCATATTTGCTGTCTTCCCCCTCCTTGCTGTAGGAATCACTCCGATTCTTGGCAATTACGTGGATTACAAAGGCAAAGCGGCATCAATGCTTATTCTTGGATCAATATTACTTATTCTGTGTCATCTCACATTCGCATTTATTCTTCCTCAATTCAGTAATAGCCCGGTTGGGGGAGTAATTATAGCATATGTCACTATACTTGTTCTTGGAGCATCATTCTCACTTGTCCCTGCTTCTTTATGGCCAAGTGTTCCGAAACTGGTTGATGCCAAAATTATAGGATCTGCGTACGCTCTGATATTCTGGATACAGAATATTGGTCTATGGCTATTCCCATTGCTTATCGGCAAAGTCCTTGACAAAACCAATCCTGATATAACAGAGGCACTTGCCAATGGTACAATTACTGAAGCCCAGGCATCAGTAAGTTATAATTATACTGTACCATTAATAATGCTTGCTTGTCTCGGAGCCGCGGCTCTGGTTCTGGGTATTATATTGAAGAGTGTAGATGCCAAGCGTCATCTCGGTCTGGAATTGCCTAATGTGAAACAGGATACACAAGCCGAAGAATCAGAAATTATTTCAGCAGAAGAATAAGAGCTTGTTTAAAAATAATTCCTGAGTTTCAAACGTTATGAATATTAGAAACAGTCTGGATTTAAATCCAGACTGTTTCTAAGCGTTCCAAAGGTCAGAACTATGAGAAAAGTTTTCCTAATAATTGTTTCGTTGTGCATGGCATCCGCCAATTCCATGTATGCTGAAACTGTAACTCAGAACCAGGCAAAAAAACTTGCTGAGATATTTTTCAATACAGCTTATAATGAAATCAAGGAAACACCGAGACTAATCTGGAACGGCAGGCAACTTACAACAAACAGACTGTTTTCACCATTCTATATTTTCAATCATCCGGCAGGTGGATATGTTATTATATCCGGAGATAACAAAGGTTATCCGGTGTTGGCTTATAGCCTTAAAAATAATTTTGACCGGAGTAAGCTTAGCAAGGAGGAAAATGAAATCCTACAAAATTTTGCCAGAGAGATAGAATTAATAAGATATGATCATAGAATGCCTGTAAATGCCATTGAGGCATGGAAAGATATTCCAAACTATTTTTCAAGGATTTTATCAAATCCATACAAGGATTCTGCCGAATTTAAACGCTTATCGGAAGAACGTAAAGAACAATTGGAAGAACTTGACAGAGCCGGGAATCAGATTATAATGCCATCGGCTGTTGAATTCGATATATATAACCCGGACAAATACCGTAATATAAATCTCGAAGATATCGTTACGGAGGACGAATATGTACCCTTTAAGTTTTATGAGGATTTTATTGAGGAAATAAAGAACGAAAAACTTGCAAAAGAACGAAAATTCCAATTGGTTCTAAATCCTGAAAATCCTGAAATAATTGCATTAGGAGCCGGCAGTTATCAGATAGATTTTCCAGAGAAAATACAACTTGTGAGAGTATATTCATTAGACGGCATGCAAGTTCTGGAAAGATATTTCAGGAATACAAACCGTGCTTTTTTGAATCTGGAAGGGGAGGCATCAGGATTTTACGTTGCTATGATATTATCGGAATCCGGGAAGGTATATGGAATAAAACTGAGTCGATAACAGATCCGGGATGTATTCCCGGAATTCTTTGAAGATGAATTTAAACGGTTTCCGGGTATGTGGTAGAACTTAATGAATATATAAGCAAACAGCAGTTATAATGAAAGATAAAATAAAGATAATATTCTGGTTGGCTTTTCTTATTTTAATTATTGTTGGTCTTGTGTTGCAAATGAAGTCTCCTTCTACAATTAAACTTAAGAACTATTTACTCTATTTGGAATTATTTTTAGGATTTATGCTCGCTTTCAGCAAGCTGGCGAGTATCTATTTAAAAAAGACCAATGAGTCGGCAAGCATAAAACTAAATGATTCTTCATATTGGTTCTTGATATTAATGTTGATTACTATTATTGTGTCTGATTTTATTATCTGATTGATATCTTGAATTTATATTATATAAACAAGGGTGCGATATTTGACTGTCGCACCCTTGTTTATAGTTGATTTTAATTGATTCTTAGCAGGGTAGTGCTGAATTTGTTTTATGAACTGCCTCAGCGCTTTTCTTAAAGAGTTCTTTCTCTTCTGCGTTAAGATCAAGTTCAATAATCTTCTTGATTCCACCTTTACCGAGAACACAAGGGACACCGATGCAAAGATCACTCTCGCCATATTCGCCTTCAAGAAGAGCAGAGCAAGGAATGATAGCATCCTGATCGTGAAGCACAGCCTCTACAACTTCAGCTGTCGCTGCTCCCGGAGCATACCATGCAGAAGTCCCGAGCAGTTTTGTAAGAGTTGCACCACCAACCATTGTGTCAGCAGCAACTTTATCAAGTTCTTCTGCGGAAAGGAAGTTTGTCACAGGAATACCACGGAGTGTGGCAAAACGCTTCATCGGTATCATTGTTGTATCGCCATGACCGCCGATTACAAAGCCTTCTATTTCATTAGGATTTGCGTTAAGTGCCTGGCTGAGGAAATATTTGAAACGGCTGCTGTCAAGTGCACCGCCCATACCTATTATACGATTCTTTGGAAGACCGGAAACTTTATGAATAAGATATGTCATTGTATCCATTGGGTTTGAAACGCATACAATCACAGCATTGGGGCTGTGTGCAAGCACGCTTTCTGTAACCTGCTTTACAATGCCGGCGTTAACACCGATAAGCTCTTCACGAGTCATGCCGGGTTTACGTGGTATGCCAGATGTGATTACAACAACATCGCTGTCTTTAGTCGCAGCATAATCGTTTGTCACACCCTTGATACGTGTATTCATGTCAAGAAGGTTTGCAGTCTGCATCATATCCATTGCTTTACCCTCGGATACACCCTCTTTGATGTCGATCATCACTACTTCATCTGCAATCTCACGCAATGCCATTACATTGGCTGCGGTAGCGCCTACATTACCGGCGCCAACAACTGTTACTTTTGACATAATTGTCTGTTATTTAGAATTGTTAAAATAAGTATATTCTATCTGTACAAACACTGGCGGTTTGCAAATACAAATTTAAAGAAATAATTCTTTAATTCAAAAATTAATTTAGAGAGTTCACTCTCTAAATCTCACCTTTGCCTTCCCGAACAATCTCCGGAGGATTTACAGTACAATCAATAATTGTTGACGGGACAGTTACGCCTTCACCATTGACCACCATCATATCTACCTTGCCATCATACCGCTCAGCTATCAAGTCCGGATTTACGCCATAATCATACTCTTCAAATTTTATGGAGGTGACAAGTAATGGTTTATTCAAATAATTCGATACTGCCAATGCAATAGGAGAATCAGGTATGCGGACTCCGATAATCTTTCTTCCTTTGAATGTACTCGGGAGTGAAGACAATGCCCTGAAGAGAAATGTATAAGCACCCGGCGTATAGTTCTTAAGCCACTCGTATCCCACATTGTCTATTTTTGCATAATGTGATGCCATGGAGATATTTGCACATAAAATTGAAAGATTGTTTTTCTTAGGCTGGATGCCCTTTAAACGACACAGGGATTCAACCGCCTTGACATTTAAAGCATCGCAACAGATAGCATAAATAGTATCTGTTGGAAGTATGACCATCGAACCTTGGTCTATCGACCCAGCTATCTCTGCCACTTGTCTATCAGAGAACTTATTGTTCCAAATTAATATGGTTTTCATGATTTCTTCGACTGATTGTAATACAAGTCACATCATTAGATTTTTTCAAAGCTTAAATTATATCTAAGTTAATATTAATATTTAATTTTGCATAAATTTTCACAGATAAAGTAAAATATGAAGATACTTATTTTAGTTGCGATGGATAAGGAGTTGAAGCTGCTTCTTAACATTATGCCCCGATATCAAAAAAACTGCAGGAATTCAAATATCACATACTATGTGGGTAAAATAGGGGAACACGATATATTTGCCGCCAAATGTGGAATCGGGAAAGTGAATTCAGCCCTAAATACTTTAAGACTGATTCGCGAAATAAATCCTAAACTAATTATCAATACAGGTGTCGCAGGCGGAGTTGACGGAAAACTCAAAATTGGATCTGTCCTTATTCCGGATAAAGTGGCATATCACGATGTGTGGTGCGGACCCGATACTAATTATGGGGCAGCGGACGGATATGATGTGTATCTTAAGCCAGACCACAAAGTTTTGGAAATAGCTAAAAAGATTTTCAACGAAAATGATGACGTCAAATACGGACTTATCTGTAGTGGCGATAAATTCATTCATACTGTAGAACAGGTAAATAATATCAAACATAATTTTCCCGAATCAAAAGCAGTGGATATGGAATCCGCATCAATTGCACAGACAGCGTTATCTGAAAATATCCCTTTTGCAGTTATAAGAGTAATGAGCGATACTCCAGGATCTGCAGAAAACATTAGTCAATATAATGATTTCTGGGAAAAAGCGCCTGAAAAAACATTCAATTGCCTAACAAAATTATTGAGCAATCTGAGCAGTTACTGAGAGTATATAATAATATTTGACCGTATACAATGCATATTGAAAGATCGCAAATCAAATCGGCAATGCTGCCTGTTGCCATGATTGGCGGTGCAGTGTTCTATCAATGGATCGGATACCTTACATTTCTATCTCCATATCTGATCTTTATGATGCTGCTGATCACCTACTGTAAACTTGATTTCAAAGATTTTAAACCTCAAAAGGAACATTTTATACTTCTTGCTGTACAGTTGGGATTATCAGCTGTCGTCTATATATTAATTTCCCCATTTAACCATGTAATAGCATCCGGATTGTTTATTTGCGTTTTTATACCAACGGCGACAGCCGCTCCGGTGATAACGTCAATGTTAGGAGGCAGAATATCATTTGTTGCAACATACTCACTATTATGCAATATGATTGTAGCAATAATCGGCCCTGTCATTTTTGCAGCAATTGGAGACAATTCTGAACTTTCATTCCTGCAATCAACACTATTTATCTGTTCGAAAGTGTTTCCGCTTCTTGTATGTCCCCTTCTACTTGCTTTGCTGATGAGATACATGACACCGAAGATTCACGCATATGTCAACAACCAGCAGCAGTTGTCATTTTACATGTGGGCGATATCGCTGTTCATTATAGTTGGAAGCTGTGTAAGTTTCAGTATAAAAACATGGGACGACAGCAAAATACTCAATGTTGTAGGATTAGTTATCGGAGCCTTGGCAGTATGTCTGCTACAGTTTTATTTAGGAAGGAAAGTAGGTGGCAAATACAACGATAAAGTATCCGGAGGACAAAGTTTAGGACAGAAGAACACTGTGCTTGCGGTATGGCTGGCACTCGCATATCTTGTTCCTATTGCCTCTCTTGCTCCCGCCGCTTATATTGCATGGCAGAACATTGTGAATTCCTGGCAGTTGATGAAGTTTCATTCGAATGTGAACTGATAGTCTTCCTATTATTCCTATTTCTCGGATCATTACATGTATTGGTTAAGGCACATCCGCTACAAGGTTTATTGTTTTTACGTTTCTTGTAGGATAATACACATAAGAATACCAACGCACCGAGAACAATAACGGCTACAATACTATATTGGACAGCAATACTCATTTTTATCGGCATCAACGTTTCTGTTCAGTCTGAATACGACGATTTGAATTATCCTTTAATACTGATATAACAATTTCATTTATCATCTGTTTTAATTGCCGTATAAATTCCTCAGCGCTATACTCCCCCTTTTCTATCTGTCTTAAACGGCCTTCCCATATTCCGGTGAGTTTCGCACTCTTAAGCAATTCTTCCTGGATAACAGAAATCAAATCAATCCCAGCTTCAGTCGCTCTGAGAGATTTACGTTCTTTGCGGATATATCCTCGTTTATAGAGTATCTCAATAATTGCAGCTCTTGTGGATGGTCTGCCGATACCGTTTGCTTTTAATGCTTCTCTCAGATCTTCATCTTCCACTGATGCTCCGGCCGTTTCCATTGCTTTTAGCAATGTTCCTTCTGTATAATATTTTGGAGGTTGACTTGTTTTTTTTATCAACTTGGGGATCTGTGGTCCGGATTCATCTATCTTAAAATCAGGAAGTATAGTATTGTTATCTGAACGTAAGCCATCCTCTGCGCCAATTTCTGACAAATCGGATTCTGTAGATTTGTATACTGCTTTCCAACCCTGATCTAAAATTATTCTTCCTGTGGTCTTGAATTTATATTTACCCACCTCCGATTTTACTACAGTCTGTTCAAATACGCAATCAGGGTAGAAAACAGATATAAAACGTTTGGAAATTGTATCAAAAACATTGAGTTCTTCTTTAGAAAGTCCGGCAGGAAGCGCTTGCCCGGTTGGAATTATTGCATGATGATCCGTCACTTTACTATTATCAAAAACTTTCTTGCTTTTTTTTAATTGTTTCCCCCTAAGTGGCTGAAGCAACTCTGAATACTGAGTCAGATTATTCAGGATACTCTTGCATTTCGAATACATGTCATCTGTTAAAAAAGTAGTATCCACACGAGGATAGGTTGTAACCTTTTTCTCATATAATGCCTGTATGGTACGGAGTGTAAGATCCGCTCCCATTCCAAATTTCTTATTGCATTCTACCTGTAAGGACGTCAAATCGAAGAGGCGAGGCGGAGCTTCTTTACCTTTCTTCTTTTCAACATCTTTAATAATCATAGGCAAGGATAAAATCTCCTCTATTACAAGTTTCCCGGATTCTTCATTATCAAAAGGTTTCAATGAACTTTTGAACAGAACAGACCTATATTCAGCTCCAAGTTCCCAAGTATCTTTTGGAATAAAGTTCTCTATTTCTTGTTGTCTGCTTACAACGAGTGCCAGTGTAGGTGTCTGTACCCTGCCAACGGAAAGGACTTGCCCGCGTTCACCGTATTTCATAGAATATAGTCTCGTTGCATTAAGTCCTAAAATCCAATCACCTATTGCACGACATAATCCGGCAATATAAAGAGACTCAAGATCTTTTTCTGATCTTAGATTTCGAAAACCTTCCTTTATCGCATCGTCTGTAAGAGAACTTATCCACAACCGTTTCACGGGTTTCTTGCATCCGGCTTTCTGCATTACCCATCTTTGAATGAGTTCTCCTTCTTGACCGGCATCACCGCAATTGATAATTTCATCGCATTCCTTAATAAGCTTCTTAATTACAGAAAACTGATCCTTTATACTTTTTTGAGGTATAAGTTTTATTCCGAATTTGTCAGGAATCATAGGTAAAGAGGAAAGAGACCATCTTTTCCAGGTCTCTGTATAGTCCGCAGGCTCCTTTAATGTACACAGATGTCCATATGTCCATGTAACACAATATCCGTTCCCTTCGTAGTATCCTTGACGTGATGTATTGGCACCCAATATCTTGGCAATATCCTTGCCAACGCTCGGTTTCTCAGTGATGCAAAGTATCATTTATGTTCCAGCTTCTTTGCTTCTTCCCAGAATCTATCCATCTCCTCCAAAGTCATTTCCTTTATATCAATATTATTTTCCTTTGCTTTGGATTCAAGATAATTGAATCTGGATATAAACTTCTTGTTTGTTTTCTCGAGAGCATTTTCCGGATCTACACCATATAAACGTGCCGCGTTAACAACTGAAAAGAGCAAATCTCCGAACTCTTTCTCAAGAGCATCCTGGTCCTTGTTTAATATTTCTGTTTCTACTTCCGCAATTTCCTCTTTTACCTTATCCCAAACCTGCTCCTTTGTATCCCAGTCAAATCCTACATTTCTCGCTTTCTCCTGAATCCTGTTTGCTTTTATGAGTGCCGGAAGGGCAGAGGGGACACCGGACAAAACAGTTTTATTACCTTTCTTTTCCTTCAACTTTATCTGCTCCCAGTTTTGCGCTACTTCCTCAGCTCCTGATACTTTTACGTTTCCAAAAATATGAGGATGACGGAATTTCAATTTCTCGACAAGTGAATCACATACGTCAGCTATATCAAAATCACCTTTTTCAGCGGCTATTTTTGAATAAAATGCGACATGCAGCAATACATCACCGAGTTCTTTTTTTATATTGGGCGTATCATTCTGAATCAAAGAGTCTGCCAGCTCAAAAACTTCTTCTATCGTATTTGGTCGCAAAGATTCATTTGTTTGTTTTGCATCCCACGGGCATTGAACCCGTAATATATCAAGCACATCCAGAAAATCTCCGAATGCCTTAAGCTTTTCATCCTTTGAATGTAGTTCTTGTTTCATAGAAATAAATATTACACAAAATTAGAAAAATCATACGGAATATTCACCATAAATTATAGTTTCAGAATAAAAGATATTAAAACCTTTCATAAAATTCATTTATTTGAAGGCATAACACTCTTATTTATTAGATAAATTTATTAACTTTGTTAATTGAACTGATTCGTTCTGTTAACAAAAAATTGAAAATGAACGATTTTCTTGAAACAAACGACATAAAGAGATTCTTGTCACTTCTTGATAAGAGTGAACGCATTGTCCTGACATGCCATGTTCATCCTGATGGGGATGCTATAGGTAGCACATTGGGACTTATGCATTTATTCCGGGATTTAGGCAAACACGCCACTGTTGTGGTTCCGGACACACCTCCAAGATCATTGCGGTTCTTACCGGATTTCAATGAAATTGCCGTTTATACCCGTCATGATCCTTATTGTTCAAGATTAATTGAGGAATCAGATTTGATAATATGTTGTGATTTCAACACCAGCTCACGTCAGGATCATCTCGCGCCTCTTATAAATAGCGCTAAATCGATAAAAATATTGATTGATCATCATGAAGAACCTGATATGAACTGCGAATTGCAATTCTCATATCCGGAGATGTCTTCAACATGCGAACTCGTCTTCAGAATAATTGCCGCATGCGGGTTCTATAGCGATCTCAACCATAACAGTGCGACGTGCCTGCTTACAGGACTGATTACCGATACACAGAATTTCACAGTCAATTGTCGCAATAATGACATATATGAAATTCTGGCAAAACTAATGGATAAGGGTGCCGATAAGCGCAAGATAATTGAAGAGTGTATCAAAGCATGCAGTTATTGGAGTTTAAAACTCAAATCACATGCGCTATCTGACAAACTTGAAATTTTTCCGTCACATAGATGCGGACTTATAACAATTAACAAAGACGAGCTTGCCGAGTATAAGTATGAGAAAGGGGATACCGAAGGTCTCGTAAACGAACCGCTTAATATCAGAGGTATGGTTTATTCAGTATTCATGCGGGAAGATTCAGATTGCATTAAAGTATCATGCCGCAGTAAATATGAATTCCCGGTATCACAAATATGCAAGGACCTGTTTAACGGAGGAGGGCATCGCATGGCAGCCGGTGGAGAGTATTATGGTTCACTCGAAGAATGCCGGAATTTATTTATCAATCATATTAAAGACTACGACTCGTTCATTCCAAAGAAGTTGGAAAAATTAGAAATCAATTAAACCATTATATAATTTATAACACGATTAACGATGTTCAACATAAATAAATCAGTAATACTCGGTTTTAGCGCCACTATATGCATAGCATTTGCATCTTGTGAAGATTCAAAAAGTTATTCAGACTTACTTAATGAAGAGGAACATGCAGTCAATTGGTATATTGCAAAACATTCAGTAGATCTTAACATTCCGGAAGACGGTAATTTTAAAACAGGTGATAACGCTCCTTTTTACAAAATGGATGAAGATGGCAGCGTTTACATGCAAGTTCTAAATAAAGGAGATGAATTTCCAGAGAATGCCACAGAAAGTCAAAAAGAGGAGATTCAGTTTAATCTCGGTGACAAAGTATATTTAAGATTTATGCGAATGAATCTTAAGAATTATTACCAATACGGAACAGAAAGTTGGGAAGGAAACTCTGAAATAATGGACAATGCGCTTGGGAGCGTACCAATTATTTTTGGCAACAACATATTGACTTCCACCACACAATATGGAGAAGGTATTCAGGTACCTCTTAAATACCTGCACAATAACTGCGAAGTCAATCTCATTGTAAAGTCAACACAGGGATTTGGAAGCGATCAGAGCCAGTGTAATCCGTATTTATATAAAATACAATATTTTAAAGCCGTATATTAACTAATGATTTTGTATATTATATGCAAAATCATCAGAGATTGTATAAATTTCTTAGCGAATACGTCATTAAAAAACGAACTCCAATAAAAAGAGAGATAAAATATCACTACAATGTCACTAATTAAGTCAATTTCAGGTATAAGGGGTACAATAGGAGGTAATCCAGGTGATGGACTCGGTGCAGAAGACATAGTAAAATTCACATGTGCATATGCCTCCCTTATAAGAGAAACATATAAAGGAGACAGCAACTGCATAGTTGTTGGTAGAGATGCTCGTCTTTCAGGAGAAATGGTAGAGAAACTCGTATGCGGAAGTCTTATATCAATGGGGTTTGATGTCATTAACATCGGGAAGGCATCTACACCAACTACTGAACTGGCCGTAACAGGCGAAAAAGCATGCGGTGGCATTATTATTACGGCAAGCCATAATCCGGTACAGTGGAATGCGCTGAAGCTCCTTGACCATAACGGAGAATTTCTTTCTGATAAACTTGGAAAAGAAGTAATATCGAGAGCTGAGAAGCAACTTTATATTTATTCCGATGTGTTTAAACTTGGCAAAGAATACAAAAATGAAACCTGGGGGTCAAGGCATATCGAGATGGTTAGAAATCTTGAACTTGTAGATTCGGATGCTATCAAAAAAAGCAACTTTACCGTAGCAATAGACGGCATAAATTCGGTAGGTGGAATTGTGATACCCAAACTTCTGAAATCTCTTGGTGTGCAGAATATAATTGAAATCAATTGCGAACCTTCAGGAAATTTCTTTCATACTCCGGAGCCGATTCCGGCAAATCTTACCCAGATATCGAGAATTATGACTGAAAGCGATGCTGATGTAGGATTTGTTGTAGACCCGGACGTTGATCGCCTTGCAATTGTAATGGAGAATGGAGAGATGTTTGTTGAGGAAAACACATTGGTTGCCATTGCAGATTATGTACTTTCATACACTCCGGGGTCTACTGTTTCCAATCTTAGCAGTTCACGAGGCCTAAAAGATATTACTGAGAAACATGGATGTCAATATGCCGCTGCCGCTGTTGGTGAAGTGAATGTTGTTGCAAAGATGAAGGAGGTTAATGCGGTAATCGGTGGTGAAGGGAACGGTGGAGTTATATATCCGGCTCTTCACAGCGGACGCGATGCTCTTGTTGGTATTGCCCTATTCCTTACATTAATGGCAAAATCCGGTAAAAAGGTTTCTGAAATAAAGAAGCAACTGCCACAATATGAAATTGCAAAAAATAAAATAGAACTTACTCCTGATATTGATGTGGATGCAATCCTTTCAGCAGTTAAAGATCATTTCAAGAATGAGAAAGTAAACGATATTGACGGTATAAAAATCGATTTTTCTGATTCTTGGGTTCACCTTCGTAAATCAAATACAGAGCCGATAATCAGAATATATAGCGAGGCTCAAACAATAGATGAAGCCAACAGACTTGCTGAAAGTATAAAATCTATAATCAAGACGCTATAATCATATCTGCATAAACAACAATTCATATATGTTAAAAAAGTTTCTTCTTAATTCACTATCGTCTTTCGTCGGCACATGGATCGCACTTGTGCTGTTTGGAGTTGCGGCTGTAATGATAACAATCGGAATTGCAGCAAGAGTGGGGACAGAAAATAGTGTATCCAATTCCGTAAAATCACATAGTATATTAACTCTTGATTTGAATGGTACAATAGTAGAGTCTGCCGAAGCTACAAATCCGGATTATTTAGAATTGATGCAGGGGAATCTGACAAAACCTGCAACTCTGAATCAGATTGTTGAAGGGATAAAGTCTGCATCCAATAATGACAATATCGATGCCATGTATATTAAATGTCAGGCGATGGCGGCATCACCAGCTACAGTAAATGCGATTCGCGAAGCTGTCAAGGATTTCAAAAAGAAAGGTAAAAAAGTTTATGCTTACGGCGATGCGTACACATTAGGGACTTATTATATTGCGTCTGCAGCTGATAAAATATACCTGAATCCTTATGGCAATATAGCAATTCAAGGACTCGGAGGTGCAACAATGTTCATGAAGGGACTTTTTGATAAATTGGGAATCGAATTTCAGGTTGTCAAAGTCGGTACTTTCAAATCTGCCGTTGAACCATATATCTCAAATCATATGAGCGAACCCGCACGTGCTCAGCTCGACACCCTTTTTGGTACTATGTGGGATTTCATAAAGGAAGGGATATGTGAAAAACGGAAGAAACTGACTCCTGAGAAAATAAACGATCTTGTTAACGGAGGTATAATGTTTTCATCTGCCGAGGATGCAAAAAAAGTCGGAATGATTGACGAAATCGCCTATGAAAGGACAATGGATGAAAAACTCGCCAAACTAATCAATGTTGATAAAGACGATCTTAATTTTGTGAGTCCCGAAACACTTATAGGACAAATTCCATGGACTGACGCATATGGATCCAAGGATAATATCGCAGTCCTGTATGCAACGGGAGAGATCATTGATGGTGGGAATGCCGGTATAAATTATAAAAACCTTGTACCTATTATAACCGAACTCGCGGAAGATGACAAGATAAAAGGGATGGTGCTACGTGTAAATTCTCCCGGGGGGTCGGCATTCGGGAGTGACCAGATAGGAGAAGCTCTTGATTATTTTATGTCAAAAAAGAAACCGCTTGCAGTGTCTATGGGTGATTATGCGGCTTCCGGCGGTTATTGGATTTCATGCGGCGCCGACAGGATATTTGCCAACCCACTTACAATTACCGGCAGTATCGGTATATTCGGTCTAATTCCGAATGCCAAAGGACTTGCAGAGAAATTAGGGATCAACGCGGAAATTGTTGCCACAAATCCTGACGCAAATTTCCCTTCTCTTATTGAACCAATGAACTCCACACAGCTTGAGATAATGCAAAAGTATGTTGAAAAGGGATATGATCGTTTCATTGACAGAGTTGCAAAGGGCAGAAAAATGCCACAGGCTAAAGTAAGACATATTGCGGAAGGGCGAGTATGGAATGCCATGAAAGCTAAAGAACTCGGTTTAGTCGATGAAATAGGTTCATTACAGAAGGCAATTGAATGGGTGGCGAAAAAAGCAGACATATATAGTAAATACAGTGTTTCCATATATCCTCTTTACAAACCGAATGTTTGGGACATGTTGCCTTCTATGGGTATTGAATCATCTGTTACAGGAACAAATCCTACTTCAAAAGAGTTGGAAGAGGCTTCTAAGGAGATTGCAAAGAAAATAATAGAACAGAATAGAATTCTTGCAAGGATGCCGGAATTTGACTTTAAAATCAAATGATTCTGTTTTAAAGTAACAGACTCCAAGATCAGACATGTCAAACAGTAATTTATCAAAAGCATTAAAATACCTGCTTACTCCAATATCTATCATATATGGAGTGATTACTGCCGTGCGAAATTGGATGTTTGAACATCACATTCTTCCTCAAGAAGAATTCAATGTTCCTATAGTTTCTATAGGAAATCTAACAGTAGGTGGAACAGGTAAGACACCTCATACAGAATTCATAGTGGGTCTGCTGGCGATGGATTATAATATAGCTGTCTTAAGCAGGGGATACAAGCGAAAAACAAAAGGCTTTCTTTTGGCAAATTCCAATAGCACACCTGACAGTATCGGCGACGAACCGCTTCAGATGTATCAGAAATTGGGTGCAAGAGTAAAGATTGCAGTATGTGAAAACCGAAGAAAAGGGATTAAAGAACTAATAGAACAATTCCCCGAGATTTCACTTATAGTCCTTGATGACGCCTTTCAGCATCGGTATGTGGTTCCCAAAGTATCAATCTTGTTAATGGACTTTAACAGACCTATTTATGAAGACAAAATGCTACCTTTGGGAAGACTGCGCGAAAGCGCACACCAGGTTAACAGAGCGGACATGGTTATTGTCACCAAATGCCCGGCAAATATGAGTCCATTGGACTTCCGTCTGGTAAAAAACAACCTTGATCTGATGAAATTCCAAAAGTTATATTTCTCCAAGTTTGTATACGGTGGTGTAATGCCTGCTTTTCCGGATGACAATCCATATGACGTTAATATTTCTCAACTGACGTCTTCCGACACAGCCATGCTAATTACGGGAATTGCCAATCCACGTGGCTTTGTAAGACATTTCAAATCTTATCCATTTCAAAAAAATGTGAGCCATTTTCCCGATCATCACGATTTTACCAGAGATGATATCGAGAAAATTGAAAATAAATTCAACAGTTTGTCCGGACAAAGAAAAATCATTCTAACGACTGAAAAGGATGCTGTAAGGTTGGCTTATAATCCATACTATCCATCGAAACTCAAGCGCGTTACATATTTCATTCCTATAGCAGTTGAAATAGTTAATGCGTGGGATTCATACAACTTCATTTCCGATCTAAAAAAGGCAATTGATGAGTAACCTCTTAGACTCATAGACCGTACCTGTCATGCAATATTTCAAGATTGTTGTATATACCGACAATATATAATTGTGTTTTAGATTATCCGACTTCTTATATAATTTGTTATATATTATAAAACCGAATTTCTAAAATAATATAACCCAATAATAACATGGAAAAGACATATTTGGAAAAAATCAAAGAGACTGCGGAGTTTATTAAGAGTAATGTGGGTACAATGCCTAAAATAGGAATCATCCTTGGAACAGGACTCGGTGATTTAGTAAATCATATAGATATAGATAAAGAGCTTGAATATAAGGATATACCTAATTTCCCCATTTCTACCGTAGAAGGACATAGCGGTAAACTCATATTTGGCAGACTCGGTGGCAAATACATTGTTGCCATGCAAGGACGCTTCCATTACTACGAAGGTTATGACATGAAGCAAGTAACATTCCCGGTACGAGTAATGAAACAATTCGGTGTAGAAACTCTTTTTGTCAGCAACGCGGCTGGAGGCATGAACAAAGAATTTGTTGTCGGGGATGTAATGGTAATTACAGACCATATAAATCTTTTCCCGGAGAATCCTTTAAGAGGCAAGAATTATGAAGAGCTTGGCCCGCGTTTCCCTGCAATGACTGAACCATATTCATTGAGTATGATAGAAATGGCTGACAATATTGCTAAAGAACAAAATATCCGTCTAATGCATGGGGTTTATGTCGGCACACCCGGACCGACATTCGAGACACCGGCTGAATATGAATATTTCAGAATCATTGGCGGTGATGCTGTTGGTATGTCGACAGTTCCTGAAGTAATAGTGGCAAATCATGCAGACATGAAAGTGTTCGGAGTCTCTGTTATCACGGATTTAGGTGGAAAAGACATTAAAGAGGTTCCATCCCATGAAGAGGTTCAGAAAGCTGCAATCAAAGCTCAGCCGGTAATGACACAGATTATCAAGAATATGCTTGAAAGATTATAATATGGGTCAGACAGAAATATCAAGTCTTGGAGAATTCGGTCTCATTGACCGAATTACCCAAGACTTTCCATTAAGAAACCATTCGTCAAAATATGGTATTGGCGATGATTCGGCAGTACTTGAATTTGGTGATAAGCTGACACTTGTAACAACAGACCTACTTTTAGAGGGAATACATTTTGATCTAAGATATGTTCCTCTGAAGCACCTCGGATATAAGGCGGCAATTGTAAATTTCAGTGATATATATGCAATGAATGGGACTCCAAAACAGATTACAGTCAGTCTTGGAGTATCAAGCAGATTCACGGTAGAGCATATTGAAGAACTGTACGATGGAATACGTCTTGCATGCGAAGTATATGGAGTTGATCTCGTAGGCGGTGATACATCTGCATCTGTAACAGGTCTGGTCATAAGCGTAACATGTCTCGGAGAATCCGATAAAAATGATGTGGTATATCGTAACGGAGCAAAAGAATCGGATCTGATTTGTGTAAGCGGAGATCTTGGAGCAGCCTATATGGGATTGCAATTGCTTGAAAGAGAGAACAGAGTAGCGGCGCAATCCAAAGAGGGTAAAAATTTCACACCGGATTTTTCTGGTAAAGAATATATACTTGAAAGGCAACTTAAACCGGAAGCCCGTAAAGATGTGATATCCATGCTAAAGGACAAGGAAATCAAACCTACATCTATGATGGATGTCAGCGACGGTCTGTCATCTGAACTTCTACATATATGTAAAAAATCCAACGTCGGATGCAGAGTGTTTGAAGATAAAATCCCCATAGATTACCAGACTGCGATTATGGCGGAGGAGATGAATATGAATCTTGTTATGACAGCTATGAACGGAGGCGAGGACTACGAACTACTGTTCACAGTTCCTCTGACAGATCATGAGAAGGTAGAAAAACTTAATGGTATTTCCATTATCGGATATATAACCAATCCTCAACTTGGAGCTGCAATGGTAACAAGAGATGGTTCTGAAATTCCTATTATCGCACAAGGATGGAACGCATTTAAAAAAGATGAATAAACCTCTTATCTGGATTCCCCTAAGGAAAATGCAGGTTGAGACAGTTTTATCGTTCAGGTTTTCAACTACTCATATATCGATTAATTTTTATTAACTACTTGCCACTTAGATATCAAGTATATTTAAATATTATTTAACACAGGAGATTATTTAGTTAAATTAATAAATATTATTTTTGCATTGCAATGCGCCACAGAGATTGACGAGTGTATTAATACATTCCGCTTAAGAATCTCATGAATGATTGCGTTGTAATATGTTCAATAATTTTTATCACTCATTTAAATTGAAAATAAACTGATAAAATATGGAGGAAACAGTAAATATACGTGAACTGAATGATCTGATAGCATCTAAAAGTAATTTTGTCAATATGATCCGTACAGGCATGGATCATCGTATAGTAGGACAGAAACATCTTGTAGATTCTCTGCTTATTGCATTGCTTTGCAACGGTCACGTACTTCTTGAAGGTGTGCCCGGATTAGCAAAAACACTGGCAATAAAAACGCTCGCAAATCTTGTGTCTGCTAAATACAGCCGTATTCAGTTCACTCCCGATTTGCTGCCAGCCGATGTTTTAGGGACCCTTATATATAGTGTAAAACGAGAGACTTTTGAAGTGAAGAAAGGTCCGGTATTTGCAAATTTTGTTTTAGCAGATGAAATCAACCGTGCTCCTGCTAAAGTCCAAAGTGCTCTGTTGGAGGCAATGCAGGAAAGACAAGTAACAATAGGAGATGAAACATTTCCTCTTCCAAGTCCATTTCTTGTTATGGCGACACAAAACCCTATTGAACAAGAGGGTACTTATCCACTTCCGGAAGCACAAGTAGACCGATTCCTGCTTAAGGTTGTCATCGGTTATCCGAATAAGGAGGAAGAGAAGGCTATCATTAGACAAAATATAAAAGGTGAGCTTGCTCCAATACAAGCAATTATAAACAAAGAAGAAATTCTTAAAGTTCAGAAGATCGTTCAAAAAATATATCTTGATGAAAAAATAGAGAATTATATAGTTGATCTTGTCTTCGCAACCCGTCAACCAGCTAAATATGGGTTGGGAGATTTACAAAGCATCATATCTTTCGGTGCTTCACCACGAGCATCCATCAGTCTTGCCAAGGCAGCAAGAGCATATGCTTTTCTTCAAGGCAGGGGCTACGTTATTCCGGAAGATGTCAGAGCCGTTTGCTATGATGTACTGCGTCATCGTATAGGATTGACGTATGAAGCCGAAGCAAATAATATTTCTTCCGACGATGTAATCACGGATATTCTTGACAAGGTTGTAGTTCCATAATTTAGAGCTTGTTTAAAAATAATCAAATTTATAACAGGAATGAAGTTTTGACTGCAATATGGACGCAAAGGAACTACTGAAGAAAATACGTAAAATTGAGATACGTACCCGTGGTCTCAGTCAGAACATCTTTGCCGGAGAGTATCACAGTGCGTTCAAAGGAAGGGGGATGATATTCTCGGAAGTCAGAGAATATATGCCTGGAGACGATGTCAGAGATATAGACTGGAATGTTACTGCGCGTCAGAATAAGCCATATGTCAAAGTATATGAAGAGGAGCGGGAACTTACATTGATGATTCTTATTGATGTAAGCGGAAGTCGTAATTTTGGAGCATGCGGCGATATCAAAAAAGAAAGGATGGCGGAAATCGCCGCAACATTGGCATTCTCTTCAATTCAAAACAATGATAAGGTTGGCGTTATCTTTTTTAGCGATAAAATAGAAAAATTCATACCTGCTAAAAAAGGCAGAAAGCATATACTTCTGATCATAAGGGAAATTATTAATTTCAAACCTGAAAGCGAAGGTACCGACATTGATATAGCTCTCCAGTTTCTTAACAATGCTATAAAAAAGAAATGTATGGCTTTTCTATTAAGTGACTTTATAGACAGCCATGACTATTTTAAAAGTATGAGCATTGCAAATAAGAAACATGACCTTGCCGCTATACAGATATATGACAAAAGGGATTCGGAGATGCCAAATGTAGGACTGGCAAGATTCAAGGATCTTGAAACAGGTAAAGACATTTGGATTGACACATCTTCAAAAAGCATAAGGAATGATTATGCCAGAAACTGGTATGACAAACAACAGCAGCTTGTGGGCAGGACTTCCAGAAGCGGAGTAGATCTCATATCGGTTTCAACAGATGAAGACTTTGTAAAAGCGCTTTTAGGAATGTTTAAACGTAGAAGTGCACGATAAATCATAAGCCTTCAGCTGTTCTCTTAAAGTATGATATATCGAAATATTAGATTATGAGAATAAATAGATTAATATCTATAATATTACTTGTATTCCTTTCGCTTGGCACAGTAAGCATGAGCTCTTCAGCCACAACTGTCAGAGCAAAATTGGATTCTACCATAATAATGATGGGAAAGCTTACGGATCTGAAGGTAGAGGTAATACAAGAGAAAAATGTAAAGGGCAGATTCCCTATCTTCGACAGAATAGGAGAAAGAGGTTATGTCGGTGTTTGTGGCGACAGCATCGAGTTGCGCGCGCCTTCCAAAATCGATACTATCGATAAAAACGGAAGACTAAATATTTCTTATACCATCCCAATTCAAGGATTTGATTCGGGCTACTATAAACTTCCGGAGCTTCAGTTTGTAACAAACAGGGATACGACGTTCTCAAATTCTGTGGTTCTCAAGGTTGTTCCAGTATTGGCAAATGCCAATGATCCTATTGATGATTATGCAAACGTATCTGATCCGGAAAATCCCTCCATTTTTGACATTGTCCCCGATTGGATGATCAATTATTGGTGGATTATTCTTATAGTTCTGATATTGCTTGCAACCATTGCATACATATATTATCGCTATAAAAAGGATGGAACTATATTAAAGAAAAAACCGATTCCTACTCCATATGAAGTTGCTTACAGGTCTCTTATAGATCTAAAAAGCAGGAAACTTTGGGAACAAGGCGAAGAGAAGGAATACTACACTGATCTTACAGATATTCTACGCGTATATTTATATGGAAGATTCGGGCTGAATGCAATGGAGATGACGTCACGTCAGATCATGTCCAGACTCAGAAATGTAGAAGAGGCAAAGGATCAGCGCAAATATCTACGCAAAATACTGGATATGGCAGACTTTGTCAAATTTGCAAAAGTAAGACCTCTGCCTGAAGACAATATTGAGTCTATGGATTTTGCACTTAAATTCATTGAAGAAACAAAGCCGGTTCCGGTTGTTGAAGATGAGAGCAAGGCTGAATCTGATTCAAAAGAAGGAAATTCGGATAATAAATCAAAAGTGAGGAAAGGAGGCAAGGAATGATGCTTAAATATCCATATCTTCTATTCCTGCTGTTAATTATACCGGCATTGATAGCATGGTATGTCTGGAAATGGAAAGATTCCACACCTACCATATCTGTATCCAATATACTGTCATTTGGCAAAAGAAAAGGGAGTTGGAAAGTTATCCTGATGCATGTGTCCTTTGGTCTCCAACTGATAGCTGTCTCATCAATGATTATAGCCATATGCAGACCGCAGACTTTCGATTCCAGAAATACATCCCGAATAGAAGGGACAGACATTGCCATAGCTCTTGACATATCAAGTTCAATGTTGGCTACAGACCTTCAGCCAAACAGGCTCAGTGCTGCCAAAGATGTCGCTCAGAAATTTATTAACCAACGAGTGAATGACAATATTTCTCTGATTGTTTTTTCCGGTGAATCATTGTCACTGATGCCTCTTACGAATGACAGAGCCGCTCTTGTAAACAGCGTACGGAATATTAACCCGGGAATACTGAATGACGGCACAGCGATAGGAGACGGTGTGTCGAGTGCAATAAACAGGCTCACATCCGGAAAGGCAAAATCAAAAAGTATAATATTACTTACAGACGGTACCAATAATGCCGGGGAAGTTGCGCCTTTTACTGCCGCACAATTAGCCAAACAAAAGGGAATTAAGATATATACGATAGGTGTCGGGACCAATGGCTCCATCCAGATAACAGATCCTTATGGTTTCTCGACAACTACAATGGAAACAAAGATAGATGAAGGAGCTTTGAAAAACATGGCGGAATTAACCAATGGAAAATATTTCAGAGCCACCGATTCCAAGACACTGAGTAATATATTCGCAGAAATTGACAAGTTGGAAAAGACGGAGCTTGATGTAGAAAAATTCACTCAGACAGATGAGAATTTTATGCCATGGTTATGTTTGGCGCTGATAGCTGTTATACTTTCTTATCTTCTAAGATATACAATTTTAAGAAGAATTCCCTAACCAGATTAAAGCTTTCTTAAATAGTAATCTTATCGAAAAGCTTGTTTTGGTAAAAGGTAACTTTAATTCATATTCGAATGTTTAGTTTTGCTTATCCTAAAATATTATTACTACTTCTGCTGATTCCCTTATTTCTGGGTTTATTTATTTGGGCAAGAATATCGCGCAAATCAAAACTCCACAAATTTGGCAAATCACTTGTTATCAGTGCATTGATACCGGATGCATCTGCATACAAGCCAATTGTCAAAATCATACTTGAGCTTCTTGCTTTGATATTTCTTATTATATCTTTAGCACGGCCATGGGGAGGAATCAAAGACCAAAAGACAACCAAAGAGGGTATTGAGGTAATTATCGCCATGGATGCTTCCAACTCGATGTATGCTTCCGCAACAGACAATCCTAATGGAACATCAAGGATGCGTACCGCTAAAATGGTACTTGAAAAATTAATAAATCGTCTTGATAATGAC
Source organism: uncultured Muribaculaceae bacterium (assembly GCA_910579845.1). Taxonomy (GTDB): domain Bacteria; phylum Bacteroidota; class Bacteroidia; order Bacteroidales; family Muribaculaceae; genus Lepagella. The sequence continues at coordinate 24,109 of CAJTWL010000007.1, read as the reverse complement.
AAAGTAGGACTTCTTATGTATGCAGGTTCTGCATATACACTTATACCTGTAACAAATGATTATGTGTCAGCCAAAATGTTTCTGAATTCAATCGATCCCGGACAGATAGCTGATCAAGGAACAAACATATCTGCCGCAATCGATATGGCTACTTCTTCATTTGGAGCGGATAAAAATATAGGTAAGGCTATAATCCTTATTACAGATGCGGAAGAACTTGAAGATAAGGAATCTGTAATGGCAGCTGCAAAGAATGCCGCTAAAAACAACATTCAACTAAATGTAGTCGGTGTGGGCACCTCTACTCCTGTGCCTGTTATTGTAAACGGCACTCAGATGATTGATGACCAGACAGGCGAACCTGTAAACACAGCATTAAATGAGACACTTGCTACTGACATTTCCAAAGCCGGTAACGGTATTTACGTAAATGCAGCTAATTCCGATGCTCTAAATGAACTTGAAAAACAGCTTGATACATTAAAGAAAAGTGCTTTTGAAACCAGTATGTATTCACAACATGATGAGTTATTCTCTACATTTGTCTGGATTGCCATCGTTTTACTTATAGCAAATCTGCTTCTTGCAGACACCAAGATAAAATGGCTTGATAAATTTACTTTTTTCAAAAAGGAGGAAAAGAAATGATGTCAAAAAAAACTATAATATTTATTCTTTTTATAATTATAGCATTCTTTCATACTAATTATTCCTATGCCGAATCAAATAGAAAGGAGAGAATTGCAATAACTGAAGGAAATAAACTTTTTGTAGAAAGAAAATTCAAAGAATCCGCAGCAAAATATCAGGAAGCGATAAAAGCCAATGCAGAGTCAGCCGTCGGAAGATACAATCTTGGACTGTCTCAGATCAGGCAAGTATCAAATCCACAGGATAGCACAGCTAAGACTCAGGAACTTCTGAAAAGTGCCAGACAAAATCTCAATGCAGTGGCATCCCTGGCTAAATTTAAGCCAGGACTTGCATCGAAAGCCAACTACAACTTAGGGAACCTGGAGTTCAATTGCAAGGAGTACAAAAACGCAATAGAGTACTACAAGCAGGCTCTCAGAATAAATCCGAAGGATGAGAGCGCCCGCAAGAATCTGAGAATTGCCCAGAAAAATCTGCAGAATCAAAATCAAGACCAAAATAAAGATCAAAATCAACAGGATAAGAATAAAGACCAGGATAAGGATCAAAATAAAGAGCAGAATCAGCAAAACAGTCAAGATCAAGATAAAAAAGAGGATAAGCAGAATCAGCAGCCTGAGATTAATAATCAGGCGGCAGACCAGATTCTGCAGGCGGTGGATAATAAAGAGAACCAGACCAGAGCAAGAGTTCAGAAAGCATCAAAAGGGGATAAAACTACAAACGGGACCTCAGCCCGTAAAAAATGGTAATAACGGAATATATGTCAATTACTAATTTTCTTATAAAATACAGACGATTCATAATAGTAAATCTGCTACTGATTATTATGGCAGATCCTATAATTGCGTCTGTAGATAAAGATGAAGTAAGCGCCAATATCGAATTATCAAAAAATAGTTTTTATGCAGGAGAAATAATTATTGCCACAGTTTCCTTAACTTGTAAAGATTCCGGGCTTGCATTCTTAAAAGAATTACCATCGCTTAATCTGTCACGAGGCAAATTTGCTGAAATGATACAGATAAATCAACCTATAACTGCAGCATACACAGATCAGAATAAAGATAAAATATCTACAAAATATATATTAGGGAAATACGCTGTTTCAGTTGATAACCCAGGAAAAAACAAAATAGAATCTTCAGATATAATTACCGGTATAAATTTTCCTGTAATACAGAATCATCCATTCTGGGGTAGAATAGAGTCATACCGTACTGAAGAATGCATATTGAAGATAAAACCGGTTTCCATCAACGTTATGAATCTTCCGGATAATAAAACTGAATCGCCATATTCAGGGGTAATTGGTAATTTCAAAATAAATACCGTTGTACCCCGAAGAGAATATGTTGTAAACGAAGAAAACACAATCTACATTGTTGTCGAAGGAGAGGGAGTGTTACCGGAAGAAGTACTTCCGGAATATACACATGCTTTTGGAGACCGAATCAAATTAAAAAGTATGTCGGCATCAACCGAAACTTTCTTTCAAAATAATAAATTGATTAGCAGAAAAACTTGGGAATGTGAAATTGTGCCTACCGCTACAGGGGAACAAGAAATAGGAATAATATCATTAGGATTTTTCAATGCAGACACCGGCAAATATCAGGTTGCACAATCAGAACCAGTCTCAATTCAAGTTCAATCATCAACTATAAGACGAGAAATGATTGAAATATAATGATTTAAACCTTTTTACTAAAATACAACAAAAATGAAAAAAGTTTAAATCGCCCCATTCCACAAAATATATAAACCCAAATTGTTTAGAAGATATTATAATACAATGCGATTAAACAAATATCTAAGAAGCTGTTTAAATTTATTACGAAAAAAATTATATAGCGTTTCTTTCAGGCATTTTGAGTGTCTTTCTGGCTGTTTTCACCAAGTTTCATCGGTCGAAACCGTTAGGTTTCTCCCTCTTCAGCTTGTAAAAACATCTCAAAAATACTTCTCAAAATCCTCTGAAAATAATTTTAAACAGTTTCTAAAAACCGGCTTCTTAATATTGATTGCTTTTATTTGTTTCAGTGTCAATGCCACTCCGTCAGTAAAGTTGACAGTGACACCAGACAGAGGTAAAAGAAATATCGAGGTAGGTGACAGATTCTATATTTCAATTGAGGTCAGCAACTTGGATGGAGAGCCAAAAATGGCATCGTCTATTCCCGGAGCTAAAACCATGTTCTTTGATCATACCGGGCAATATTCAAATGTAACAAGCATTAACGGTCAGGTTACACGCAATGTATCAAATGAATGGACAGCAACGATGAGAGCAAGCAAAGAGGGATCATTTGCATTCGGTCCCATCTCCGTGTCCGGTGTTAAAAGTAATATTGTCAAGTATAGTATCGTCAAGGCATCCGATCATTCTAATAATAGCAATAGCCGGCAACAATCTTCAAACGGAAACTTAGCAGGTATTGGCTCACAGGACACAGATAAGCCACAATTCATAGGGAAAGGGGATGGAAATCTGTTTTTAAAAGCGACCGTTAATGAAACCAATATTTATGAACAGCAGGCAATTGTATATACTGTAAAACTATACACTACCTACGATGCAATTAAATTTATAGGTGCGGCCGCCGCTCCTAAATTTGATGGGTTTGTAGTCGAAGAGTCAAAGGATGTATCCACCTCTTTCAACTTCGAAACATATAATGGCAAATCATATGCGACAGCAGTAATCGCCAAATACATTATTTTCCCTCAGATGACCGGTCAATTGAAAGTAAAGGGAAATACATATACTGTTTCGGTAGATCAACGTGAATATTATCACGATCCCTTCTGGGGACAACTATCAGTGGCAAAACCTTTACAACTTAACGTAACACCGAATGACTTGATAATAAATGTAAAACAGCTCCCTTCACCGAAACCGTCAAATTTCAGCGGAGGAGTTGGCAAATTCACAATTTCATCCCAACTTAAAAACAATGATTTCAAAACAAATCAGGTGGCATCAATTGTGTATACAGTCACTGGTGTCGGAAACCTCAAGTATATTCAGCTTCCTGACTTATCAACAATATATCCGAATCAGATAGAGGTTTATAGTCCGACAACGGATATCAAGACGCACGTGGGAGCATCTGACGTATCCGGATCTGTCAGCTACGATTATTCATTCATGCCACTTGAGGAGGGTAATTTTACTTTACCTAAAATAGATTTTGTATATTTTAATCCTTCATCTGGAAAATATGAAACATCATCATCAAGAAGTTATGAAATACAAGTAGGGAAAGGTACCGGTTCTTCCAAATCGCAGGTCTCTAACAAATTTAAATTCAATGGTAAATTGGAGACAATAAAAGCGTCATCAATAACAAAGGATCACAAACCGGATATCTATAAATTCCCTTTCTGGTTATGGTATATCATACCTACATTGATTTTATGTGCGGCTGTAGGATATAATGAGTATAACAAAAATATACATTCTGACATGCTTGCATTTAACAGCAAACGTGCAAATAAGCAAGCGAGAAAGCGTCTACGTAAGGCGTCATACTATCTGAAGAAAGATGATGTAGATCACTTCTATGATGAACTATTGACTGCATTATGGGGATATCTTGGTGACAAGCTCAAAATGCCGACATCTGAACTTATGCGTGATAATATCAGAACAGTTTTGGAAATGAAAGGTATCCCGGAGGATTACATAGCAAATCTCGTAAATATAATTGATGAATGTGAGTTTGCCAAGTATTCACCGGAATCAGGCAAGCAGGGTATGTCAATGGCTTATGATAATGCTATAAATATTATCAACAACCTTGACAAAAGTTTTAAAAAAGATTGATATGTTTTGTATAATGAATAAAGTGTCTTTTAAAATATCCGTTTTTTTAATCATAGCACTCGGGCTGTTATGCTCTCCGCATACAGCAAAAGCTGAAAATATAGAGATTCTGCTTGATTCCGCATCAGCGGCATATACATCTGATAATTATGGCAAAGCAATTGAAATTTATGAGAAGTGCATAAAAGAATACGGTACATCATCACAGTTGCTTGCCAACCTGGGAAACGCTTACGCTAAAGCCGGTGATTACGGAAGGGCATTTTTGAACTATGAACGATCACTATACCTTAATCCTGCTGATAAAGAAGTTCGAAACAACAGAGCTTACATTGTTTCTAAAATCGATGACGCAAACAAAGCCAACACCGGAGGAAAGAAAATTTCAGTTAAACCTGATGAAATAGGTTTCTTTACGAAACTCGGTCTTTTTCTAAAACACAGTCAAACATCAGACACGTGGGCTGTATGGGGTGTAATCACTTTTATCCTTCTATGTAGCTGTATTGCCATATACTATTACCGGGAAGAGGTTATTCTAAGAAAAATAGGATTTTTTGGAGGTATTTCTTTATTAATGCTATGCATTGTATTCAATATACTTTCATTCATGTCAGCACAAGCATACAATATAAAAGATGAAGGAGTCATTATCGAGTTCAAGACATCTTTGAAAGCGGAACCGTTTGAATCTTCCAAAACAGTCGGCACGCCATTGGTCAGAGGCACCAAAATGACAATTCTTGATATACAAGAAGATAAAAATAATTCTGACAAATGGTATAAGGTAAGATTAAATTCAGATATCGCCGGATGGATAAAATCAAAATATTTTGAAATAATCTAACTGTCGGCTTGTCTTATGCATGTCAATAAATAAAAATTATTGAATCAGGAAAAAACTCTAAAAATTAGATTGTTTTAATAAAAATTTTTCTTAACTTAGCAAGGCAGAGCAACAGTATGTTGTTATTAATAAATATTGTATAAAACCATACGCTGCAAATAAAACAATTATAAAAAATATTAAGATATGAGCAAAACAATCACATTTAATGAACTTCGCAGACTCAAAGACAGTTTGCCAGATGGTTCTACCCATCGTATAGCAGATGAATTGAACGTGACAGTACAGACGGTTCGTAATTATTTTGGAGGAGTCAACTATCAGTTCGGTAAGAATGCCGGAATGCATATTGAACCGGGACCGGATGGCGGAATTGTAGTTTTGGATGACACTACAATTTATGATATGGCTGTAAAAATATTGGAAGAAGAAAACTCTAAATAACATACAGATATTCAGTATATCTGAATCTTAGAGAGTGTTTGAATTTAAAGCAAATTAAACATTAATAAAGAGTATGGGAATTTTTGATTTCATCACAAACGGTCCTTCGGGCGCTTTTCCAAATATTCATCCGGTCACATAGCCCGCTATGCTCCCTTATGAATATTTGAAAAATCCCTCCGAAGTCTCTGTCTGTGCTAAAATCATTTAAATTCAAACACTCTCTTAAAATGTAATCTTCATGATTGATGTGAATGACTATATTACACTTGTGATCCACACACCGGAACGGGCACAGATTCTAAAGAATATACTTGAATCTCACGGCATCGAAGTCGTAATAGAAGACTTTACATCTTATAAATCACCATTGACGGTAGCCCAGAGAGTTAAAATAAAACCGACTGAGCTTCCTTTGGCATTGAAAATTACAGAAAGCGGGGATACATATTCTGCCGCTATGATAGATATGAAAATGGCGGGCATGAGCGGAAATCTGCTCATACCCGTCGATTTTTCATCCGGAAGCATGCTTGCGATAACGATAGGTTTCAAACTTGCCAAACGTATAGGGCTGCATCCCGTAGTTCTTCATTCATTTATCGCTCCTATGTTCTCGTTATCCGGTGCCAATGTACTGGAGAACGACAATATTATAGACGAAATAGATAATACGGAAGAGATAAAGGATGTCAGAGAACAAGCTTCTAACAATCTTATAAAGTTCAGGACTGAAATCAAACAATTACAAGTATCAGGCAAATTGCCATCCATTAAATTCTCAACGATTCTTACAGAAGGGATTGCAGAAGAAGCAATAATAAATTATTGTAAGTCAACCCCTCCGATGCTGGTAGTAATGGCAACAAGAGGGAAAGATAAAAAAGGAGAAGAATTGATAGGGAGTGTGACTGCTGAAGTACTTGATTCATGTCGTGTGCCGGTATTTACAATACCGGATAATTGCAAATGGGACCGAATTGAAGATATTACAAAACTTATGATGTTTTGTAATATGGATCAACATGATATAATGACCATTGATTCATTAATGCGTATTTTTGATTATCCCGAATGTTCAATTACACTTGTGCCGGAGAATTCCAAGGGATCTAACCAACTTAAATACAAGCTTAAAGCTTTAACAGAATTCTTCAATGGAAACTATCCTGCATCTAAGTCTGATTATTATGTACCATCCAACTCTACTTTCAGAGAGGAGATAGATTCTATAATTTTAAAGAGAGAGATTCAGTTGCTCATTGTTCCTAATAAAAAAACCAACGTATTTAATAGGATCTTCCATCCTAACCCGGCTCATAAATCATTGTTTGAACGAGATATGCCAATGCTTGCAATTCCGGTATGACAATTTAATTCTTGCATCTTGTGTAAAAAGTTTACAATCTCTTTTATTTTTAAACAATCTCTTACATTTTCTGAAACGTTATTATTATAATAACTAATCGAGATCTATTCTAACAGCCGGGAGGTTGATTCCACAAAGTGATATAAGCAACTGGTTTACATCTATCATAAACAGATATAATATAGGCTATAATGATATATCCTTCTGATTTTGAATCAAAGATAGGATTTCTTCAAGTGAGGAATCTGATTTCTGACAAATGTATCTCTTCCATGGGCAAGGAGGAGGTTCGTAACATGCAGTTTACTTCTGACCATGATGTTATCGTTTCCAGACTTCTATGTGTAAATGAAATGATGACTATTTTAAAACATGATCTTCCGCTCCCGCTCAATAATATACACGATATCGTACCTTTTATAAATGAAATCAAGGTAGACGGCTCCTTTGTAACTTCACATAAATTATACAAGATAATGACGACCATGCAGATGATGTCTGATTTATCGTTATTTTTCAAGAATCAGAAAGATGATGAAAACAACAATGCACATTTCCCTAATCTTGACAAGGAATTTGGTAGTCTGGAGCTATTTCCTGAACTTATTCAAACAATAGACCGTGCAGTCAATAAATTCGGTGAAATAAAAGACACTGCCAGTAACAGACTTTACGAAATAAGACAACAAATTCGTACAGCAGCCGGATCTGTTCAGAAAACAATTAAAAGGATTATTGAAAAAGCCGTTTCCCAAGGCATTATAGATAAAGATACAACAGCATCTATACGCGACGGAAGAATGGTTATTCCGTTACCCAATTCAAACAAGCGAAGTATCTCCGGAATAATACATGATGAAAGCGCTACTGGGAAAACCGTATATCTGGAGCCTACAGAGGTGGTCGAAGCATCAAATAGAGTCCGTGAACTTGAGATAGAAGAGAATCGGGAGATCATATCCATATTACGGGAAATTGCCAATATAATCAGACCTTATTCCGAAAATATAATAGAATCAACCTTAATATTAGGTAAAATAGATTTTATCAGAGCGAAAGCATTGTTTGCCATAGACCTTGACGCTCAATTACCAAGTATATCAAAATATCCCGAAATACAGTGGTTTCACGCTATACATCCTATACTTGAACTATCGCTTCGAAGCCAAGGTAGAAAGGTAGTTCCGCTTAATATAAGTCTCAATGAAGACCAACGCATAATAATAATCTCCGGACCAAATGCAGGAGGAAAATCAATATGTCTTAAAACGGCAGCCATAGTGCAGTATATGTTCCAGTGTGGTGTCATGCCAACTGTATACAGCAATTCGCACATGGGCGTTTTCAAGAATATGTTCATTGATATAGGAGATGAGCAATCTCTTGAAAATGATTTAAGTACATATTCATCTCATTTAAGAAACATGAAGTTTTTTGTCACTCACGCTGATAAGAAAACTATCATTCTTGCCGATGAGATGGGTACGGGTACCGAGCCTCAGATCGGAGGAGCCCTTGCCCAAGCCATACTCAATACACTTGGAAAAGAAAAATGTTTCGGAATAGTAACAACACATTACCAGAATCTAAAAAAGTTTGCCGAAGAAACAGAAGGTTTTGTAAACGCCGCTATGCTTTACGACAGACAACATCTTCAGCCCTCGTTCGAACTATCAATCGGTAATGCAGGAAGTTCATTTGCACTTGACATTGCATCCAAAATAGGTCTACCCAAAGCTGTAATAGATGACGCTAAAAAAATTGTAGGCAGTGAATATATCAATATAGACAAATACTTGTCAGAGATATCAAGAGATCGGCGCTACTGGTCCAATAAACGCTTAAATATTAAAGAGAAAGAGCTAAAATTGGATAAACTTCTTTCAAAATATGAAGAAACTGCCGGCGATCTGAATGCTAAAAGAAAAAGTATTCTAAATGATGCAAAAAGAGAGGCACAAGAAATTCTTGACAACGTAAATTCAAGGATAGAAAGAACAATTCTTGAGATTCGTAAAGTTGAGGCAGAAAAAAACGCCACTAAACAATTGCGCAAAAATATTGAGGATTTAAAAAAGGAAGTTTCCTTGAAAGGAAACAATCCATCCGAAAACACACCTGTGATAATCCCTCTCAAACATCATAAAACCAGAAATAAACAGGAAACAAGACAAAATCCTTCTGATCAGCACGTTCTTCAAATTGGGGACTATGTAAAACTGAAAGATGGGAGTTCCACTCCGGGTAAGATACTCTCTATAAACGGTAAAAAAGCAGAAGTAGCTTTTGGTTTATTAAGGACATCTGTAACCACAGATAAATTGGAACTTTCTGCAAAACCTAAACAAACAGGTCTTAATTTACAAAACAGCGTGTCTATATCGACAGATAATGAAAGCAGAAAGCGCCAACTTAACTTTAAAAATGAAATTGATGTAAGAGGGATGCGTGCCGACGAAGCCATTCAATCTGTCACATACTTTCTGGATGACGCCATACAGTTCAATATCAGCAGAGTACGAATATTACATGGCACCGGTCACGGCATTCTTAAAACATTAATAAGAGAACAGCTGCAGTCCAATACAGCCGTCAGGTCATTCGGTGATGAAGATATAAGATTCGGCGGAGCAGGAATAACTGTTGTTGATTTGGAATAATAGAATCTGTATAGTAATTTTGCACCGCAATGAAGGATCATAATTACATCGGATTATGGCTGTTGTTAGCAATGGCTCTGGCAATAATAACACTGATTGCATTCAGTGATGATATAAAAATAGGGGAGTGGACTGTAAAACGGGCTCCCATAGCTGATATTTTACTTGAATCAAAATCTGTTTCAGATAAAAATGAAATTAATGCTTATCAGGATTCTATTCGCGAATTGGAAGAAGCCAAAATAATAGAAACGGATTCACTTCCTCAATCAATATTTGTATTTGGTGATTCAATGACATTTAATCTTGCTTTAAGACTTGCCCAGTATGCAAAAGCCAATGGTCATTCAATCCATTCTGTAAATTGGGATTCAAGTAATACAAAAATATGGGCAGAACACGACACACTGCGTTATTACATAAATGAATTTCGACCTACCCAAATCTTTATATCATTGGGTAGTAATGAATTGTATTTTAAAAATCCAGAAACAAGAATTCCATACATAAAAAAGATATTAGAAGTAATCGATACAATCCCCTATGTATGGATCGGTCCTCCAAACTGGAAAGAGGATTCCGGTATTAATGACATAATTGAAGGCATATGTAAGCCTAAAACGTTTTTCAGATCGGCTGGTATGAAATTTGAACGTAAATCGGATCATATTCATCCCACCCGAAAAAGTTCTGCACTTTGGGTAGACAGTATTGCAAAGTGGTTGCCGGAATCCAGCCATCCGATCGTATTTGACACACCATCTGACTCAATTAAGAAATCCAATCCAAACATCATATTTTTAAAAGCCCTTAATAAATGATTGATTTTAATCCTATTATTGAGAATCCCGGTTTGTTTATTCGGAATTTTGGAGAATTATTCAAATTCGATTCCAATGCACCGATGCTTTTCTCAAGCGGGCTTTTCTGGATTCTTTTTCTGCTGTTTATACCAATCTACGCACTTGTACGTAAGAACAAGTGGCAAATGATAATTTTCGTTGTCCTCTTCTCACTGTATTTCTATTATAAATCAAGTGGCTATTTTTTCTTGATGTTGATAGGAACGTCTTTTATAGACTGGATAATTTCAAAGGTCATATTTAAAAGTGAACGACATGGTGTGAGACTGGGGCTCATGTGGCTTTCAATATTTATATCTTTGACAATTCTCGGTTATTTTAAATATGCCAACTTTTTTTTATGGAACTGGAATCAGATGGTTCAAGGAAATTTCCAGCCATTGGATATAATATTGCCGGTAGGTATATCATTTTATACATTCCAGTCAATCTCATATATAGTTGATATTTATAAAAAAAAGATCAACCCTACCAAAACTTGGTTTGAATATCTGTTTTTTCTGTCATTCTTTCCAGCGCTTGTAGCAGGTCCTATTGTAAGAGCCGACTATTTTCTTCCACAGATAAAACATAAAAAAACAGTCTCAAGTGCACAAATATGGGGAGGAGTATGGCTGATAATTGTAGGTATAATTAAAAAAGCATTAATAGCAGATTATATATCACAATACAATGATCTGATATTTAATGATCCTACTCTTTACACGGGTGTGCAGACCCTTATGGGTGTGCTGGGTTATACCATGCAGATATATTGTGATTTCTCAGGTTATTCAGATATGGCTATAGGGCTTGCACTGATTATGGGTTTCAAATTAGGAATTAATTTCGATTCACCTTATCAGAGTCGTAATCTTACAGAATTCTGGAGAAGATGGCATATTTCCTTGTCATCCTGGCTTAGAGACTATGTATATATTCCTTTGGGCGGCAATAGAAAAGGTACGGTCAGAACATACATAAACAACTTTCTGACAATGTTAATAGGTGGCTTATGGCACGGAGCCGCATGGAAATTTATTTTCTGGGGCGCTATGCATGGTGTCGGTCTCGCAGTCCATAAAGCGTCTCATCCAATACTGAAACGGATTCCCGACAATTTCATTACGGTATTCATATCATGGCTGCTGACGTTTGTATATGTATCGTTGCTGTGGGTATTCTTCAGAGCGGCATCTTTTGAAGATTCAGTCCTGATAATCCAAAACATATTCATTGATTTCGACTGGAATCAGTTCCCACAATTTTTTGAGGCACGCATGGTCTGGTGCATAATGATGATTGCGCTGACTGTTTTCCATTTTGTGCCGCAACGGTGGGCAGACATTTGCCAGCAAGCGTTCATCCGTAGCCCATGGCTGCTAAAACTTTTCATCTTCCTCGGTGTCGTTCAACTCGTCATCGAATTCATGTCTGAAGAAGTATCCCCCTTCATCTACTTCCAGTTCTGACCATCATCAGACTATTCTAAGAAACTACAAAGTGTATCCATTATCAAACCATTAATAACCATTTTTTATACAAGTTATGGTTATTTCAGGGTTGGTATTGGAGAATAAAATCATTTGCGATAATACAATGTATTATTGCAAGTTGATTATGGCTGATATTATGCAAAAAATCAGCAATTAAAACAATTTAACATATTTTAACAATTGGGGGGGGTAAAACGGATTCTTATATATATTTTTGTAATGATTTATAGCAAAAGGCTATGAAGTTGTTTAAGCTAATTTACGAATGTTCAAAATAAATTAGTATAAACTACTTATAAGAGTTTGTGTGTATGGTAGATTCCCATTATGAACAACGTCAACGGAAACAATTCAGATTAAACACACAGTAACGACCTTTATAATCAGATTTATCTTAATTTTTATTACTTACTTATATTTGCAAATGAGACTTGTAAAGTTATTGGCCATCATACTTCCTGCGTTGTCAGCTATCGGCGCATCGGGTCAGGAAGCCGCGATTAAAACCAATCTACTCTACGATGCCGCGCTTACGGTGAACCTCGGAGCCGAAGTTTCGGTTTCCCCGAAATGGTCTATAGACCTTTCCGGCAATTTCAACGGATGGACTCTCGATAACGGTAAGCGTTGGAAGCATTGGCTTGTCCAGCCGGAAGCGCGTTATTGGTTCTGCGAGGCTCTCGGCGGTCATTTCCTCGGACTCCATGCACTGGGCGGACAGGCTAACATCGGTCATCTCGACGCTGATTTCAAATTCCTCGGCACGGACTTCGGCAAGCTCCGTAATCACCGCTACCAGGGATGGTACTGGGGTGCGGGTGTTGCATATGGTTACAGCTGGCTATTGTCGAAGCATTTCAATCTTGAAGCGGAACTCGGTATCGGATGGATACACATGAACTACGAGAAATTCGAATGCGCCGGGTGCGGCAAGGCGGTGGCCAAGGGCAACCACAATTATTTTGGACCTACCAAGGTCGCAATCAATTTAGTTTACGTTTTCTAACGACACCTAAAACTGACAAGAGCAGATGAAACTGAAGACAACAATATCCCTCCTTTTGATTGTGACGGCATTCATGCCCTCGTTTGCAGAAAACATGGCTACGGACGATCCCCGCATAAAAAAGCTCGATATCGAGCGCACCGACAACAGCCTGCTGGTGGAGATGTCACTCGACCTTAGCGGTATGAAGCTAAAGAGCGACAGGGAGGTTACGCTCACCCCTGTGCTGAACTACGGCGATAGCACGCTGGCTTTGCCTCATATCGTAGTTGCCGGTCGCAACCGCTACATACAGAACGAACGCAAACGCAAACTCAAAGCCGGCGAGATGCTTGTCAAACCCGACAAGGAGATCAGCTATTCCGCTGTAGTTCCTTATGCACAATGGATGGAATCAGCAATGTTTTCGCTTAACGAAGACAACTGCGGGTGCGGGTTCAATACACTGTCGACGAATACGACCGATCTTGCGCGACTCGATTTCTGCGAACGGACGTTTGCCCCGCAATGGGCATATATCACTCCGAAGGTGGAGGCGCGCAAAGCCCGCGCCGCAAGCGGCAGTGCCTTCATCGACTTCAAGGTAAACAGAATCGAGATCGATCCGACATACCGCAAGAACCCCTCCGAACTAAAGTCCATCCGCGACACCATTGATGTCATAAAGAATGACCCGGATTCAAAGATAGAGCGTATAACCATCACCGGCTATGCATCGCCGGAAGGACCGTTCAAAAACAACGTCCGTCTTGCCGAGGGCCGTACACAGGCTCTGGCGGCATATGTAAGCAACCTCTATCATTTCCCGGCAAGCGTATTGCATACCGCTTCTGTAGCAGAAGACTGGGCGGGACTGCGTAAGTGGGTCGAAGAATCTTCGGTTTCCGGGAGAGAGGGTATCCTTGATATAATCGCCCTAGAAGACCTTGCCCCCGATGTTCGCGAACAGAGGATAAAACAGAAATATCCGGAAACATACCGCTATCTGTTGGATAATGTCTATCCGGCGTTGCGTCACAGCGACTACACTATAGACTATGTTGTGTCATCGTTCACAGACCCGAATAAGATAGCCGAAGTCATGGCTAAAGATCCGAGGAAACTGAGCATGCATGAGCTCTTCCTTCTGGCTCAGACGTTGCCGGATGATTCGGAACGATACCGAGAAGTGTTTGAAGTAGCTGTGCGCATGTTCCCCGACAATCCGGTTGCAAACTTAAATGCCGGTGTCACCGCGCTCTCGTTCGGAGACCTTGAACGCGCGGTGCGTTACCTCAAAAAGGCAGGAGATTCACCTGAGTCCGTTTATGCCAAGGCGATACTCGCTGCCAAGAGCGGTGACTACAAAGCGGCACGGGCAGGTCTGAAGAACGCTGAGGCAGCCGGCTTGCAGAAAGCCACCGATGCCATCGCCCAGCTCGACGAATACACCTCCTGGCTTGAACGTAAGGGGAAAGTTTTTTAGGCTTTAGGTATTCCACATTAAAAAAATAACATAAAAAATCAACAATAATCATTTTAATAAACTTTTTCATTATGAAGAAAACAAGACTTGTCTATGGTGCGCTTGCTATTCTCGCTCTCGGAATGACAGCGTGCTCAAGCGAAACACCGGACATCAACACTGACGGTCCGCTTCAGCAGGACGAAATACGCTATCTGCGCGTGAACCTCGTCAACAATTCCGGACCATCAACCAAAGCCCCTACATTCGAGGCAGGAACAGCGAAAGAAAACTATGTTGACAATATTGTCTTCGATTTCTATGATGCTGCAGGTAACTTTGTTACTCGCGCCAATCCTAACGAGCAGGAAACTATCACATGGAATCCGGCAAATGATGAAAACGGTTCCGCCGGTAATCCCGGTAATGTCGGTAAAATCGGGACAGCGATCGTTAAGATTGGTCTTAATAAAGGACAGAATCTTCCTGCCTATGTTATGTGCTACATCAACCCTGTTAGCTGGGGTGGAGATGAAGACGTAGCTAAAATGCAAGATTTAAGAACCAAAAAGCGTGAAAATTATGAGAATAACAACCATTATTTTGCAATGAATAATTCTTGTTATTATGGTCATGACAAAGTGTCCGGATATAGCGATGTTAAAATTTCGGGTACACCGATAGCCGAGACTGAATTGTACACTTCGCGTGAGAAGGCTGACGAGGCGACAAGCACAACGATTGACATATATGTTGAGCGTTATGCGGCAAAAGTTAGGTTCTATGCAGACCTCACGAAACGGACAGGGGCCTATACAGAAGGGGAGAAAGGAGTCTATTCATACCCCGGTTCCACAAAAATTGATGACGATACAAGTGTTGATTTCAAGCTGGATTTTAACGCCGAGGCGTGGACGATTAATGCTGATGCTCCGGAAATGTTTGCTGTTAAGAACTTTGAAACTGTAGAAGGTGCGGGAATCCCGACATTAAGTGAAATCAATACCTATCTGTCACCTTGGAGTTCATGGAATGATGAACCAAATCATCGTTCATATTGGAGCTGTTCCCCCGCATATTTTGCCACTGAATTCCCACAGGTGTCAGACCAGATTGCTGATATAGCAGGTGAAGGGAAGACCGGTGCAGGTGAAAAAGTTGGCGATTATATGCTTAAATATTATAGCTATAAACAAATATGCGGTACAGGCGGTAATGGTATAAAATCTTTTACAGAAACTAATGATGTATACCCAACAACATATGCTCTCGAAAATACAGTCGGAAAAAATGCATTCAACTCTTTAAATCCCAAAGCCGCGGTTCCTTCGGTTCTTCTTGTTGGCAATTATTCTGTAACTTATGGCACGTCTACAATACCGGCCAACACTACATTCTATATTTTTGAGGGCGGGCTATATTTCAAGTCAGCTCCCACAGGTGTAGATAACGCTGTTTTAATTAAGGATAAGCTTATGAATGAACAAGCCATCCTTTATGTAAAGCAACAAGTTGATGGCAAAGACACTTATGTATCTCTTAATAAAAACAATGCAGGTGCAATTGCAAACAGTCTAATTGTTGAGCACCCGTCAAAGAGTGTGCGTAACAAAAATATTGTGCCGCATCGTTTTGTAACCTTGCAGATAGATGATGATAATATTCCTGCCGTATATTATCGTCCTAATGGTGCCGGTGAATATAAACCTGTTACTACAACAAATATCGATGACGTTAATACATTATTATGGCAGCAGGTAGGTGTCGCATCGGCATATACACAAGGAAAATGCTATTTCTCTATGCCTATATTCCACTTAGGATTGGATGAAACAGATAAAACGGCAGATAATTATCCTATTAAGAATGGTAAAATTAATTGGAAAAATCTCCGTCCGGGTGACATGGGTCTCGTCCGTAACCATATCTATACTCTCGGTGTTGATGCTATCACCGGTCTTGCTACCGGTATCGAGGATCTTGACTATCCTATCGTTCCGCCGATGGATCAGGATGAATATTTTATCAAGTATAATATCAATATCGTCAACTGGCGAGTTGTTCCTACACAGACGGGTATTATCCTCAAATAATCTGAGTTAGATCCGATTAATCATATAAAAACAGGGCTGCGTCTTCCGCAGCACGATTTCCGCAGCCCTGTTTATTATTTTTTCTCTGATAAAACCGTTTATTTATTACGAAAAAATTCGCGTTTTTTCCGTTTCTCCGAGCCTGTCCGGATTGATGACAGGAGATGACAGACTGAACATCTTTGACAAAAACAGTATAATAATATTAATTGATGTCGAAGGTTTTCCACTCAATTTGAATTTCCGAGGCAGAGGATAGCAATATAATTCCGGTTTCCCTGCCCACAACATAGAATTTGTAAAGTATATAAATTATAATTATGAAGTTGCCTGTTTTTAGCCGCTTGATAAATAAGGAAGCGTTAATATCAGCCGTAGCGATTCTGCTAACGGTCATGGTATCCTGCGATTCCGCGATATATGACGACCAGGGGGATTGCACCGTCCATTATCGTGTCGGTTTCCGTTTCACCAAGAACATACTCGATGCCGATGCTTTCGGTTCCCAGGTAACGGACATAAACCTTGCCCTGTATGACAAGGCGGGTAATCTGGTGCTTCAAAGAACAGAACACCGGACACCGACAATTGAAAACGATTATTTCATAGAGGTTGACGTGCTTCCCGGCACGTACGACATCGTGGCATGGTGCGATGGCAAGTCGATTGTCAAGGATGCCGTCTCTTTTGAAATCAGCGGTCAATCTGCAGGTGACAGGATAGAGGATTCGGCGGCAAAATTGCCGCTACAGAGTGTGGAGGGCAGACTGTGTTCCAACAATGATATAAACAGATTCTATCACGGCATTGAGTACGATGTTGAATTTGAGGACTCATATGGTATCGTAGACATAGGTCCTGTATATCTAACCAAAGATACCAACCACTTGACCATTTCGCTTCAGAATATGGATGGAACACCGCTTGACTACAAGCTGATTTCCATTGAACTTGAAGGGAGAGGAAACGAACTTGACTGGACTAACAATCCGGTCGGTAATACAAGTTTCGTTTACAAACCGTGGATTTCAACGCCGTTCTGTTCGACTCCGGTTCCCGATACCAAGGCAGACGGGAATTCGGATGAAGAGATTGTAAACGGCATCCTTACAGAGATAACTACGAGCCGGTTTATGGCAGGGAAGGAACAGATGCTGACTGTGAGACGCACAGATACAAACGAAGTGATATTCAGTATTCCGCTTCTGAAGAATCTTCTCCTTATCCGAAGCCATTATGACAAGGCTGTTTCCAATCAAGACTATTTTGACCGTGTGGACGATTTCAAGCTTCAGTTCTTTCTGGAAGGTATGACTTGGATCAAGACTAAAATCCTTATCAACGGATGGCGCGTGCTTCCCGTTCAAAGCACAATTCTTTGACTAAGAACATGTAAATGTTATGAATAGTTTCATATCAAACATATTACGAAAGACAAATCTTTTTGTTGTCGCGATGTTGGCGGTAACGGGACTCGGATCGTGCATCAACGATTCGAGTGAATGTCCACAGCCTATGCCGGAGCAACAGAAAGAGAATATGTATATCCGTTTTTCGATAATGACGAAAAACGATTTGCGAACCCGCGCTGCCGACATTAACGGTGACCAGGTCGGCACAGGCTATGAGAACGAGTTGAACATCAATGACATTAAATATTTCCTGTATGACAACGACAAAAGGTTCATTCAGGATATAACTGCCGTAACGCAGACTGTGGCGGCAAACAAGGAGTACACCGTTTATAATGTAGTGGCAAAACTCGACAACCAATATTTCAAGGATAACATAAACGGTTTCATAGATTTCTATATCCTTGTCATTGCGAACTATTCGGGGTGGGGAGTGACTGTTCCGACACCGGCTGTCGGTGACAATATCGAAAACTTCTTCAACAACGGACTTGAAATGACCAAAGTGCCAGACACCGGAGTATGGTTGGATCCGGATTCCAGCCTTTATCCGGAATCAACCTATCCCAACAATAAATTTCCGATGGCAGGGTTACAGCATTTCAGTTTTCCGGGCAGTATGCTGATGAATTCAGGAGAGCAGAATCCTTACGACATGTCGATCGAAACGGGTAAGAATGTCAATCTTCTCCGCACTTTGGCGAAAATTGAGATTATCGACAAGATAAACATCGGGGAGGATGAAGTGTTTGACGAAGTCGCCGATGTTGAGGGGGAGACCGGAGCTCTCAGGATCAAACAGATAAAGTTGTTCGGATATTTCGGGAGCGGTAAACTGATCCCCAGTGTCGCGCAGTGGAACAGAAACTCGGTTTTCGAGACCCAACAGGTCATAGCACCTTCAACCGACGGGATGACATATGTGGCTCCACAAACACCTTTTGCAAGTCTTGGAACAGACGTTTTTGCCGAGGGTGCCAATATAAAGTTCCATCGCGATGAAGCGGCAACCAAGCTACGCAAAGACAAATGCCCGGTATTTTCATGCTATGTTTTTGAATATTCTGATAACAGCATATCAGAGGCATATCTTCCATACTTTATCATTAACACTCATGGTTATACTCCTCCCCCTGAAGTCGGGGGCAATGTATATCCATCTTTAAATTATGCATTGAGTTTTAAGGACTTAATCAATAACAGCACGAATCCTCCTACAGCGAAATTGGGTTCATTATTGCGCAATCATATATACCGTTTTGAAATTTCAGGCATTAGCCAGGGATTGCAGGTTCAATGGACAGTTTGCGATATGGATAGTAGTGGGGATATAGATATACCTCCTTTCAGTTAAACAATTTATTCGTGACTATACATCATGATAAATAAAATTTCAAATATATTTAAACAGTTTCTTAAACCGGCTATTTTTTTCGGTGTATTGGCTTTGATGGCGGTGTCATGTCAGGATGACATACCGGTACCGGATTATACACGAAGTGGAGAAGATGTCAGAATGAAGGTTAGTTTATCACTGCCACAGATGGATGTCCGGACAAGGGCAACGATTGATGAAATCGGGCTAAACCAGGTCAATACTCTATGGATAAGGACATATAGCGCAGAAACAGGAGAGGCTACAAGTAAGTGGTATAAATTTACTCCCGGCACTACCGGAGTTGAACAACTTAATGAATTTGAACTTGATACTAAATCAGGTAGCAGTTATATTGTCGGAGTTGCCAATGTCGATAATGATGCCGTATCAAAAGATGATCCAACGGATATTCATCCGATAAAATATTTCCTTGATAAAGCTGACACCTGGACTGATTTCTTGAAAATTGCTGTTTGTACACCTTCAACATATGATAAAGTGTATGCGCCTGATGTCCCTTTGCCTATGGCTGGATGTTTCACAAATTTAGTCATTGGCGGTGATCATACAATATATCCGCACCGTCTTGATGACTGGCAAAATGAAAATTTCAGACCTATCTTCATTCCTGCGTCAAACACGGGAAACATTACAATGGACGGGGGGGCTATACATTTACGGAGACTTGTTTCTCAAATAACTTTCAACCTTCGCCCCGGTGCCGGCATAGAGATTGAGCCGTCGTCTTACAAGGTAGTGAACGCCCCTGTGTTTTCATGGCTATATGAACGTCCAACAGATGCATCAACGGGGTTGACAACAAATTTCGGAGACGACTGCACAGAAACGAACAGTTCCGAGTTTTATAAAACGCCGGTGCAATATAACGGGAACAATTTTGACCCTATAGATGGTGAAAACGGCTGTTTCACTTTCAATTTCTGGCAGGGTGAGAACAAACATACCGGCACTGCAACAGATTATGCTGACCGCGATAAGGAGAAAAAGGATATTATCGGAGAGGAGAGTGATAAAAAAGATAATCAATTCCAAGAAAATACCGGTATATTCACGAGTCTGTGTGGCGATACATGGACATCAAACAATATGGCTTCTTATGTGCTGATTACATGTAATGTCAAACACACAGATAAAATTTTTATCGATAAAGATGAAAACAGCAAGCCGGTTGATTCGGGTACACCTGTCTATCGATCGGGAACAGCCACATATATGATCCATCTTGGCTATATGAATAAAAATCCTAAAGATTTTAACTGTTATAGGAATACTAAATATACATATAACGTTGAGATCTTGGGCCTTGACCAGATACGTGTAGAGGCTTTCCATGGCAGTGAGTATCCCGGAGTCGAAGGAGTTGTCGCGGATGTCGACAATGAAACCATAAACCTTGACTGTCACTATCATTGTTTCAATATCGAACTGTCAGATGAGGAACTTAAACCATGGAACGAGACGACAAAATCCGGTTTTGGCTACCTCATTACAACATATGAGAATGGTGTTGCACATACATATCAGGAAAGCAATTTCCTTAACAGGGATACACAGACAGCAGATGAGGAGAAATGGATGAACTGGATCGAGTTACGTCCGACTACCGGGAAGGACGTGCTTGCTGAATACAAACCGCGTGGCGAGAATAGCGATACCTTCACATTGTTTGAAGCTTCCAAAAAGGATTTGAAAGACAAAAAGTCTGCATCAGGATGGTATACTGTATTCGTAAATGAATATACTTACGAAGCGGACGGAGCTGATGAATCCAAGTATGTAAATGGAAAACCGATATGGGCAAGTTACGTGAACCAGGATCCCCGACGTTTCTATATCCGTGTGACAAGAAGTGTTTCAGCTGACGGAATGAGTACGTATGCAAGTTCGAAATATGCAGCAGTGCAGCAGTCGATAATGACATATTACGACAGCAACGATAATTTCACGCAAGGAACCGGAACTCAACAGAATGGTTCGGCTGTTGGTGTGGAGAGATGGAATGAATCTTTTGGCTTGAATTTAAGACGCTCATATACGGGTGCTAACGATAAGGATAACGGTAGATATAATTTACGCAGGTATACTCAGCAAACACTTACTGATAGGAATAATAATATTTATACGAATAATACAAATTCAGATGCTAATAATGGTAGCTGGAGTTATTTCGTACAGGCTACTAAGCTTCAGCAGATTCCGGCGGGAAATACCCTTTTAGGTGCTCGTACTGAATACGTGCCCAAATTATATGGTTATAGAGGTAACTTTACAGCAACAGGTAATTCATCAAATGGATATGACCCTCAACCGAATGCAGCTACAACTAAACGGGGTACACAATTCAATAATTTCATTCAACAAGATGACTATTATTACATTGAGGCAATCAATGCCTGCATGAATCGTAATCGTGATAACAATGGTAATGGAATAATAGACAATTCCGAAATCAGGTGGTATGTCCCTGCAATGGGCAAGTATCTTAGGTTGATTCTTGGAAACAGGTCACTTACCGAACCATTGATGAATTATGATGAAATAGGACAACTTTCAGACGGAAACGGTAATTATAATGGTGATAATCGTTATGTCGGCAGGTATATGTTTTTCTCAAGCGATGGCAGGGTATTGTGGGGAATGGAAGGTTTGAGTTCTTCAAACTGGGGTCAATATGTGCAATCTGTTTGGCAAGTAAGGTGTATACGTAATTTAGGTTTGAACTTAAATTCTCAAATTGAGTCAATAGACCGTACTGTACCGGCATATAAATTCACTCCAAACGGGACAGGGGGAACCGTTGAACTATCATATTATAATCTACGCTCAAAGCGTGATAACTATATGTCAGGCAACGGATCGGGAGGTGGAGAAATGCCTGCACATATAATAAGTCAAAACGAGTATAATTCAATTTATAAAAAATTTGAGATTTCTCAAGGTAGAGTCGCTGAAAATACCTACAGAGGGCAGGATTTCAGGTATGATATAAAATATACTACTCTTCCAACCAATTACCGCACTACTATAAATAATAACCCATGCTCCATCCTGAATACGGCAACGAGCACAGGTTGGCGTATACCGAACATAAAAGAACTTGCAATCATTAGAAATCTCGGTTTTTTGAATGACATGAAGTCCGGATCCGCTTCAAATGCAACATCATATTTTGCGATGTCCTGCACCTTTTCCGCTTTTAATACAAAGGGTGAAAACACTGAAACGTTGAAAAATGGCTCAGATAATCCTATCTTGGGCTCAAGATATGATGCCCTATGTCAGAATTTGGAAACTCCAATTTATATAAGATGCGTAAGGGATGTTAGATAAGTTATGGATTGTAAGATACTTCTTATATCAATTGCAATCCTGTTAATGGCAGGTGCGTGCCAAGGATTGCATCACAAGAATAATAAAACTGAAATATCCTCAAACAACGAGAAAGATCAGTTAACTATAAATGATAAGGGGAGTATGATGGATTATCTTCCGTTAATTCCCGACAGCCTGACAACACCGCAGGAGCGTGGAAACTTCCTCACCGCGCATTTCTGGGACAGGATGAATTTTTCAGATACAGCCCTGAGTCTTGACACCGCTTTTATGGAGCAGGGTTTTGCCGACTTTCTGGCGATTGCGGGTGCTGCGGACGAGGATGCACTCAGGCGAGGGATGCGTATTCTCGTAAAACGTGCCGCCGTTTCCACCGAAACTCTTGCGTTCATGACGCATATTGCAGAGAAATACCTGTACGAACCCAACTCTCCGATGCTCAATGAGAGTATGTTCATAATATGGGGTAACGAGTTGGTCGCTTCTCCGGAAATCGACGAGACCAATAAGATAAGGATGCACGAACAGTTGAGGATAGCTAAGAAGAACCGTCCGGGAGACAAGGCTACGGACTTCCGGTTCGTTGACAGGGAGGGGAAGACCGCGAAGCTCTCGGAATGGATAACCGCCGGAACAGAGACCGAGACCCTGTTGATTTTCTATGACCCCGATTGTGAAAATTGCAAGGAGATTATAAAAGATCTCTCAATGTCACAGACCCTCGCTCAACTGCAAAACTCGGGGCAGGTGCGTGTAATCGCTATATATCCCGGTGCCGACAAAGCATTATGGAAAAAGAAACTCGACGGTATGCCGGCAGGATGGACGGTGGGGATAGCAACGGAAGACATCGAAGAGGAGGAGAAGTACATATTTCCCGCAATGCCGGTGATTTATCTCCTTGATGGCAACGGCAGAGTAAAAGTCAAAGATCTTTCCGCCACCTCATTTCTCTAACCATTTTAAATTAAACCATATAACAGATTTATTCTCTTTATATTAAAATGGTTTAATATAAAGAACGGTTGTTACGTGGTTGGAGACAAAATGTATTTGTGGTGGTCTGGCAAGGAATTTTTGTGATCTTTTAGAAAAAGTTTTAGAAAAAGTTGCTAAAAAATTTGTCGGGTAATAAAATTTGATATAACTTTGCACTCGCTTTCGGGAACGGAAGCATAAGCACAATGAAATAATGCCACAAGACAAAGCAGCGCGGTGCACTGTATAAGTGCACCGGGAAAGATACAAGGAACAATAATTATGAGACTTTATCAATTCCGA
>CAJTWL010000006.1 GCA_910579845.1 uncultured Muribaculaceae bacterium | reverse complement strand
ATTTGTGCCCTTAGCCATGGGATAAAAATCGTATGTTTTTATCCCGAACTCGCGTGAATAATTATTCATTCTAACCATATGTAATACAATAAAGAAATTTAGAAACAAAAAGTCTTGATGAGCAAAATTGAGAGCTTGTTTAAAAATCAGGGAGCCGGCTCTTTTGAACCGGCTCCCCACATTCAAATCGTTTAAACTGTCTCTTATCTCTTGGCCTCCGGGGCTGTACCCTCAACCGTGAAAGTAAGCGGTTTGTCAGGACCTACAAGAAAGTTAGTCACATTGAAATTCGCAACTATATGCTGACCTGGTTTGAATTTGGTGGCTTTGTCTTTACTGTCTACCAAAGGACGAACTTTCACAGTCGTGGTCGACAGCGGTTTCACACGTATCTCACGTGCATAATAAACATCCTCAGAGCCTTTGCCTTTAGTCAGAGTAACAGGAATTGTCGAGAGATTTCTCACCTTGAAACTCATCTCTGAACCTGTGACTTTGAAATTCTCTATCTTCACGCATGCGTTGAAAAGAGGACGCAGCTGTGCTTCACGACCATAAGCATTCCCATATGCGACAACAGCCGTGCGCTTCGCATCCATTGCTTCTCTGACCGACTCTGCATTTTTCTTTTCTGCAAACACGAGTGTGACAGGACGATGTTCGCCATTCCCATAATCCTCGAAATAAAAGAACGGCGAATGGCAGTCACTGTTTCCAAGTATGGTCAGATCATTGTCAAGTGCCCACTGGAAAGCTTCCGGAGAATAACCGCAGAATTCATTGACGATTTCTATACCGTGCATATAACCCTCCTTAAGAAGTTTCTTATGTTCGGGCCACATTATAGTTGTGTCGGGCGCATGTTTCTCCCAGTGGGGATGGTTCCACATTGTGAAACCTTTCTGGGCGCGGGCTTCCTTCAGACCTGCCTCCATTGCCTTTATATGATTATCGTCATATTTCTCGGCGGCAGTACATATTTTATTATTATCCTCTGTAAAAAGACAGTTCCAGTGACCTGGAGGCATACCCCTTGAGATTTCTGTTCCGCGAATCACAATCAGATCCTTGCCTGCGGCTTTTTTTGCAATGTCATAAGAGGTGTTGCGGCCTACCTTCTCCGGATTGAAAATGCCGTTTCTAAGATTCTTCTGCAGGCGAGTATCAACATGGTCTGTTATCGCTATAACATCGAGACCTTCCCAGATCGCTTCCTGAACACGTGTTGTCGGCCATACGGTAGCATCGGAGAAAACTGTGTGGATATGGAAATCTCCCTTTAGTGTTTTATAACCCTCCACATCCGGAATCACCATCTTGTTTGGTGTAAAAGCCCCTGCCGGCATCATTGTTGCCACGGCACAGACCAGTGTAAGAAAATACTTTTTCATGTGCATTATGTTACGGTTAATATTGAAAAGACATCTATTTTTAAACAAGCTCTTAATTGAGTTTAAGCGAAGCCTCTTTGATACGCCTCATCGCTTCACGTATCTGTTCCTCCGAACAGGCATATGAGAGACGGAGATAGCCCGGGGCACAGAATGCCGCACCGTCGACGGCGGCAACATGAGCCTCCTCGAGAAGATACATCACATAGTCACCGGAACTTTCTATCACCCTGTCTTCTGTTCTTTTGCCTATATAAGCCGAGACTTCCGGGAAAAGATAAAACGCGCCCTGAGGCACATTGCATACCCAGCCGGGTATCTCTTTGGCAAGCTCCACAATCAGATCACGACGGCGCTCGAATGCCTTGCGCATTGTCTCGACACATTCCTGAGAACCTCTGTATGCCGTCTCGGCGGCTTTCTGCGCTATCGAAGACGCACCGGATGTGGTCTGCCCCTGAAGTTTAGTCACAGCCTTCGCAATCGGCAGCGGTGCAGCCAGATAGCCTATTCGCCATCCTGTCATGGCATAAGCCTTGGAAACTCCGTTCACAATCATGACTCTGTCGCGCAACGGAGCAAACTCTGCTATACTATGCACTTCGCTACAATAATTGATATGCTCATATATGTCATCGGCAAGCACAAGCAACCCGGGATGCTTTTCCACGACCTTTGCTATTTCCTCAAGTTCCGCATATGTGTACACGCTGCCTGTCGGGTTGGAAGGAGAATTGAGCATCAACATCTTTGTGCGGGGTGTTATGGCTGTCTCAAGTTGTGCGGGTGTTATCTTGAAATCCTGATCTACGCCGGCCTCGACATAGACAGGTGTGCCTCCTGCAAGCTTCACAAGTTCCACATAGCTTACCCAAGCCGGAACAGGAATGATAACCTCATCGCCCGGATCGACAGTAGCCATAAGTGCATTATGCAGCTCCTGCTTGGCTCCGTTACCGACAACAATCTGGTCAGGCGTGAAATCGAGACCGTTTTCGCGGTTCAGTTTTTCACATATAGCCTCGCGCAACGACAGGTAACCGGGCACAGGGGTATATCTTGAGAAATTATCATCTATGGCTTGCTTGGCACCCTCTTTTATGAAATCCGGAGTATTGAAATCGGGCTCTCCGACCGACATATTGATTACGTCTATGCCTTGAGCACGTAATTCGGCGCTCTTCTGGGACATGGCAAGTGTAGCTGAGGGAGCAAGAGACTGGACTCTCTGTGAGATTAGAGACATTTGCTTAGGATTTTATTATTAAGTTAGAGTATATGCGAAGTTACTAATTTTTTATTATTTTTGCTACTTAAAGAAAAACCTATATGAAAAAAAATAATTCCTTTGTAAGAGATTGTCTAAGCTTTGCATTCCTCCTGATTCTTTCTCTGGCGCTGGGAAGCTGCTCTTCCGATAAGTCTGGTGACCTTCGCGAACTTTTCAATTCAATACCTTCGGATGTTTCCTTTGTAGGAGTCATCGACTCCGAGGAATTGCTGAAACAGTCCGGATTCAAAGTGAAAAAAGGAAGTATTGTCCCCGGCAAAGAGACCGAGAAGTTTTTCGCAGAAAACACCGACAAGAAACTCGAATTCCTATATGACTTAATATGCGATGGAGGTGTGGAGCCATCTTGTATGGCACTGTTTACAGAGGGCTACAATTCATATCTCACCGGATTTCTTTCCGATACCGATAAATTCAAGGACTTGGTCGAAAGCCATTTCAGAGAGAAAACGGCTGCCACGGGAGAATTCTCAACCTGTGGCAACATCGCCTTCACATCCAATCGGTTCTGGTGTTGCCTGACATCCCGCAACACTATAAACATCGACAATATCAGGCACTTCTCGACCCTTAGCGAAAAACAAAGTTTCATCTCTGCCGGAATCTCTGATGAGCTCATGAAATCGGACAAAATAATGCGTGGCTGGGGAGACATAAAAGGCTGTCTCAATGCTTCCGGTATGGAATTCAGTACCAAGGCGTCATTGCAGATGGGTCTTGAGGCGCTTTTCGAGGATGCCGTAGAGTTCATCTGGAATATGGATATCGACAAAGATGAACTTGAGATTGATCTGAACCTGCTGAACAGCAAAGGCGGCATAGCGGCTTTTCTATATCCGGCTTCCAAAGCGGAATCAGACCAGATCAAGGCGGCGGATATTTCAGGCGATGCCGTGCTCATGCTGGCAGTCTCTCCTAAATTTACCGACCGCATGAAAAAAGACACGCGTGGCAAAGGCATGTCGGTCATAGGCATGATTTCAGGGATGATTTCCGATGTCTCGGGAACTGTTATGGTAGCGGCAGACAATGCGGACAACATATCGGGAGTGATTCCGGTGAAAGGAAACAATACATCCGGTCTCAACCAGCTCCTGTCGCAATATGGCTTCTCAGTGACTCAGGATAACGGAGCCATGCGTTTCACAAAGGGCACTTGCTCAGGCAAGATAACTTCGGATGTGACCGCCTCTGTATTAAAGGATAAGATGGCAGGTCTGATAATATCACCGGATTCACTGACCCAAGGGAAAATAGATTACGCGGCGTTCATGCTGTCTACAGACAAAGGGGGCATGAAGATGAGCATAGAAGTCAAAGCCAAAGACCATGAATCACTCATGATCGGTTTACTAAGAGCCTATCTCACAAAAAATGCGCTGAATGGAAATTAAGAAAATTAAACTTGAAAATATGTTGCCGAGGGTCTTTATCAATGAAAAGATACCCTCGTCCGAAATATGGAATGCCGGTATTCTTTTCGAACGCGGCATCCATTACCGTATAGAAGCTGCAAGCGGAGGCGGCAAATCATCGCTGTGCGCTTATGTTTTCGGATCCCGGACAGATTATCGCGGAACATTGTACTTCAATAATACGGATGCAAGAGATCTGACTATCGCACAATGGCAGAAGATCCGTTGCCGTCACATAGCTTATCTGCCTCAGGATCTGTCGCTGTTCCCCGAACTGACAGCCTGGGAGAACATCCAGCTCAAAAACAGACTTACCGGTTATGCCGATGACGCAAAGATAGAACATTGGCTCGAACGCATCGGAATCAGTGCCCGCAGGGATTATCCGGTGGGGAAAATGTCAATCGGTCAGCAACAGCGTGTTGCCATTATACGCAGTATATGCCAGCCATTCGATTTCATACTGCTCGACGAACCGGTCAGCCATCTTGATCCGGTAAACAACCGCATCGCCTCGGAAATGATAGAGGAGGAGGCAGCCCGAAATGGCGCGGGAATAATCTCGACATCCGTAGGCAATCCGTTGCTGCTGTCTAATCCCGTAACATTATCATTATGAACCAATCACTTATATCCCGATTATTATATAAAAACACATCCATAGCCCGTATCGCAGGATTCATCATCTCCAACTTCCTGGGTCTTGCCATTGTGCTTGGGGGATTGCAGTTTTATCTTGATGCCAAATCCATATGGGAGGATGACGGAAGTTTCATCCATTCGGATTATCTGGTAATCAACAAG
Organism: uncultured Muribaculaceae bacterium; assembly: GCA_910579845.1. Lineage (GTDB taxonomy): Bacteria > Bacteroidota > Bacteroidia > Bacteroidales > Muribaculaceae > Lepagella. The sequence goes on along the minus strand of CAJTWL010000006.1, from coordinate 105,940 downwards.
CGCATAACTTCCCAAAATACCTTCAACGGACAGACCTCCTCATTCTCCGACGAGGATATAAAGGAACTCTCATCCCAGCCATGGGTGAAACGTCAGGCGCCGTTCACTGCCGCCGACTATAAGATATACGCTTCAATCGAACAGACCGGCAAAGGGTTATCAACCAATATGTTTTTTGAATCCATACCCGACAGTTACGTGGATGCGGCATCTTCGCAATGGGGATGGCGCGAAGGCGTTGACGAGATACCCGTGATAATCTCAAAAGACTACCTCTCCCTATATAATTTCGGATTCGCGAACTCTGCCGGACTTCCGCAGATGTCCGAAGGATTCATGAGTGGAATACCTCTTAAACTCACACTCCGGAGCAACGACGGCTCCAGAGTGCTGCAATACAACGGACGGGTGGCTGGGTATTCAAACCGCCTGAACACTATTCTCGTACCTCAGGAATTCATGGACTGGAGCAACCGTGAGCTCGGCTCCGGAGTGCCGCAAGAACCGTCAAGACTTATTGTGGAGGTATCCAGCCCCGGAGACGTTGCCATTAAGAAATTCCTTGACTCCAAAGACTGGGAAATTGCAGGTGACAAAAGTGCGGCATCAGCCTCGTTCCTCCTCAAGGTAGTCATAGGCATAATTCTGGCTATAGGCATTGTCATCACATTTCTCTCTCTATTCATCCTTCTTCTCTCCATATCTCTGCTTATGGAGAAAAACAGAGAGAAACTCCATCGTCTGCTGATGCTCGGTTACAGCCTCAGGTCAGTGGCATCGCCATACAGGATAATTGCCATAGGATCGTCAGTGACAGCCATGGTACTTGCCATAGCCTGTACCTTTCTGCTGAGAAGATACTATCTCGATTCCCTTGCCGGACTCGGAGCAATCCCCGGCAACCCGCTGCTGACAATCGGTACTGCAGTTCTCATCACTCTGATAATAATCTTCTTCAATCTCCTTTCCATCCGCCGCAAGATCCACACTGCCTGGAGATTATAGCATAAAGATCAATATACTTTACTTGTTATTTTAACATAAGAGCTTCGCTATATGGAAATAACCGGAGAAAACATACTACTCGTAAGTTCAGTCTTGCTCATCGCAGGTGTGATGATCGGCAAGTCAAGTTATCGGACAGGACTCCCGTTGCTGTTGGTTTTCTTATTTGTAGGTATGATCTTCGGAGTAGACGGACTTGGAGTCCATTTTAACGATATGCATACCGCCCAGTTTGTGGGCATGATAGCCTTATGCGTAATTTTATTCAGCGGAGGACTGAGTACAAGTTTCAAAGCAATCCGACCTGTAATAGGTCCCGGAATTACACTTGCGACATTCGGCGTGCTGACAACTGCTTTATTAACGGGCTTGTTTATCTTTTGGCTCTCAGGAGCACAATGGACAAACATACATTTTTCTCTAATTTCATCACTTCTGCTTGCCGCTACTATGTCTTCCACTGATTCAGCGTCAGTATTCGGAATCTTAGGTGGACAAAATATCAGGTTACGTCAGAATCTTCGTCCTATGCTTGAGCTTGAAAGTGGGTCCAACGATCCGATGGCATATATGCTTACGATACTGCTGATCGGATGTGCTTCGCTTGATGACAGCTTCTCGGTATGGACAATTCTATCTCAGTTGATACTCCAATTTGGTGTAGGTGGATGTATCGGCATGGCATTAGGATGGGTAGGTGTAAGATTATCCAGGTTCTATATAAAAATCGGGAACGGGAAAAATGAGGATAGCGGACAAACGACCGCTATGATTTCGATTCTTCTCATCGCACTTGTGTTTCTTGCGTTCACCCTTACGTCCATATGTCAAGGCAACGGCTATTTGTCGGTATATCTTGTCGGCATGGTCATAGGAAACTCTAAGTTGCCATTAAAATTGAGCGTAACTAAATTTATGAACGGCATAACATGGCTCGCCCAGATAGTCGTGTTTATAATGCTTGGATTACTTGTAAATCCACATGAGATGCTTGTTGTGGCGCCGGTGTCAATCCTTATAGGAGCTTTTATGATAATAATCGGTCGACCGGCAGGCGTTTTTCTATGTCTCGCGCCATTTAAGAAAATCACAAAAAAAGCGCGGATATTCGTGTCTTGGGTAGGTCTCAGAGGGGCTGTGCCTATAATATTCGCAACATATCCTGTAATAGCCGATGTACCCGGAGCATCACAGATTTTTAATATCGTATTCTTTGTGACCATTCTATCTCTTGTTGTACAAGGGACATCAATAGTTTCGGTTGCAAAGAAGCTGAAACTGGTAGATACCGATACGGTGACGGATGATTCATTCGGAGTGGAGTTGTCCGATGAACATACCGCTTCGTTACAGACAATGACAGTTTCACAAAAGGATCTGACAAACGGCGACACCCTGAAAGAAATGCAACTTCCCGAAGGCACATTGGTGATGATGATACGCAGAAAGAATAAATATATAATTCCAAACGGCAGACATCGTCTCTCTCCCGGAGATGTTCTTTTGCTTATTAAAGACAATCAACCACTGACATTTTAGAAACGGGATCTATGAACCCGATAGCCTTGTTGAATGTTTTAAGTAGCAATAAGAATACGACTTATGACACAATACAGACTAAAACGAGCTTATGATCCAGAGTCTGCAGACGATGGTTTCAGAGTCTATATAGACAGACTTTGGCCGAGAGGTCTCTCACACGAGACATTCCATTATGACTTATGGGATAAAGATATTGCACCCTCCTCCGAACTTCGCGAATGGTTTCATGCGGATCCCGATAACCGCTGGTCTGAATTTGAGACACGATATTCCAAAGAATTGGAAGACAACCCTTCGTTCGCAGCATTGCGCCATCTCCTTGCGCAGAAACCGGTCGTGACTCTTCTTTATTCCTCCCACGATGAACGGCATAACAATGCTGTGGTGGCATATAACATTTTGAGAAAATAAATTTAAACAGTTTCTAAGATTTACTCCTCTTTTTTAGAGGGAACACACTTTATGCTCAGTTCGTAGAGCAGGTATAGAGGCAGAAACACAACCAGCAGTGTGAAAGGATCGGAAGTCGGGGTAATTATTGCCGCAAGAATAAGAAGTACCACCACGGCATGGCGCCTGTATTTGCGCAACATTTCCTTATGTATCAATCTCATGGATCCCAACACCCATGCAAGAAGCGGCAATTCGAAAACAATTCCCATCACTAATATAAGCATCAGGAAATTACTCATATATGAGTCAAGTGAAATCTGGTTTACAATTGTGGCACTGAGCTGATACTGCGAAAGAAACCGGAAGGTAAAGGGGAATACCAGGAAATAACCCACAAGACAACCGACATAGAACATCAATGCCCCTCCGGTAAAGGCTACAGATACACTCCTGCGCTCGTTTGCATAAAGTGCAGGTTTTATAAAGCCCCAGAGCTGGTACATCAGAAACGGAAAAACAATCACGACAGCCAGCCAGAAAGATGTGGTTATCTGTGTCATAAATTGAGACGCCACATTTATGTTTATCAAATCCACGTGGAATTTATCGTTACTGAAATCCGGCAACCACACGCCATCCCCTTTTATGCCGGACAACCACTTGTAAACTATGAAATCTGAAGAAACGGGACCGAGAATATAATCTGTAAAAATATATGGCATGACGATGAAACAGCCGATCATACATATCGTCAATGCAATCGAAACCCGAAACAGGACTCCGCGGAATGCCTCCAGATGGTCCCAGAATGTCATAGACATTTTATCTTCACTCTTATCTAAATCCGCATTCTTCTTTTTTGCCATAGATTATTGAAGCTTCTTACTTCATATTAATATACATCGGCTCCGGAGGGTGAACTCTCCGGAAGCCGATATACAAATCATATAAACTGCTGTTTGAACAGTTTGCTCATCTATCAGATAAGATACTTTAAATCAGTCGAGAACCTTTATGCGGATATTGCGATACCATACGTCGTCACCATGATCCTGAAGACCGAAATAACCCTCGTGGTTCTCGCCTCCGCAGTTATTGAGCAGCTCGAATGCCAATGGACGTTTCTTAGAACTGAACTTGCTGTCCTCAAGCATCTCTGTCCATTCCGGAGTCCACAGATGGTATTCAACAACGTTCTTGCCGTTCTGGCTGTGTATTACTGTGCCTTTATAAACCGTGATTTTGGCCTTATTCCACTCTCCATACGGTTTCTGATTCTGAGGCACAGCAGGAATCATGTCATAAAGAGACGCTGACTGGCGGTTACCGTCTACACCAAGTTTTGCATCGGGATGGTTCGCATTGTCAAGCACCTGATATTCGGGACAAGAAATATAGATAGGCTGCATCTTCATCTCGCCTTTCTTATTGGGAGCCTCGACTTCCTGACCCAGATAGAAGATACCGGAATTGCCGCCTTTGGAAATTTTCCATTCAAGTTCAATCTCAAAATTTTTGAGTTTCTTACTGAATATCAAGTCTCCGCCTGTAACCTTCTGAGCCTCTCCGCCACCGGTGCCATTGAATTTGATACAACCGTCTTCAATTGTCCAGCGCTGGGGAATGGTATCGCGTCCGTATCCACGGAATCCCCTCATGTCTTTGCCGTTGAAGATTACATAATACCCGTCCTTGTCTTTGGGAAACGAGTTCAGATCCACCTGTTTCTTATCCAGAACATTGTATACCAGCTTTGAATCCGACTTTTCATTGTCTTTAGGAGCAGCGATTGCATTTACAGTCATTCCTGCCATGCAAAGCGCCATACATGAGATTAATACTGTTTTCTTCATGATTATGTTTATTTTTGTTTATTATTCGTTTTAATTTGAATACTTATACACATTATAAACCGTCTGAATCAGGACTCCGTCACACTTTAGGCATTGCCGGCAAAGCCCATCCCTGACGGTAGTTGTGTTTGACAAGTTCCTGTGCGAACTGGCGGGCGTTGACCGGATCTGTATATGTTTTCTTGAATGACGGATGACCGTTACGGATAGTAAATCCGTCTTTTATGACAGATTTGATCTCTGCATTTTCAGGTATGTTGGTAAATTCCATAGCCTTTCCATCCCATTCGAGCACCTGATTGAGTCCCTGCAGACGAACCGCATTCACACCCATCACTACCATCTCGTTGAACGGTCCGGCCTCACTGAAGTCCGAAGCGGACGGAACTCTGTACTCAGGACTCTCTTTACATGCCCTTACCCAGTCCATCTGATGCGATTCGTTGATTTCACGGCACATGGAGGGCACTTTGGGATTTCTTCCTGACACAAGATACGGATCTCTGCCGTAACAGCCACAAATCAATATATCTTTTGTTCCGTAGAAAATGACACCACCACCTTTCTTGTTTAGATTCACTCCGGCAGGCAGACCTGCGGGACGCTCAGGCATCAGACCGCCATCATACCAATATACCTCAACCTCCGGCATTGCTACCTTGGGCATGTTGTCTCTCGCAGGGAAAGTGTATTTCACACGCTGTGCCTGAGGACAGGATTCGCTCAACAACAATGTGGAACTACCCTCGACCTTGTTGGGATATCCCAGTTTCAGTCCCTTGAATACAGGATGAAGAATATGACAGGCCATATCTCCCAACGCTCCTGTTCCGAAATCCCACCATCCGCGGAAATTCCAGGGAGTATAGATTGAATTGTATGGACGCATAGGTGCCGGTCCGATAAATGTGTCCCAGTCAAGGGTCGAAGGTACACGCTCCTCCTTCTCCGGTCTCATCAGCCCCTGCGGCCAGATCGGACGGTCAGTAAACGCCTCGACCTTGGTAACCTCGCCTATCTCTCCATTCCAGATCCAGTCGCATATCTGACGCACACCCTTTTCGGATGCCCCTTGATTGCCCATCTGAGTGGCGACTTTATTCTCTTTTGCAAGATTTGTGAGCAGACGCGACTCATATACGGAATGAGTCAGCGGTTTCTCGCAATATACATGCTTTCCTGCCGTCATGGCATCCGCGCATATTATAGCGTGCGTGTGGTCAGCTGTAGCACACATAACGGCATCAGCCGACTTAAGCATCTCGTCATACATCTTGCGATAATCCTTATACCTTTTGGCATTGGGATATTTCTTGAAAATATGTTCCGCATATTTCCAGTCCACATCAGCCAGACCGATAAGGTTCTGACTCTCCAGACCTTTCAACACGGATGCTCCGCGTCCGCCGATTCCTACGCCCAGAATATTGAGTTTATCACTTGGCGCCGTGTGTCCGGCAGCCTTTCCTAACACCGTGTTCGGAACAACCGTCAGGGCCAATGCCGCTGCAGCCCCTCTCTTAAGGAAACTGCGTCTTGTCATTTCACTTCCCATTATCTTCTTGTATTATGGAATTTTATTTAATTATTCTTTTGAGCCGGAAGGATTGTCAATCTCTTTCTCTATATTGCTCATTCCTTCTTTGAAACTTCTTACTCCCTTGCCAAGTCCTTTCATTAACTCAGGAATTTTCTTCCCTCCAAACAGTAATAGTACTATAAGGGCAATGATGATAATCTCACTTGCACCCAGATTCCCGATAAATAGCAGTTGATTCATTTTGTTAGTTTTAGAGTGTGTTTGTATATATCAAGTCGAGACGCTTTGTCTCTGTATCAATTTTCCAGATTCTCTTTTCGCTGATGGAGCAGACCGTATCCGTTTTTCATATTCCTTCTACGCTCATGGATTAAATCCAGCTCTTCAAGTGTGCCTATCTTTGGCTCACCGTTTGCCGCCGAATTCCTCAGGCACTTCCAGGCAAATTCGGAAGCTATCGCGGCATCCCGGAATGTCGGCAGATCGGCAGACAGTCGTCCGGCGACAATGGAATCTGCAAACCTGTCTATTAGCACGTCAATGTTTTTCTCCCCATAAGGTCGCTCGATATGGAGCGTCTCGTTTACACCGTGCAGATCCACATAAGCCGTCTTAAAATCATGATGCATGCGGGCTATCCCCTTTGTACCTATTATGTCTATATAGGTATTGTGCGTCTGGTTCTTTGAAAGCTGACCGTACACATGTCCCTGAGTGATATCGAATACGACACCGTTCTCAAAAGTTCCATGTGCCTGCAGGAACCATGGATCTTTATAACTCCACATACGCACACCCTGCGAATGCATCGTTTTATATTCAGAGCCGGCATACCACCGGGCTATGTCCACATAATGCATTCCGCAATCATGAAACGATGGTCCTTCATACTCGTGTCCTTCTCCCGGAGCAAGTCCCGGCGTGAGATGACACACCCTGATTATGGCAAGGTCCCCTATCTCACCGGATCTGACAAAATCCCGGATCTCCTTATGATACCATGAGTTCCTCAGATAGAGGTTAACTGTGGAAAGGATATTGGGGGTCTCTGCAAGCCTCACCGCCTCCCACTCGTTTTCGATTGTATCGGAAACGGGTTTCTCAGCTATGATGTGCTTGCCATATCTCACGGCTCTTCCAATCTGGTCAAGTCGGGAATCGGCCAAAGCATACAGACCCACGGCATCGACTTCAGGATCTTCAAAAATTATTGTCGCATCAGATACAATTCTGGCATCCGGAGCAAGTCTGGCGGCATCCTCCCTGCATTCCTGCGATATATCGCAGATGTAGGACACCTCCCATTTGTCATTTTTCAACAATTCCCTCAAATGGAGACCGCCCATGCGTCCGAAGCCAATCATACCAATTTTCAATCGTCTCATTTCAATCGTGTCATTACAGTATGTTGTATATGTGAAGTTACTAATTTTTTATTATTCTTGCAACCTAAAGAAAAGGCTATCTAATAAATTGTTTAAATTTATTTTCTGAGGATTTTGAGATGTTTCCGCGGGTCGAAGAGGGAGAAACCTGACGGTTTTTTCTCCAACATATTATATGAGGAGGCATTCGGAACAAGGACCGGCCTCCCCATATAAAAAACCTAACTTAAAACCACCTACATCTCTTCGGGAGACAATACATTCTCCGAAGCATATCCGGGATTCTGCTTCAGAAGCGCATTGGATCCCAATACCGTATCCCCGATGGGGAAGCGATTCTTGTTCTTGTCATTGCTGGGTTCATGATCCCACCATTTCTCTGTTACATAATATCCCATACGTATCAGATCAGTACGCCTGCGACCCTCTCCAAGAAACTCTATCATCCACTCGTCAGCCATCCTGTACATATCGAGATTCTGCACCGTTGCAGGATTCGGATCGTTGTGATTCAGGAAATTGCGCTTGCGCACAGTGTTTATCAGATCTGCCGCGCCTTTCTTATCGCCGGCTCTCAATTTGCATTCCGCCAGCGTATAGTATACCTCCGCATAGCGGATTGCCGGCCATGCCGACGAATAAAGCAAAGTATACTCATCCTCCATAGGAACGGGCTGTTTCACAAGACGTATTCCGTCATCCTCTTCGGCACACTTGTCCATATGCGAAGGAAGCTCGTCAAGTGAATTGTACTTCCCTTTCTTGGGATCATAACTCTTAAGTTGGGAATAAGGCGCTATGTGGTCATTGAGATGCACAATCTTGTTTTTCTTATATGTGCGGTAATATTTTGCGAATCGTGTGGGATCATTTGGATTTATAAGATCCCCCACAAGGAACATACCCTCAAATTGCTTGTTTCCCAGATAACGATATGGTTTCTTACGCAAATCCGAATCCTCGAATTTCTCATATGGAGAACCGAGCTTTATCTCCGGATTTACAGTCATGTACAGTTCATCCTTCGGATTTCTGGATGGGGTGAGACATCCTCCATTGTTGGCGCGTCCCCTCTCTGTGACAACCCCGAAATACTCATTCGCCCAATACGGCATGCAATGCGTGAAATACCAGTCAATTTTAAGATAATTCAATGAGGATGGACAACACCACATCATTTCCGGAGAATTCACATTATCGAAGCCAAAGACATCATTCCAGGTATCCCCCAGCTTATACGGACCGTATAAGCCATCCAGAATATCCTGACAGAGCTTCGCCGCGTCCGTGTAATGAGCCTCGCCTATGAAAGCCTCGGCATTGAAGTACAGTTGCGCCAGAAGCATGGCGGCGGCACCCTTGGATATGAAGCCCGACTCGGTAGCACCCAGACCTGCCTTTACAGGGCAATCCTGAACAGCTTTCTTCAACAGAGTCTCAGCGTGCAGGAATGTTTCCTTCGCTGTCGCACGGGGCTTGAGCTCCTCGTTAGGAGAATTGTATATCGGCACACCTCCATAGAAATCCAGAGCGCGCATATAGAAGTATCCCATAAGCGCATTCATCTGACCGATATAACCGTTCATCTCTGCCTCGGTCACGCCGCACGCCCTGTAATCCACTCCACTGAGATCGTCTATTGCCGCCAGACAGCGCGCCACACCCTGCATAGTCTCCTTGTATATCTTGGAGGCATCATCGTCGGATGGCATCATCGTATGGTGATGCAGACGGATGAACCGCCCGTTATTATACCAGTCGTTTGTGGTGCGTGCGGGACATATCATCTCATCCGTTGTATACTCCTGGGGATACCAGGTGTTCGCACCTATATATGCTTTCCAATGTACGAAAGGCCGACCCACGACCGCTTCGATATTCTGCTTGTTGGTAAAAAATGTTTCCGGCGTAACAGTGGAATAGTACACCTCGTCCATTTCGCATGCGGTCAGGCAGACCGACACACCGGCAAATAATAATATATTCTTGATTTTCATTGTCTGCTCTTTTTGAAAGAATCTAAAATGTTAATTGGATACCAAAAGTCCAGCGTGTAGTCTGCGGATACAGTGTAGCGCGGCTGTCAATGGTCTCAAAGCCCGGATACAATCCGTTGATGCTCACTTCCGGATTGAGACCTTTATATTTGGTAAAGCGCGCCACATCACGCACAGTCACATAAAAACGTGCTTTCTTTATATATTTCTGCCATTTGCTGAGGTTAAGCGTGTAGCCGGCGGTGATGGCATCAATACTGAAGAATGTGCCGTCATGAATGAAATAATCCGTTATGAAATAGTTGTCGTCTATATGCTTGTTCCCCTCATAAAGGTCTGAAAGCATATTGAAGCCGGATCCGTTGCGCATACCACTGTACATCTCAGGCAGACAGTACACGTCATGATCGATCCATGATCTTAGCTGTAGTCCGAAATCGAAATCCTTGAACCGGAAATTATGGTCCCACGAAGCAATTACTGCAGGAAGAGCATTGCCCACCTGATACCTGTTCTCAGTCTTGAGATTCGCGGAGGCCGGAACAACCTCGCCTTCCTTGTCATAAATCAGGAATTTGCCGTTTTCATCGATTCCTGCGAATTTGTATACCCAGAACTGTCCTATCTTGCTTCCGTCCGTAAGCTGTACGCCGTTGCCGGGAGAGCCCGGAGTCGGGAATTTCTGCCCCTCCAGTTTGGCACCTGCACCTATTGTAGACAGATTCTTTATTTTTGTCTCGTTATGGCTCAACCTAATCTCTGAATTCCATTGGAAATTGCGGTTCTGCATTATCACACCGCCGATCTCAATTTCAAATCCGGTATTCTGTAATGTGCCTATGTTGTCCATAATTTTATTATTCACATTCGGTGGCTGCGGAGCGTCCACGCTGAACAGCATATCTTTCACACGACGTTTATACCAATCGAATTTTCCATATAGCCTGTTGTTGAAGAACGCGAAATCCAATCCCACGTTGAACTCCCCTTTCTCTTCCCATTTAAGGTCTGGGTTGGCATTGTTTATAGGACCATACGCGGGTTGCCATATGCCGTCTGTGTTCTGCCAGTATGAGTTGGGACCGTAACGTCTTACCGTATTTCCTGAATCAAATGAGTTGTTTCCCGTTACACCATATGCCACGCGGACTTTAAGGTCACTAAGCCACTCGCGGGCACCTTCCATAAACGACTCGTTGCTGATGCGCCAGCCTCCGCTGACAGCCCAGAATGTACCCCAGCGGTGCTTGGGTCCGAATTTCGAGGAAGACTCGCGTCTTACAGAAGCTGTGAGTAAATATCTGTTGTCATATGAATAATTCACACGTGCGAAAAGAGCCAGCAGTCTCTCCCTTGTATCCTTGGATGACGACATTGACGCAAGTCCTGCCACAAGATCCGTTCCCGAACCCATGTCCCATTGACCTATTCCGTCAACCGGGAAATTGGCGTTCGACATACTGAAGCTCTCGCCACTGTGCTGCCAGAACGACCATCCGGCAACAGCGTCGATCCTGTTTCTGTTGTCAAAACCGAACTCCTTGATGTAGGATGCGTATGCCTCGTAGCTCAGATAGTTGCCCATCGAGAATCCGTGCGAAGCTTTTCCGGTCTTGTTGTCTGTCAGGCTCTGTCTTGAATCATAATTATAATAGTTGTTGGTCCACCATTGGCGACGGTCGATATTTGCCGATGCATTGACGAAAAGATTGTCCCATACACGATATTTCAAGCCGATTGTTCCGGTAAGCCATTGGTCATGCCCTGCATAATCGCGGTTCATTACATCCGCAAGCGGATTCCAGTACTGCGATCCCATGCCGGGACCCTCAACATTATATTTATCAGGATTCTCGGGATCCATCATAGGCTGTGTCGGATTCATACGCATAGCCTCCAGCATATGGGAGTCGCCGATTCTATTGTCTCTGTTCGCCTGACGTGCGAGAAGTTTGGTATTTATGGTCAACCTGCCGTCAAACATCTTGAACTGGGCGTTTATACGTCCCGAATAATCCCTGCGTCCGTCTCCGACAAGAATACCTTTCTGTTCCGAATAAGAAATAGAGGAATATATCTGCGCGTTTTCAGAGCCTCCGGTGATAGTCACCACATGTCTGTTCGACAACGGCGTATCCCGTATCATCGCGTCATACCAGTTTGTGTCGTATCCGTAATCCTCACCCAGATTGTTATCCAGATACTCCTGTGCATTCATTAATTTAGGCTTCTTACGCAGAGTCTCTGTCGACAGTTCCATGCGGTAACTCACACTGACCTTGCCTGCCTGCGAACGTTTTGTGGTTACAAGAATCACACCGGCCGCGGCACGTGTACCGTAGATAGCGCCGGCTGACGCATCCTTAAGTACATCTATCGATTCGATATCCTCCTGGTTCAGTGAACGTATGTCTCCTCCGGGAATTCCGTCGATAACAACCAGCGGACTCTTTCCGGCGTTGACGGAAGCCACACCGCGCAGCTGGAATCCGTCACTGCTGTTCGGAGATGCCGAACCGGTCTGTGTCATACCGGCGATCTTACCCTGAAGCGCCGATGCGATCGTAGCTCCGCCGAGACCTTGCATAAGATCCTCTCCTTTTATAGATGTGATGGATGAAGTGACCTGCTTTTTCTCAAGTGTACCGTAACCGATCACGACCACCTCGTCGAGTGAGCGGTCACTTCCGCTCAACACCACCGGATAGTCTGTCTGACCCTGCTTTACCTTTACCTTTACCGGTGTCATGCCCACCAGCGATACCTTGAGTGTCTGTCCTGGATCTGCCTGCAGCGAGAACCGTCCGTCGATATCGGCTACAGATGCCGTGTGCGTGCCGACCACTGAGATTGTCGCTCCGGTAAGGGGTTCTCCGTTTGCATCCGTTACAGTACCGCTTACCTTGATCGCTTTGCCGGTCGCTTTACCGGTCGCGTTGCTTCCGCTCTTTCTCGAGACTGTTATCACTTTATCCGAAAGCATGGAGTATTCGAGCCCCATATCGGGAAGCACTTCCTTAAGAATTGAAGATACAGCCGCGCCTGACTTATTTATACGCGTGGGAATCTGTCGCTTCCCTATCTCGCTGTCGTATGAGAAACGGTAGTCGGTCTGGCGCTCTATCGCCGCAAAAAGACTTTTCAGCGATGTCGGCTGCAGTGACACAGTCACTTTCGCATTCTGAGCCCAGCCCGAAACTGCAATTACCAGCGTCAATATAAACGCCAGTAACCATGGTTTTCTGTTAGGTCTGTTCATTTAATTGAGTTTTTAATGGTTAGTTTCCAATGATATTGGTATAGATGTTTGTTTATTACTATCGTAAAAGAACATGACTTTCAATAAATCTGACGCGCGAACTTCGGAAAGTACCTTGAAATTTTTATGTTTTAAAACATATTTTAATTTTTGTTGTTTTTCAATTTCTGTTTCCTCCTAAATAATTATTTTTGCAATATTTATAAGAAAAACTCCGCTGTTTGGAGATTCATTCTGTCAGTCTATATGGAAGAGAAGGAAGAAGCGAAACTTATACACGATTTAAAAGGAGGCTCTATAATGGCTTTCAACTCGCTGTATGATATATACTTCTCAAAAGTCTGGTCATATTGCCTGCAGATTTCCAAATCTCCGCAAAAAGCATCCGACATCACTCAGGAAGTGTTTCTCAAGCTGTGGGAACACCGTCGGAATATCCGATCGGACAATTCACTTAACCCATTCCTCTTCCGGATTGCCAAAAACCAGCTTATATCGGCATACCGAGAAGCGGTGAACTCGAAAATCTATGAGGACTATGTCATGTACACCCATAGTCCGGGTGCAGTCAAGTCTTCTTCAATGGAATATAAGGATTTTCTGAAAATCCTGAACAAATCCTTCATAGAGCTTCCTCGTCCCGAACGGGAGGTGATAATGCTCAGCAGATTCCGGATGATGAAAAATCAGGAGATAGCCCATCATCTCGGTCTGAGTGAGCAGACCGTCAAAAACAGACTTGTATCTGGCATAAGGCATCTGAAGGAGATCCTCCGCAAATACGACCATTTCTCCCTGATCCTCCTACTAATACCATACATTCAAGAACTTTCCGGACTAATAGCCCCATTATGCGAATGGTGAGGATGAATCACTGAAAAACAAATTATTAAAACTATCAGTATGCACAACCTTATAAAGAAATTTAGACAAGACGACATATCACCCGACGAGTTGTACAGACTCAGGAAGGAAACAAACGGGACATCCCGAAAGATTCTGGTATCTTCAATCCGGGAGGACTGGTTTGACATGGACACGCCGGAAATATGTCCCGACAATGAAACCAGATTCCGTATTCTTGAGAACGTACATTCAAGCATAAGACTGAAACGTAAGTTCAAGACAAAGATTATCTCTATCAGCGTCGCCGCATGCGTGTGCATGCTTGCGGTCATGGGGATCGCATACCTGGATTTCGAGAGCAATGTCGTGGACACTCCTCTCAATTTCACAACTGCAGAAAATGAGACTGCCACAGTGGCGCTTCCTGACAGCTCGCAGATCAAACTCAACCAGAATTCAGACCTTACTTATTTTCCCGTGGTATTTAAAAAAAGCAACCGCGAGATAACGTTTGAAGGCGAGGGTTATTTCAAGATAGCACACGATCCGAAGAATCCTTTCACCATAAAGACAGGCGAACTTGTCATAACAGTCCGTGGTACGGAATTCAATCTGTCTTCAAACCCAAGGAGCGATAAATCGACACTCTATCTGATCGAGGGAAACGTCGAGATGTATTCCCGCCTGTCAAAAAGAAATATAAATGTCCTGCCCGGTCAGCTGATCGAATATTACACGGCAACAGGAGAGTTCCGTGTAACCACCCCCCGCACCACCAACAACATAAGCTCATGGTATAGCGGTGAAATCCGTTTTGACAATGAACCGCTGCCGGAAGTGCTGTCATTCCTTGAACACCATTACAATGTGAGATTAAGAATCGCCTCTTTGCCCGACAATCTCAGACAGGACAGCCTCGACGGTCTATATTTCAACGGCACACTTCCGATAAAGAATCTTCCCCTCGCCATAGATGCGTTGGAGAAGGTATACGGAATCAGACTCACCTATGCAAAATAGGTATGTGTCCCTAAATTTAGACAATTTCTAAAGAGCCAGACGGTCGTCAAGCATTCGGTTCATGTATTGCTGGATAATGGCTTTGAGACGTGACACCATAGCTGACGGATCCTCTTTGCCGAGGAGATTGTGACGCATTCTGTGGTCATCGATGTTGTAAAGTCCCACGGTCTTCGTGCCGTCAAACTGCAGTATGCGGTTTCCCTCTACATACTGGTAGACACCGTTCAGACAACTGACTGCCCATGTCTTGTCCTGCGGCGTGGAGAACAGGTCACATCCGAACGCCACATAATCCTTGCCGTAACCGAGATAATTGACCATAGTCGGCATTATATCAGTCTGCTGTGCTATACCCTCGCGCTCGCCTGCCGGAATTCCACCAGAAGGATCGAAAATTACAACAGGACCATAGAATATTCCTATGTCACTTTTATACTCTTCATGCTCACGCATGTTGGTGTGGTCATTGGTTATCACAAATATTGTGTTCTTGTACCAAGGCTGGCGCTTTGCTTCGGCAAAAAACTCGCGGAGCGCATTGTCCGTGTATCCGACCGTCGGATGTATATTCATTGTACCCTCGGGAAATTTCCCCGCATACTGTTCCGGAATCTGAAAGGGATGATGGTTGGATGCCGTGAATATCGCTGTCATGAACGGCTGCGTCATCTCAGTCATCTTCAAGGCATACCATTTCATGAAAGGCTCGTCCCATATGGCCCAGTATCCGTCGAAATCCTCGTCACCTCCGAAACGTGGATCCTTGCTGAAATCCTCCCTGCCGTAATAATTTCCGAAACCTACAGAACGGGCAAATCCGTCGAAACCCATGCTGCCGGTACGGGCACCATGAAAAAAGGCACTTGAGTAACCCATCTC
Organism: uncultured Muribaculaceae bacterium; assembly: GCA_910579845.1. Classification (GTDB taxonomy): domain Bacteria; phylum Bacteroidota; class Bacteroidia; order Bacteroidales; family Muribaculaceae; genus Lepagella. Next base: position 90,218 of record CAJTWL010000006.1, on the reverse strand, counting down.
CCCCAATAGTGCGGGGATACCCTTTATCCTGTTCACAGCCTGCGGAGTGAGTACAAACGGACGCACAAACGACGGAATACCGGCAAGTATACTCGGCATACCGTCGATACTCTTCTGCCCGTTGTCGAAAGAATGACGCCACCAGGCGCTTTTCGTAAGGAGAGAATCGGTAAACGGTGTATATCCCTTATATTCCTCACCCAATATATCCCTGTTCATTGCTCCTATGTACTCCTTTCCGAAACTTTCAATAATTATGACACAGAGATTCTTGCGATTGGGTTCCGTTTTCCCGTCAGGATGTATTATCGGAGTATAGATACTCTCAAGTTCCGTCTCATCGGAATAGTAACCCGGATTTGCAAAGGGGGTATTTCCGATGGACCGGATCATTGTAAAAGGAGTGTTGAGAACAAGAGCAGTCTCTGAAGGATGCCGGGTATATGCGTTGGCATTCGATATGGCTATCGGCCGGATATCCCGATGCCGCCAGCCGCCTATGGGCGCTGTGACAAGCAGCATAACAGCTGCGACGCCGCATATCATACCGATCCTGCGGGCAGTCGAGCCTTTGCTCCGGTGCAGGAGTCTCCATGCGATATATGCAATAGGGAATGCCAGAATGTAATTGTACCAGTGATTTAAAAGTCCACCCCTTATGCCCGTCACCGTTACCACTGCCGCAAATACCAGACTGAGAACCGCAAGTATATAATAACGCGTCAGATTCTGGTATCTTATATCCATTGCAGGAGAGACATAAAGTTTCCACATTCCGTATATAAGCGCCACAGCAAGCAGAACAAGATACCAGTGACTCCATAGTTCTACCCATACTATCTTGCCAAGATTCATCTCATTTCCGAACTCACTGAACACACCCCAGCTCGTACGGCGCATGGTATATTGGAAATAGACGGAATCCGCAAGATTTATCACCAGCATCATCGAATTCACTATAATGAAAACCCATTTGCAGATCCTGTACCATCCCCGACACTCTTTCAGATGCAATGGAACAAGCATCAGAAATATATAAAGTATATTAGTGTAGAATATTCCGGGTGTGTCGAATCTGAGTCCCGCCGCCAAAAGTTGTGGAAGTCTGCCGTCGGAAACACTCTGTCTGAAAACATCGAAATTTTCAAACAAAAATTCCACACGGGCAACACTGTAGACCACAAATACCAGCAGAATGTTCACGAAAACCGCCAGCAACGGAGAAATAACCGATTTATACGGAAATAGATTCTTAGCTTTCATTTTTACGGCGCCATATAAAATTAACTGCCTCTTCAAATTCCTCCGGACGCATCAATCTTATGGATAATGAGTAGAACGATACAACCAGGATTATCCTCACAGCCAGCAGCAATACGGAATTCCCTATTCCGGCAGTAATTATTCCTGTGACAACCATTACAGCTGCCGACATGATGAGATACGGCAATATGTCGGTGAAAGCTTCTCTGAAGCGCAATCCGGCATATCGTCTTGCAAAGAACTGCCAGACAAAAGTCCACGCGACATTCACCGAAGCATAAAAAAGAAGCATTGTCTGAAGCCCCAGATTATAGGTTATGCAGAGAAACAGTGTCTGCGTAAGACCGAGGGCAATGACATTCCACATATACACCCCCGGACGACCGATACTGTTGAACAGATTGCCGTATAAGGTAGCAATCGGAAGAAAAGCGCCTCCTATACATAGTATCTGCATTACACGCACACTGTCAAGCCATTTGTCTGTAATAAGAAGCACTATGACCTCACGCGAGACGAGTGCCAGACCGAACATTGCGGGAAATGAAAGAAGAGCCGTGAACCGGAGCAGCCTGCGGAACACTCTCCGGAGCCGTTCCGGATCATCGACAGTCTGTCTCAGCACAGGTTGCCCGACCCCGGTAAGCATTCCCGTAAGTATTCCCGTACCCATAGATGTCCATTTGTTTCCCTGTGTGTAGAAACCGGTCGGACGCATTCCATAGAACCGACCCAACAGCACGGAGAAAATATTATTGTTAAACTGGGTAAACACTGATACTGTCAACTGTTTTATGCTGAACGGCAGCATTTGCTTTAAGACTGTCAGGCTGAATTGAAACCGGGGCCGCAACGGACAAGTTATCCAGAGCAATGAGGAATTTACAGCTGTATACAATACTGTCTGCACTGCTATTGCCCAATAGCCGAGTCCGACAAATGCACAGTACACCCCCGCAATCCCCGAAACAGCGAGTGCGGTGATCTGTATCTTGCTGCGTATCTCCACATTCAGACTGCGGAAAAAGTATGCGGTAGGAGTAGACGCAAGTGCCGAAAACACAAAACCTGTAAAAATAAACCGGGAAAGACCAACCATCTCCGGCTGTCTGTAGAACCCGGCTATCAACGGAGCGCAAAACCAGAGCACCGCATATATCGTCATACTCATAGCAACATTAAACCAGAACACTGAGTTATAGTATATTTCAGTTACTTCCTTTCTGTTTACGATCGCAAGAATAAAACCGCTTTCGGACAGGATACCGGCAAGCGCAGAGAAGATGGTCAGGGCGCCGACAACTCCATAGTCGCCGGGAGAAAGCATACGGGACAAAAAAATGCCGAAGAGGAGATTGAGCAGCTGCATCACACCGTTACCCAGACCTCCCCAAAGGAGTCCCTTAGCCGTCTTATCCTTTAACTCACTCATTTATAAGTTACTTATATCCCAGTCTCCTTCCACCGGCGGCTTTTGGTCTTGGAATTATCCTTGACACAAATCCACGTATACGGCTCAGAACAGGTCGACGCGGTGCCCCCTTACTTTTGGACCGTTCATAATTGGCAATCATATTCATACACGATCTCTCAAGAGGATCTCTAAGTTCCGGACGGTCGGAAAAAAAGTCTATCAGTTTACGACGCACCGCAACCGCCATTTCAATTCTGCGTCCCGCTTCCGCCTCGCTCCATATCGCGGCAGGCAGATGTCGGTATACACCCATCGGTCTGTTTATATAATGCACTTCTCCCTGCGATGCAAAAAGCATATGCATGGCATAGTCTATCAGTCTTATATCAGCAATCCAGGATGGTAATGATGTAAGATCTACCAGCGATGCCCGATACATCACGCTAAGATTCGTTACAGTGTTGCGTGATGCAAGACCCGTTGCGGATTCCTCCACAGCCCCCCCTCCGTTGCTAAGGCTCATCTCTCCGTTTGCCTCATAATAATTTATCACCCGGTGGTAACAAAGCGAACATGACGGGTGGCTCTCCATATATTCCACCTGACGGCGCAGTTTGGAACTGTCACACCAATAATCATCGGCATCACACATCGTGATATATTTCCCCCTGCAATGTCTGAAAGCCTCGAGATAATTACCCTGCACACCGAGATTTCTCGGATTCCTATGATAATCAATTATTCCAGGATAACGGGCTGCCCACTTTCCAACCGTTTCCGCAGTGCCGTCGGTGGAAGCGTCATCACATATCACAAGCTGCACACCGAATCCGCATTTCTGCCCTACAACTCCACATATGGCCTCATCGATATAGCGTTCGCTGTTATATGCGACCATAACAACGCTTACCATCGGGCAGGACATATCTGAAGTCTCACCTTTGATACAGCTATTACGCTCACTTTCAACTCGCTTTTCCATCTCAGTTAAGAGAGTGTTTGAATTTAAACACACTCTAACAAAATTACTACTTTTTTCCGAGTAGGCAAAAAAGGGACATCCACCCTCTTTTTATCGTTTCCCGAACCGTTCCCGATACTTTCAAATGTTAATTATGTTAATTAACACTGTTAATTCAATAAATCCATAATTACTCTCTCGCCTAAAATCCTAAATTTGCTTAATATATTACGGAGTAAGGCGTGACGCACCGTAATACTTGATGCGCAAACATACCTGAAAAACTATTTTCACAAACTGATACCATGAAAAAAGTAACAATGTATAAAGCCACTGTATCAATCAGTTAACTGACAATAATCTAAAAAAACACATTAGAGACCTTAAAATATCCAAAAAAACACAAAGATTTGTTATAACGCTATAATTGGAAATTATCTAAATTAACTCAATATCAAACTAAACTCATTCTTACATGAAGAACAATTGTTTTCAGCTGAAAAGGAAGTTTTGGGTGACAATGGCAATGCTGTTGACTCTCGCACTTCCTTCGCTGGCTCAGAAGATCACTGTCACCGGACATGTGGCTGATGAGCAAGGCGAAGACCTGATCGGTGCTACGATTATGGAAAAAGGCACCACCAACGGCACATCCGCTGACATAGAGGGCAATTTCTCCATCAACGTCGCTCCCACAGCCACACTCGTTGTAAGCTACGTGGGTTACGATCCTATGGAAGTCCCTGTCAATGGTCAGAAACACCTCAATATTGTAATGAAGAGCAACGCACAGATGCTTCAGGAAACGGTGGTGATCGGTTACGGTTCAGTAAAGAAATCCGATGCTACAGGATCTGTGGCTGTGATCAATCCGGACGAGGTCGATGCCAACATCTCCACTTCCGCACAGGATCTGCTTACCGGAGCAAGCCCGGGTGTCGTAGTGACATCCAGCGGCGGCAGCCCCGAAGGGGGAGCCACAATCCGCATCCGTGGCGGCGCATCTCTCAACGCATCCAACGACCCTCTGATCGTGCTTGACGGTGTGCCTTTGAGCAACGACGGTGTGAACGGTATGGCCAACCCGCTTGCCATGATCTCTCCGGACAACATCGAATCAATGACTATCCTCAAGGATGCTTCCGCAACAGCCATTTACGGTTCGCGTGCATCAAACGGCGTCATCATCATCACTACCAAGAAAGGTAAAAGCGGTCGGCCGCAGGTCAACTTCTCTGCAAACGTGACTGTGAACCATGCCCGCAAGACCTGGGACGTTCTCTCGGGTCCCGAGTTCCGCGATCTACTTACAAAACATTTCGGACCAAGTTCCGAACAAGCCGGCATGCTTTACATGAACGGGACAGCTCCCGAGGACACCGACACCGACTGGCAGAAGGAGGTGCTCCGCACTTCAGTGTCGCACGATTACAATCTGTCTGTAGGAGGCAAGGCGGGATTCCTCCCCTATCGCGTGGCGGCGTCATACACGATGAACAACGGTATCCTCAAGGATTCACAGATGCAGCGTGTCACTGCCGGTTTCAACCTGACCCCTGAATTTTTCGACGGCAAACTCAAGGTATATGCCAACGTAAAGGGTTATTATCTGCGCAACCGTTTCACAGATGAAGGCTGCACGGGCAACGCTATCGATGCCGACCCGACACGCCCCGTATATATGTACGATGCCTACAAGACTCAGGAAGGCGCATTGTTCCCCTATTACTATAATGGATTCAGCTCCAACCTTTCCGGCATGAACTGGAACGACCAAGGTACAATCAATCCGCTGGCTCAGGCTACAGACAAAGACAACACAGCTGACATCTACCGTTCAAACGGTAACCTGCAGCTCGATTATGCTCTGCATTTCCTTCCTGACCTTCATGTAAACCTGAATCTCGGTTACGATGTAAGCAAGTCTACGAACACAATCCTTCTCGCACAGAACAGTCCGACAGCGTGGAACTCATATGCCAAGAACGGTGCCGGTTATTACACCAACAGCTATGAGCTCCGTCGTAACACTCTGCTCGATTTCTACCTGAACTACAAGAAAGAATTCGAGTCCATAGAATCGAATCTCGATGTGATGGCAGGTTACTCATACCAGCGTTTCGATGCCCACGGCAATAAGCAGGAAAGATTCACAACAGCCGGTTTCTATATGCCGAGCGGGGATGACATCAAAAAGCTTCCCGGAGTGACAGTTCCATCCCTGATAGTTAACCCCTCGACTGAAGCGAACATAGGATTACCCTATAACTACAGCGAGTTTAACACAAATCCTGACAACAGATGGGATTCAGGTCGTCTGATACTGGTTTCCTTCTTCGGTCGTCTGAACTATTCTTTCAAAGACACATATCTCCTGACATTCACTCTCCGTGACGACGGAACTTCACGATTCTCCAAAGAGAACCGATGGGCACTCTTCCCCTCCGTGGCTCTCGGATGGAAGCTCAACAATATGCCGTTTATGGAAAAAGCCGCTGAGCACATGAACGAGTTCAAACTCCGTCTCGGATGGGGTCAGACCGGTCAACAGGCTGTGGGCGGATACTTTGATTATATGCCGACCTACACCGCCTCGACTTTCTACAGCGGTTCCTATTACCCCAATATGTACAACGGTCTTTACGGTCAGTACATGACAACCTACTATCCTGCGGCTTACAACAAGAACCTGAAGTGGGAAACAACCACCACATGGAACGTAGGGGTTGACATGGGATGGTGGAACAACCGTCTGACCGTTGCCCTTGACTGGTATTTGCGTAACTCCAAAGATCTTCTCGCAAGTGTTACATTCCCTCCGGGCGCAATGACAACAAACCAGATTATACAGAATATCGGCTCTCTCCGCAACATAGGTGTTGAGGCAACTATCGGTGCCCGCGTAATCGACACTGAAGATTTCTCTTGGAACACAAGCTACAATATAGCATGGAACAAAAACAAGATCACGAAACTTGTACAAGGTGAGCTTGTTCAGCTCGGCGGCATCGGTTCAACCGGTCTTCAGGGTCAGGTGCATGCCGTGGGGCATCCGGCAAGCTCTTTCTGGCTCTGGGAGCAGGTTTATGACCAGGAGGGCAACCCGATCGAAGGATGCTACGTTGACCAGAACGGTGACGGCGTAATCAACGATGATGACCGCGTGATCAAACACAGCCCGGATCCCAAGGTGACTATGACATGGAACAACTCATTCTCTTATAAGGGATTTGACCTGTCATTCTCACTTCGTGCCAACATCGGAAATTATGTATACAATAATGTATTGGCAAAACGTACATTCTTCAACAATGTTTCAGTGAACAGCCGTCTGATGAATCTGATAGACAATCCTGTATACTTCAACAATGAGCAATACCGTTCCGACTATTATCTGCGTAACGCGGGATTTGTACGTTGCGACAACATCACTTTGGGGTATACCTGGAACAATCTGCTCAACAACAATCTGCGTCTCCGCCTTTATGGGGCCGTTCAGAATCCGTTTGTGATTACAAAATACAAAGGTATCGATCCGGAGATTATGGGAGGTATCGACAATTCAACTTATCCCCGTCCTGTAAGTTATACAGTGGGTCTTATAGCCACATTCTAAATCATCAAAAGAATATAATTTATGAAACCTATTATAAATAAATTGATCGCAGGTTCTCTGCTGGCAGCCGTTGCAGGAGCTTTCACCGCCTGCACCGGTGATTTGGACCAGGCACCAAGGGATCCCTCGACTATTACTTCTTCCGAGTTCGCAAAGAATCCCCAGCAATTCCTCGGAGGACTTCTGGCGAACTGTTATGCGGGAATGACAATCTCTGGACAAAAAGGTGCCGGCGAATCCGATATTACAAGCCCGGACGCCGGAATGTCTTGTTACTCACGCGCCGTATACATGCTAAATGAATTCCCGACCGACGAAGTAGCGTGGATATATTTCTCCGATGCCGGAGTCGAGGATCTCGTAAAAGCCACCTGGGGTTCCGACAACCCTGTGCTGAACCTCGCATACTCACGTTTCTACACACATATCGCTGTATGCAACGACTTTCTGCGCAACATGCGCAATCTCGGAGATTGGGGAATCGATCCGAGTCAGCTGACCGATCCCAACGGCAAACCGATGACTGAGACCATCGCACAGTTCTGCCGCGAAGCCCGTGCACTCCGTGCATATTCATATTTCCACGTTATCGACTTCTTCGGACGTGCCGCTGTCGCATGGGACGTTGACAATGAAGGCAATGTCATTCCTTATGGTGAGGTGCCGCCGCAGGCTGAAAGCCGTGCCGCCCTTTACAACAAGGTCGTTGCCGATCTGGAGGATGTTCTCGAGAACTGGCCGGACAATGAGCCTGTGGCATACGGACGCATTGGCAAAGATGCCGTAAAGGGACTTCTCGCACGTTTCTATCTAAATGAAAAAGTGTTTACCGACGGAGCTTCCGATGCCGGATGGCTGAAATGCTGGAACATCTGCCAGGAGATTATAAATGACCATAATGTCGGTGCCAACCATGGTCTTGCCAAAGACTATCTCGCACTCTTCGGAGCTTCCAACGACATGTTTATGCCCGGAAAGGCCTCAATGGAAAATAATGAGATTCTCTGGGGACTTCCCTACGATAACATGAACACCCAGAGCTATGGTGGGTCCGACTTCCTCATCATGGGCGTTATCGGTGATTTCGCCGACAAGGGTCTTGGCGACGGATTCTGCAACAAGACATGGTATGGTCTGCAATCGGCATGGGCATGTATGCACGCCCGCACCCAGTTTGCGAATATATTCGATGTAAACAACGACGGACGCACATATCTGTGGCTTATGGAGAATGCCGGATTCAGCCGCGCCAACACCGTTGTAAGCAAATTCACCGACGGCTATCTTCCTATCAAGTTTACAAACGTGCCTGCCGCTGCCGACGGAACATATTACCGTTTTCAGGATCCGGCAAACGGCTTGAACCGTATTTCCCAAAGCAGCGACATGACGGTCAATGCAAACTTCAATTTCTGTGACACAGACCTTCCGCTTATCCGTCTGGCTGATGTCTATCTCATGGCCGCCGAGTGCACGCTTCATGGCGTAGGCAATTCGGCTCTGGGTCTCAACTATGTACGTTGGGTCCGTGACCGCGCCGGCATACCCACCAATATCTCCGCCCTGACGCCGGATTTCATCCTTGACGAACGTGCCCGCGAACTTTATTGGGAAAACCTTCGCCGCACCGACCTTGTGCGCTTTGGCAAATTCTCCGGCGGAGAGTATAACTGGAACTGGAAGAACGGTCAGCCTTCAGGAGCCGCCATCGACAGTCATATGGACATTTACCCGATTCCAAGTGCCATAGTTTCTTCATATGGTGCCGGCAATTACATACAGAACAAGGGTTATTAAAATTTTCCACTAAGAAAGTAAAATGAAAATGAAAAAGATATCATTTCTTACATTGCTCATAATGGTGTTGGGATTTGGTCTGACAGGATGTAAGGACGACACGCAGCCACGTCTCTCTCCGGCTCCAGAGTTCAAACTCAACACTCCGCCTATGGCCACCAGCACATTTGTGCTTACACCGACGAGTTCCGTTGATTTCTCCGTATCTCAGCCTGACTATGGTCTGGGAACAACCCCTGCCTATACAATGCAGATCTCACTAAGCCCTGAATTCAAGGAGGCAACCGAGACCGAAGAAGCAAACTATGTGTCTATAAAAGGCTCATATACCAAAGCCGCGTTCTCGGTGCCTGGCAAAAACTTTGCAGTGGCCCTAAACCGGCTTAACGGTATAACCGATGAGGAGGATGAACCGCTGTTTGTGGCCAAGCCATATAAACTGTATGCACGTTGCGTGGCAGACATACCTTATTGTGATTATGCACATTCGGTTTCCAACGTGATAACACTTGAAGCAGTGGAACCATATTTCGTGGTTTCCGTACCTGGTGTATTCTATATCACGGGTGCCGCCAATGGCTGGCCGACTCCCAACGACGATTATCTCACAAATGCAGGCTATAACGAGTCCTGGCTCTTTGTCGAGACCGAGGCGGAATCCGGAATCTTTGAAGGAGAGATAGAGATGACCCCCGAGCAGGCGGCCGATGGATTCCGTTTTTACAATGACTTGAAGGGCTGGGGCGAAAACGGCGTACCGCCGTCACTTGGAGCCAAACCTAACGATGGTGACAACAAAGAGGTCAGCGTCAACGACAAGAACGTTTATTCCGGAGCCTGCTCTTGGGGTAAAGGTAACTTTAAGGTAACCAACTGGCCCGGCGGCAAGATGCATATAACCATCAACACTAACCAGATGACTGTTGAATTCAAACTTGTAGATAAAAAGCCATGAAGAAATTATCAATATATCTAATATCAGTCTTTGTTCTTGGACTCACCGCGTGCGATGACACGAGTGACCTTGGCAAGATGCAGATTAATGAAGAGCTGCCGGCAATCCCTGCCGATTGCGTGAAGATCCAACCCGGCACAGCCATGGGAGAGACTTCATGGGATTTGGGTGCGCTCCCCTCCGACGAGGGGATGCAACTCGTGAAAACCACCGAGACAAAAGACCTCCCTGCCAACTCAACCGTGACTTATGGCGCCGAATTCTCCGCCTCTGAAGATTTTACAAATCCAGCCAAGATTGAAGTTCCCGGAAACGGCATACTCACCGTTACCGAGATCGACAATATATTCCGTTCTATTTTCGGCATGGGACCAAAACCCCATACGATGTATTGTCGCTACAAGGCATATGTCAATGATGGCACACAGAAACTCGCCGTCGGTGCGGGAAACGCTGTCTGGCAGGTATCCAAAGCCATTGAAGTGACTCCAATTCCCAAACCCATGGAAGAACGATACTATCTTGTGGGCGATCCTACAAACTGGGATCTCGGGAAAGAGACTGCCGTCGAGATGAGCCATATGACAGGTGTGGATATCTATGACAATCCCTATTTCTGGATTGTCCTGACAACTACCAAAGAAGACAACTACTGGAAGATTGCCCCGCAATCTGCTCAGGATTCGAGTGACTGGAATGCACTTCTCGGTGCACCGGCAGACGGCACCGAGGCAACGGCAGGCACTCTGGTAGATAATCCGGAAAAGGGTCCCGGTGCATTTATCCTCAAAGGAATCGGACGTTGGCTTCTTCGTTTCAATGCCATGGAGCGTACATTCACCATCGCTCCGGCAAATGATGCTCTTTGGACTCCCGGTGCCGGTCTCAACAATTGGGATCCCGGTACATCTTTCCCGCTTCCTACTGTTGACGGTCAGAACTATGACGGATATTCATATCTCGGCAATGAATACAAACTTACCGTGCAGCCTGACTGGAAAGGACCCAGTGACTATAGTCAGGGATTCGAAAACGGTTGGATTGCATGGAACGGCAAAAACGGTAATATCGTGCCTTCCATCATGGACTTTGTACATGTCAGCGTCAACACCGGCAGCTGGCAGATATCCTACGCCAAGATCAACGGATTCGGTCTGATCGGCAACTTCAACGAATGGAAACTGGACAAAGTCGTGTCTATGACACATAACGAGAACTGGCAGGTATGGACAGCGGATGTGACTGTAGTGGCCGATGCAGGCAACAATTACGTATTCAAGTTCATCACCAGCAACGGACAAGGAAAATATGAATGGGATTATAACCTCGGGAACTACAAGGACAGCAATGACGTTGTGCATGAGAACCACCTCGTACAGAACGGAGATAATGTCAATTTCCCGGGTCCCGGCACATATACCGTAACTCTGAATCTCTCCACTGTTCCTTACTCTTATAAGATCACAGCAAAGTAATGTAGACTAAAGATTCTATTCAAAAAACGGGGACACCTTGAAAGGATGTCCCCGTTTTTTTTGAATAGCTCTCTTTCACTTCTTCTGTATCTCCGGATATGCGACGCGGGAATGGTAGATTGTTGCAAGACGCTTTTTGAATGTCTCCTTTACAGTCTCCACATCCCTGAAGCTGATCGGTGATTCACGGAACAGACCATCATTCTGCTGTGAATCGATAATTCTGTCCACAAGTTCGTTGATAGACTCTGTGGAATACTCTTTAAGACTTCTTGAAGCCGCCTCCACAGCATCGGCCATCATAAGGATAGCTGTCTCCTTCGACTGCGGATTTGGACCGGGATAACGGTATCTGTTTATATCCACTTTCCCATCCTCACTCTGGTTTACAGCCGTATTATAGAAATATTTGGCAAGACTCGTGCCGTGGTGTTCGGAAATAAAATGCTGTATGACCTCCGGAAGCTTGAATCTGGATGCTATCTGCAGACCGCTGCTGACATGCGATATGATCTTATGGGCACTCGTCTCGGGATTAAGTCCCGAATGCGGATTGACGCCATGCTGGTTCTCTGTAAAAAAGATAGGACTGTCAAGCTTGCCTATGTCATGATACAATGCTCCGGTTCTTACTAGCTGGGTATCGGCGCCAATGGCACGCGCAGCCTCGGAAGCGAGAGTCGAGACCTGCATAGAGTGCTGGAATGTGCCCGGAGCCTCCTCCGCAAGACGGCGCAACAACGGACTGTTGATATCCGACAGTTCGACCAGTGTCACAGTGGAGGTGAAACCGAACAGTTTCTCCACCACAAGAATAAGAATATAAGCAAATGACAGAATCACCGAGTTTATGGCAAACACACCTATCATCCGCCACGAGAACTGCTGCAGATTGCCGATCGAAAGCAGCTCCATTACAAAATAACACAATGAATATGTGACGAATGTAAACAAACCCACTCTCAAAAGCTGTGAACGCTGACTTAACCGCCCCAGACTGAACGCGGCCACGAGACCGACCGCCAGCTCAAGGAATATGAACTGCAACTGGAAGACCGACACCAACGCGGATATCATCACTGACACAATCAGCGAAAATATCGCTGTCCGGGCATCGAAGAATATCAATATCACAACCGGAATCACGGCATACGGCACAAAATACAGACCATTCCGCACATACTCGAACATCAGGATGGCAAACACTACAAAAAGTGTGATGAAACTCATCAGAAACACCATCTTGCGCAATGAATTGTAGAAACGCGAACGGTAAAGGAAGAGAAAGAAATAGAGCGCCGAAAAACACATCAGGATATACAGACCCTGACCTACATAGAAATAGGTATGGTAGGTATCGGTGCTCTGCGACTTCTCCAGAATCTCCATATATGTATTCAGATTTGTATAGATCTGCGGCGTTACAATCTCACCGCGATCCACAATCCTCTGGCCTTTCTTGATGACACCCTGGGCGCCATTTACCTGCAGATATTCCTGATTCCGGTATTTTGAGTCGGAAGCCTCATCCTCCACTATATTCGGATTCAGGCACAGGTTCAATGCTTTTGCCACATCACCATCCAGTCTTCCATGCGAGGGATAAGTGGCGGCATAAACGGAATCTATATGCTCGAATGCCTTTGCAGCGGAAAGCATCTCCGAGGCATCAAGCGTCTGCACCATGGATGTGCCGGATTCTTTTGTGAGTGTGCGCAACACGCGCTTTCCGCGTTTCTGCATTCCCGCATAGATATCTCCATCGACTATACCGTTGGCATACGCCTCTTTCAACAGTATACGGAGATGTGAGGCTTCGGAATACCCGGTTTTCCCCGCTATACTGTTCCGGAATCTTATAAGTGCTTTTTCGCCTATCTCTGAATCGCGCTTCACAAAAGGTATGAAATTGGCATCTATACTGTCACGCAACATATTGGCGCTCATCGAATCACGAAGAATCGGCATGTCGAAATCCGCTGTCAGCAACGGATATTTCCATGGTGCGTTCAATTCATAGCTGTATGACTGTCTGTCGGCATGCGGTATCAAAAACAATATAATGGCTGTGGCTCCGATCAACAGACCGAGACGTGCCCAAGTAAGATTGCTTATTCTCTTCATTGGAAGTTATTTAACTTATTCTCTTGGCGAACTTCACGCCTTCAACTTTATCTTTCAGGTTCTTGCAGATATTCTTGACAGTTCCGGCATTATCCACCTGAATGGTAATTTCACAATGGAACACCTCCTGACTGGTATTGATATTCAATCCTCGTATATTCAATCCCATCTCACGCGAGATCAGCGAGGTTATCTCTTCCAGAATGCCGTGGCGGTCAATCCCGTCGACACTGATGATGACAATGAATTTATCCGCCACACCTCCCCATCTTGTCGCCACAAGGCGGGATCCGAATGAACTCTTCAACCTCATTGCATTAGGACAGCTCACTTTATGTACAACCACATTTTCGTCATCGTCGACAAAACCGAGCACATCGTCTCCGGGAATCGGCTGACAGCAAGTGTCAAGACGATAATTAGGCATCTCGGTGTCGGGATGAAGTACATACACCTCCTTGCGGTTGATCTTTCTGACAGGAGTTTCCTTAACAATATCCTTCTTGCTGGAAAATGGATTCCATAAAATCTTGGAGAGTATGGAACTGCGGCTCTTGTTCAGATCCTTAAGCTGCTTTGCCGAAAGATTTATCTCATCGTTTGCAAGCATCAGGTACAGATCGTCGGCACTGTGCAGAGAATAGGTTGTACAGATACGTTTCAATACATCCCTGTTTATTTCAAGACCCTCTTTCACCATCAGCTCCTCAAAAAGCTTTCTGCCGCGCTCAAGCATATTGCGGCGGTCTTTACGCAACAGGGAGCGGAGACGGTTCTGAGCTTTGGCTGAATTGCAGAACTGCATCCATTCCTGTTGAGGTGCCTGTGACTCCGATGTTATTATCTCCACCTGATCGCCGGAATCAAGTTTATGAGAGATCGGCACCAGCCTATGAGCTATCTTTCCGGCTATACAATGTATGCCGAGCTGCGTGTGAATGGCAAAAGCCATATCAAGCACAGTAGCGCCCTGCGGAAGCGTGATAAGATCACCTTTGGGTGTGAAGACATATATCTCGGCCGAGAACAGATTCAGCTTGATGGTGTCAAGAAAGTCTATCGCGTTCGGTTCCGGATTTGCAAGTATATCCTTGATAGTGTTCATCCATTTGTCAAGCTCCGTGTCATCATCATGCACTCCTGTCTTGTATTTCCAGTGTGCGGCATATCCGAGTTCTGCAATCTCATCCATCTTGCGGCTGCGGATCTGCACCTCTATCCATTTGCCGTCCGGACCCATTGCTGTAAGATGCAGGGCGCGATAACCGTTTGCCTTAGGGGTGCTTGTCCAGTCGCGCAGACGGTCGGGATGCACCTTGTGTCCATCGGTAAAGAACGTGTATATCTCCCAACAACGCAATCTCTCCAGAGAATCGTCATCATTCTCGAATATAACCCTTACCGCATATATGTCGTATATCTCCTCGAACGGTATCTTCTTCGTCTCCATCTTGTTATAGATGGAATACGCGCTCTTCACACGGGCTTTTATCTCATATTTGAAACCGGCGGCATCAAGTTTCTCGCGTACCGGAGCGACAAATTCCTCCACTATCTCCTCACGATGGTGCTCACCCTCGCTCACCTTTTCCATTATCTCGGCATATTTCTGCGGATGTTCGTATTTGAACGCAAGATCCTCCAGTTCATCCTTTATCTTATATAAACCGAGTCTGTGGGCGAGTGGCGCATATACATACAGAGTCTCACCCGCAATCTTATACTGCTTTTCAGGACGCATGGAACCGAGAGTACGCATATTGTGAAGACGGTCTGCCATCTTTATCAGCACAACTCGTATATCCGTAGACATGGAAAGCAACAGCTTGCGGAAATTCTCGGCCTGCAGAGATGCCTTGTCTCCGAAGATTCCGCCCGATATCTTTGTCAGACCCTCCACAATAGAGGCTATCTTGGGACCGAAACTCGCCTCGATATCCTCTTTGGTGAATTCCGTGTCCTCCACAACATCATGGAGGAAAGCGGCACAGATGGATGTGGATCCGAGTCCGAGTTCGGATATGACAATCTTAGCCACAGCTATGGGATGCAGAATATAGGGTTCTCCGCTGCGCCTGCGGACTCCTTTATGGGCCGCCTTGGCAAACCTGAACGCACGTTCTATGATCTCGACCTTCTTCCGATGGTTGCTTGCAAGATATGCTTTAAGCACATCCTGATAGGCGTTCTCTATCATCTGGTCCTCCTCTTCGGGAGACATCATCTTATACTCTGCCATTCTTATTCGGTATAACTCGGAAAATCTCGTGTAATTTACAAATTTAAAAATTAATTTCAAATATACGAAGAAGTATATGTGAAAAAAATCGCCCGCGCATCTCACGATGTACGGGACCGATTTCCTGTCCCGATCACTCAGGACAGACGATAGAAATTACTAATGTATATAACCCAAAATTTAGACAATTATGCTTTTCACCGTCACGCACCTGTATACACTACAGACAACGCACCGGGATGGCGATTCAAGGCCATTTCAAACATATCTAAGTCATGAAAAAGTGTATGGCTTTCAAAATTTCCGACTTTGATCCGACAATTTAGAGATTGTCTAAATCTCTTAATCATCTCAGACGGAGCTTTCAATTTTCATTTGTTGTTATGAACTGCAGATTTGAAATTAATGCAAGATCTGTTTTTACTTTTTTTAATTGTGTTTTTATATAATGCAAGATTCTATCCGGCATCTGATGCCGCAAATGCTTCTCTTTTCTGTTTGTAGATTTTAAACGGAAGATATTGCTGTCATATTGTGACACAATATGTTAAAATCCTTAAAATGAATGTTAAATCAAACAAAGGAAAGAATCCGGTGCAGTACCGGACTCTTTCTCAAATCGTATAATATCTAACCGGTCCAACTTCGGGGACCTGACAACTTCCTATTTTGCAATCATTCTCTCCGATGTGACGGTTCCGTTTTCAAACATTCTTTTTACCACATACACTTTCCCTTTCTCAGGTCTGGTCACAGGGAATCCATGAAGATCATAATACTCCTCTGAAAGTATCTTGGAAGCACCATCTCCTATTTCTGAGATTCCGGAAGCACCGGTAATTCTGACATCATATTTCTTGAAGCTGTCATCCTTGCCGTCTATCGCGACACGAAGCCAGCCCTCACCGTTTGCCACGGGTGCGGCCACACCGTCTGAAATTCTGAGATTATCCGAAGATGTCCACAAAAGACCGGGAAGCGCCGCATATCCGATGTTTCCTGTCACAGACTGCGCCGTATCACCTCTTCCGAATTTCAGACCGTATACCGCATCGAAATATGTATATGCCGGCTCATACAGATCCGCAAGAACCGGTGTGGCGCCGGATGCATTGATATAGCCGTTGCCGAGAGCGGCGTCCGACAAGGCATCGATTTCCACCTCTTTGGCGCTCCGGTCAAGATCTGATCCTGCCACACAACATCCTTTCAGATAGTATACATTGGCGGATACGGGGAGAACAGACGCTCCGTCGGTTCGCATGTTTCCGACAGCAAAGGCTGCACCGCCGACAGCGGTGGCGACTACTTTTCCTGTATTATATACATTCTCCAACTGAGCCTCCGCTCCAAACCGCTGGGCAACTATGCCTGCCACTTGTGTGAGACCCGTGATATCACCCGTATTATAACAGTCCGCAATAATTCCGGGATAACTTATAGTACCCATACGTCCTACAATACCGGCTACAGCCTGAGTGTCCGATCCACCCGGAATAGCACCTGCCTTGCCTGTTATATCTCCAATATTGGCACACCCTGTGATATCCTTGTTTGTATATCCGGTTATACCGCCTACCCAACATCCGTCAGTGGTGACTGATCCGGAATTCCAGCACTTCTCTATGACTCCATATGCGCATCCGGAAATACCTCCTATATCGGAAAGGGTGAATCCCGAAAGATCTGCCAGACCGGTCGCATCAAATATAGCCTTCACATTACCTGTGTTACGGCATCCGCTGACAAGTACTCCGTTCTTTCCGGTAAGACCACCGATGCATTGACCTCCCCAAGCGGTTACATTTCCGGTGTTGACGCAATTTCTGATATACTGGGATGCACCCTCTACGGTCGCGCCGTTAGAGCATCCGGCAATTCCACCAACAAATGTGTCGGCATTCTTTTTATCACCAAGATTCAAAGCCTCTATGGCGGCACTGTTGACACAACCCTCCATAGTGAAGTCGGACTCGCTTACAATACCTATTATACCACCGACACCCAACGTTCCGGTTATGGCTCCGCTATTGCCACAGTCCTTGATATGCACCTTTGCCTTGTTGAGAGACTTGTCGGAATCGTTTCCTCCAAGAATGCCTGCAACAGATATGGCCTTAGGGGCATAGACGGTGGCTGTGTTATGGCAGTCGGTGATATCCAGAAGCGCACCTGACAGATGACGTCCTATAATACCGCCCACACTTGCGGAAGCGGATGTCAGCACACCCTCGTTACGGCATCCGGTGACGGATCCTGCCGCCAAACCTGCTATTCCTCCTATTATTTTTCCCTGGGTCTCGTCTCCGAGTCTGCCTTTGTTGATACATCTGAAGATTTCCGAACCGGCCTCGCTCTTTCCGACAATACCGCCTGTTCCATAGGTTTTAGCTGACATTACCGTTCCAAGGTTGTCGCAGTCATGAATACGTCCGCCTGCCTTAAGCGTACCGACAATCCCGCCTGCCGGATCTCCGGTAGCCGCTATCGCTCCGCTGTTGATGCAATTATAGATCTCACCTTCAAGCTGTGCCGCCACTCCACCGGCTCCATAACCGGTAAATGTATTATTCACAGCGAGATCATGAATCAGACCCTGGGGACCAACCTGACCGAAAACACCTGTGTTCTTTCCCGGTTTGGCAACGGTGTTCGAGTAGACGATGCCGCTTATCTTCTTGTTGTTGCCATCGAATTTACCGTTAAACTTGGTTGTGCCGTCACCACCCAAGGGCGCGAAAGTGTCTCCGTCTGAATAAGCGATATCGGATACAAGCAGATAATGCTTGTTAAGACAGTCATAAGCGTTCTTGGCAATAAATGAAGAAAGAGTGTTGAGATCCTCCTTGGTCTTTATCAGATATGGAGATTCGGAAGTGCCTTTACCCTCAAAGAGAACCGGGAGCGATACTATGGCATAGCTCTTGACCACGTCATCACCCTTCGAAGCATTGACAACAGCCTTGGCTCCCATATCGCCTTCCGGCACCGTCACCTTAAGGACACCTTCAGCTATAGAGAACGACGGGCTCTCGCTTACAGTCCAGACCACATCCTGAACCTTTGAAAGATCCACATCGGATCCGACATTGGAAACAGACTGACCAACCGTAAAATCGATATATGTAGACCGGAGCAGTTCCACTTTCGCTTCACCGGCAAAAATTTTCAATACAGGGTACTTGCCTGCCTTAAGATCAAGAATCTCTTCAGGAATACATGCCGGTGCCTTTCCGTCTACAAGATCATGGGTGCTCATAGGCACACATCCTGTAAGAGGATTAAGTGACGCGCCCACAGAGGATATGGATGAATCGTAGACCATATCCGAAACCTTGTTGTTGCGTATCTCATTGACAACTGCGCCATTTGTGGCATCTTTTACAGTCGTCACGACACCAAAGCTCGCACTTCTCGAAATCTCGCCGGTTTCCGTATATGAACCGAGAATACCGGTTATACCTCCTGCCTTCACATTGGCAGTGACAGCTCCCTGGTTTATGCAACGGTCAATTTTCCCGTAATTGATAGCCGTGATACCACCGAAGACCTCGGATGTCTTTCCCTTTGCAATTGTCACATCACCGGCATTCTGACACAATTCAATCAGACCGGTGTTGGCGCCCGCGATACCGCCGGCACCTGTTTTCACGGCATTCTGCTGCATGGTGATCGTCGCTCCGTTATAACATGCGGATATCCTGCCGTTATTCTCACCTGCGATTCCTCCGGTAGCCATTCCGTTGGCACCTATGGCAGCATAATTGCGGCAACCCTCTATCAGACCGTTGTTAAGTCCGGCTATAGATCCCGACATATTATAGACATCATATTCGCAGTCATCGGCTATCACGACATTTCTGACTACACCTTCAGTCCCGATAAAAGAGAACAATCCTGAATACTGGTACGACTTGGATGCAGTCACACCTCCGCTGGATGTGCGGAACGCCGTTTTTACCGCAAGTTTATGGAATGAATGGTTATCACCATCGAATATTCCGTTGAAAGGTCTTGTCATAGCCGGATATCCGATACACACGAATGAAGGATCCGCAGATGCATCGATATCAGCCGTCATACGGAAATGGTCGCCGAGATGCGATTGTCCGTATTCAACCACCGCCTTGTTAAGAATCGCCATATCCGATATATTCTTTATAAGGAACGGACTTTCGGATGTACCCTCTCCGTCGAATATCTTCGGCACGATGCAGACCATGATCATTTTCTCGCTCGCTCCCTGACGGGCAACAAGCCAGTTGTTTCCGTATTCCTTACCTATGGTTGCCGTATTTTCTGAAATAGCAAGTGACGGACTCTGTTCTATAATATTTCCGCCGTTTCCGAGAATACCCCATTTTGTCGCGGATGCTCCGTTGACATTGAAGTTTTTCTTGACATTGGTATAATTCTCTCCTGCCGCAAACACAGCCGAAGCAGACAGAAGCACACCCGCATCGGTAGTCTTGACTGTTGCGGGAACAGGATAGAAGCCTGCCCCTGCGGACCATATGGAAGAGGAAAGACCTGTCGGAAGAACGCCTGACACAAGTTCGGTCGTAGAGACCGCGTATCTGTCATCCGAAAGCAGATTTATCTGGTCGTCGGCATAACAGTTCTTGAAAACGATAGCCGCTATTTCATCGGATTCATATCCTCCGATCTCCGGAACTCCGCCGTATATTCCGCAGCCGGCACCTGATGTCGAATAGATCTGTCCGACAGACAGCGAGCGCTCTACACTGCTGACATTTCCGAGACGACCGTCACTGCCGCTTGATATGAAAGATACAGAAGCTATACCTACGACTCCACCCGTAAACACCTTGGGAAGAGAGGTCTCGATTATCAGACCGCCATTCGCGCAATCATTAATCCTTGTAGATGAGATATAGGCCGCGACACCACCGCAATAAGATTTAGGCAGTGTGTTGTCACTGTTCCAGTCAAGTCCTGTGGAAGAGAGGGTCGCTGTGTTCACACAACGTTCTATCACTGACGGATCTTCTGCTTTTGAACCGTGTGAGACACCGACTACACCTCCTAAATAGGCGTATCCCGTGTTGTCAGTTATCAGTCCGCTGACAGTACAGTCATGAATATTGCTCTTCAAGCCTGAAGATGCTGAAGAAAGAGCCTGAGCCGCTATTCCGGCTATATGGCGGTATGATGTGGAAAGCGCGCCCTCCATTGCCATCTGTCCCGAGAAATGGCAGTCAGCTATCTCTCCGCAGTTGTAACCTGTCATGCCTCCGTTGGCTCCATAACCGAGAATCTCTCCTTTGACTTCACATCCCGTTATAAGTCCGGTGTTCATACCTGCAATTCCACCTGCCACCTCCGACCGTGTCTGCAACAGGGAATTTGAAACACGGATTCTTCTGACAGTTCCCATATTGTAAGCGGTCACTATTCCGGTGTTGGCTCCGGCAGAATAAACCGACCACCCGTCAATATTTAGATCGTATATCTCCGACTGCGGACCGCTTACACCGAAAAGACCTGTGAAGCCGAATCCATATCCGTTATACTTCAAACCCTTAAGGGTTTTGGAATTTCCGTTAAAATTACCATTGAAGGGAACAGCATCGTCACCGATAGGCTGGAAAGTGGTCAGTGATGAGAGATCAATGTCGTTCATCAGTTTATAAAAAGCTGTAGAATATCCGGGCTGTGACATAGCCGCCGACATAGCTCTGATATCCTCCGCCCGGGAGATAAGGTAAGGATCGCCCGGAGTTCCGCTTCCACTGAATCCGACAGAGACAGGCTCCGGAAAACGCACCGCTTCTCCTCCGAGAGTATAGGTGATCGGAGACGCGGCTATTCTTATATTGATTGAATTGGAGATGTTGCGTGTGGCTATGATAAGATCCGTGAAAACAAGAGCATTCCCGTCAGTCACATTACATGTAGCGCTTTTGGACGGAGATGCCTGTCCGGTTGCATAATCAGCATAATATGCATACAGGTTTCCATATCCTCCCGCACTGCTGACAAACTGTGGCGAAAGCACACCTCTGTGCTGCGGAGTAAGACGCACATTCACGGCACGTCCGTATACGGTATTTCCCATATTGAGAAGATAAAGTCCCGACGGGTCATCCTGATACCACGCACACTGGAATGTGTTGTCCTTTGTATTTCCGGAAGCATCCGTGGTCTTGAAAGACGCAGTCATATTGGGGACAAGCCAGCGTGTATGTTCCGACACGAACAACACACTGCCGTTATATCCCTTGTCCGTGGTATGATTCACCACAAGCGCCCAGGCTCCCATTTCCCAATTGCCTTCCTCGTCGCGGGTACATACCACCGGATCTGTCAGACTGTATGTTCCGGCCACAGGATCCACCGGGCAGAACCATATATTGCCGTATGTTGTATTGTTAAGATATTTCTGAGCCGCGATAACGGCATTGCCGTCGTTGTCGAAAGTTACATTCAGCGTGGAACTTGTCTGCCCGTAAACACCTTTTACCTTATATGTCTTTGTAGTGGTTCCGCTGACACTGAATGTGATCGTATATGTATTGATGTCCGCAGTCCCGTAAACCTTGTCGGCGGAAAAGAACTTTTCATTATTGACCGGAAGTTGCGGAGCCTTGGCGGCATTCCTTCTGTTTTTCCTCAGAAATGTCCTGTTGTCCGTTTTCCCCTCTTTGTAAACGGCAATCACAGTGCCGTCGTAAATCATGTCATCTTCTGCAACTACAGAAAAACTTCCTGAACAAAACTGCGAGAAATTGACAGTTGATTTGCCAAGTCTTTCTTCAGCGACACCGGTAATCTCCTTTTCGGTATCTGCAATCTGATATACATCGACTTTTGTGACATGTTGTTTTTTTGCCGGTGACAATGGTCGGGAATCGACAGGCGGAGTAAAGCCCATAGCCCCCGACACGACAAAGATGACGGCACTCAAGACCGCCGTGGTCGCGATCTGATGAATTTTCAGTCTCATTATTATTATTATTTATTGTTGATAAAATTTCGATTTACGGAAACACTTCCTGTACACCGGGTGGCAGACATGATTTAACATCAGCGAATATAGACTTTATGTCGGTAAATAGAAAATGACGTATATAGACAAATAATGTACAAAACATATTATTACGCATAAAACTTCAAGATTGCAAGGTCTTTATAATGCTTATTTCTTATAAACTGCTTAAATTTGCATCATGATGAGATTATTTGTGTCTATAGCGCTGATATGCATTGCTATGACAATGACCATACATGCCGAAGGGGTATCTGTCTTCTGGCCATCTCTTGGAAAAGATGCGGACGCCTATGATCTGATGATGGAACAGGCGGCGTTTATGGACGTTCCAAGAAGTGATCTTGGAGCTATGGTGTCCGGAATCCATGAATCATCCCATTCTTCGGATTCCAGACAAAGTCTCGCGCGCTCCTATTATTGGAAAGGATGGGTAATCGTACGCTCTAATCCGGATTCCGCATCACGTCTGCTGGACCGCGCACTCAGCATATGCGATTCCGTAAAATATCCTTATGACCATTCACGTTTTTCAATTCTTAAGGCAGATCTTCTCCGATATGGAGGAAAATATGCAGACGCATATTTTATTTATCGGGACAAGATCGACCGTCTTCGCAAAATTGGTGATGATTTCTGGGCGGCAAAGGCTACGGTAGGAATTGGAGCCATTATGCAGGAACTGGGGGAATATCACGAGGCTTTGCGCAACTATAAATCCGCTGAAGATAATTTCAAAAGAGCCGGCAGTTTCGCATGCGTAACCAAAAACACTCTTAATCTGGCGAATATCAATTATCTGCTCGGATTCACGTCTAAAGCGCTGGAATATCTCGACGGTCTGGAGAGAAACAAGTATGTGGTTAATGATTCCGTATATGTAACAAACGTTCTTGTGTCGCGTTTTCAGATTTCAGATTATTCCGACCGCGAAGCGGCGCTTAAAGCTTTTGAGATGAGCCGAAAAATCAATAACCTACCTCTCAGGACAATAGCCCTTATGTCTGTGGCCGCATTGGCACATAACGACGGAGATCTCCGCAAGGCAATAGACTATCTGAGACAGGCTCTCGAAATTACGGAGAAGACAGGCGATATTCCTGACCGTAAGAATGTGCTTGAAAGTCTATCTGAATGCTATGCGGGACTGGAGATGACAGACAGCGTGGACTTCTACCGTAACGAGATTCTGCTTCTTACAGAATCACTATATAACCGTGACAATGTCGCAAAACTGAAAAAAGCAGAACATCTTGCCACAATAAACCAATATGAAGAGCGGATTGCCCAGGAGAATGAGAAACACCGGTTACGGCAGACCCTGGTTATATCTCTAAGCGGATTCATGTGTGTTATACTGGTTCTGTCGCTTTGCCTTATGTGGTATTCCAAACGGAAAACGGAAAGTGACCGAAAACTTGAAGAGGAAAAAAGCAGACATCTTGAGACTCTTAACGAGCAATACAGTCTACATATAGAATCAATAGAGAAGGAACTGACAGGCAACACAATGCTGCTTGCCCGGAAAAATGCGAAACTAAAGGAACTTGCCGCTAAAATCAAGGAACTGCAGTGTAACGGAAATATTGCCACGACAGAAGGGAAAGAGATAAACGACAAGATATACAATGAATTGTCGACCGACGACTGGCGCTTCTTTAAATTGAGATTCGACAAAGTCCATCCCACTTTCTTCTCCTCCCTAAAGGAAAGATATCCCTCGCTTTCAAAGACAGATCTCAGACTTTGCGCCTATATAAGAGTGGGCATGAGCGCCAAAGAGATAGCGCAGATACTGTCTGTGCGCCCCGATACTGTCAATACATCACGGTATCGCATACGCAAGAAGATGAATCTCAACTCATCTGATTCCCTTGAATCGTTACTTGAGAGTTTCTGACAGTCCCGTTTCAAAAATACAGAATACAAAAGACCCTGTCTCATAACAATACACCGCACCTGTACAGCGTATTGTTATGAGACAGGGTCTTTGTTAAACTACTTATATCAATCCGTGTATCCCGGCTTCTTGAGAAGTTTGAACATATTGCGTTTATAAGCCTCTACCCCAGGCTGGTTAAACGGATTCACACCCAGCATGTAGCCGCTGATACCGCACGCTTTTTCAAAGAAATAGATGAGCTGACCGAGTGTATACTCTTCAAGCGCAGGTATCTCGATACGTATATTCGGAACACCGCCATCCACATGCGCCATACGGGTGCCGAGTTCTGCCATCTTGTTCACCTCATCGATACGTTTGCCGGCAATGTAGTTGACACCGTCAAGATTAGCCGCATTCTCCGGAACACGTTTCTCTACTGCCGGTTCCTTGATCGACAAGACTGTCTCGAAGATTGTGCGTTCACCATCCTGAATCCACTGACCCATGGAATGAAGGTCTGTGGTAAAGTCGACCGATGCAGGGAATATACCCTTGCCGTCTTTACCTTCGCTCTCGCCATAAAGCTGCTTCCACCACTCTGAAAAATAATGGAGTTTGGGATCGAAGTTCACAAGAATCTCTATCTTCTTGCCACTCTGATACAAAGCGTTGCGAAGCTGTGCATATACCATTGAAGGATTTTCTTCCGATGAATGCTTTGTAGTGCGCTCCATATCGGAGGCTCCGTCCAACAGTTTACGGATATCGTGTCCGGCGACTGCAATCGGAAGAAGTCCTACCGGAGTAAGAACAGAGAATCGTCCACCGACGTTATCCGGAATCACATATGTCTCGTAACCCTCCTCGTCGGCCATCTGGCGGAGAGCGCCCTTCTTTTCATCTGTAATGGCGACTATCAGATCTTTTGCGGCATCCTTGCCAGCCTGCTCCTCAAGCTGATCACGAAGCAAACGGAACGCGATTGCCGGTTCTGTGGTGGTTCCTGACTTGGAAATCACGATTATACCGAATTTTTTACCTTCAAGAAGCTTGCCGAGTTCAGCAAGATACTCTTCTCCGATATTCTGACCGGCATAAAGCACTTTCGGCTCATTGGGACGCGGTGCATAATAATCCGCGAAATTGTCCTGAAGTGCGGTATTCACTGCCTTTGCGCCAAGATAGCTTCCACCGATGCCGACACATACAACGTAATCACAATTTTCACGAAGACGGAGGGCAGTCGCATTTATCTTGTCTACAAGAGTCTGGTTGGTTGTGGAAGGAAGATCAAGCCAGCCGAGAAAATCATTCCCTGCACCTGTGCCTTCCTCAAGCATAGCGAATGCCTTTACAGCCTCCGGCTCCAAAGATTTATACTGTTTCTCTGCGTAAAACAACGCATGTTGAATGTCAATCTTAACTGTTTTCATAATTTCTATTTTATTATATTTTACATTATTATGGTTTAAAAGAGAAACAACCGGCACCATATAAAGGGTCGGTTGTTTAACTTTCTTTCAGGCATTCGCATCCTCCTCTTCCGAAGCATTATCCTCGGAGTTCGATTTTTGTGTCACCTGCGGACGCATCTGCGGGAACAGGAGCACCTCCTGGATTGTCTGCTGTCCGGTAAGCAGCATGGCAAGACGATCCATACCGATTCCCATGCCTGATGTAGGAGGCATCCCATATTCAAGAGCGCGGATGAAGTCACCGTCGATAATCATCGCCTCGTCATCTCCCTTGTCGGCAAGATGCATCTGCTCTACAAAACGCTCATACTGGTCTATCGGATCGTTAAGCTCGCTGTAGGCATTTGCAAGTTCCTTTCCGTTTACCATCAACTCAAAACGTTCTGTGAGTTCAGGGTTCTTACGGTGACGCTTGGTGAGCGGAGACATCTCAATCGGATAATCAGTAATGAATGTCGGCTGAATATATGTTCCTTCGCATTTCTCTCCGAAAATCTCATCTATGAGCTTCCCTTTACCCATCGATGCGTCAACCTCGATGCCGTTGGCTTTACAGAAGGCACGAAGCTCATCTTCCGTTTTGCCGGTTATATCGAATCCTGTTTTCTCCTTTATCGCATCCGTCATGGTTATGCGTTTGTACGGAGGCTTGAAATCTATTTCGTTGTCACCGACTTTTACTTTTGTCGTACCGTTTACATCAAGAGCTATCTTCTCGAGCATCTTCTCCGTAAAATCCATCATCCAGTTGTAATCCTTGTAGGGGACATAGATCTCCATACATGTGAACTCCGGATTGTGAGTGCGATCCATTCCTTCGTTACGGAAATTCTTCGAGAACTCATACACGCCCTCGAATCCACCCACTATAAGACGCTTCAGATAAAGCTCGTCGGCGATACGCAGGTAAAGAGGGATATCAAGTGCATTGTGGTGTGTGATAAACGGACGGGCTGAAGCTCCACCGGGAATTGACTGTAGAATAGGAGTCTCCACCTCTGTATATCCGAATGAGTTGAAAAATCCACGCATGGAGTTGAACATCTTTGTTCTTTTCAAAAAGATCTCGCGTACACCCGGATTCACGACAAGGTCCACATAACGCTGACGATAGCGTTGCTCCGGATCTGTAAAGGCGTCATAAGCCTTGCCGTCTTTCATCTTCACGATAGGAAGCGGACGAAGACTCTTGCCGAGAACCGTAATCTCACTTGCATGAATTGAGATCTCGCCCATCTGTGTGCGGAACACATATCCTTTGACACCGATAAAGTCACCTATGTCGAGGAGCTTTTTGAATACGACATTATAAAACTCCTTATCCTCTCCGGGACAAAGATCGTCACGGCTTACATATACCTGAATACGACCCTCGGAATCCTGAAGCTCCATGAAAGATGCCTTGCCCATGATCCTGCGGCTCATGATTCTTCCGGCAACCGAAACCTCACGTTTCGGTTCCTCGTCATCCTTGAAATTCGACTTTATTTCGGCAGACATTCCTGTGACGGGATATTCCGCTGCAGGATATGGATCTATTCCGCGCTCGCGCATAGCCTCCAGGCTACGGCGACGTACTATCTCTTGTTCACTCAACTCTTGATTTGCCATATATTTATAGAGTAATAATACCTGATTTTTCCGTGTTTTGCAAAGATAATAATTTTGTTTGAAACATACTGCAATTAGCTCCGTTATAAATAACGGACTTACCTCTATTACCTAAGAACGCTCTAATGAAAACTGGATATATATTAGGATTACTTGCAGCCATAACCTATGGCATGAATCCGCTGTTCGCTCTGCCTCTTCTGAACGCCGGAATGTCGGCTTCCGGAGTGCTTTTCTACAGATACCTGCTGGCAATTCCTATTATAGGGATTATCATGCTCCTCAAAAAAATGTCATTCAAAACAGATAAAAGGAAACTCATTACTCTCGCTTTACTCGGTGTACTTATGGGCATATCCTCGCTCACACTCTTTAAAAGCTACGGATATATGAACGCAGGTATAGCATCGACCATGCTTTTCGTTTACCCGCTGATGGTTGCTGTAATCATGATTATCTTCTTCAAAGAGAGATTCTCATGGGTCACTTTTGTCGCTCTGGCACTGTCGCTTCTTGGCATAAGCTTCTTGTATAAGGGTGAAGGCGGTGAGACACTGAGTCTTGTCGGCACTCTTCTTGTGATGGGATCGGCACTGTCGTATGCAATATACATTGTCGCTGTCAGGCACACTGATGTGAAGAATCTTCCTCCTCTGACCATGACATTTTATGTTTTACTTTTCGGAATGCTCGTCTTTCTTTTTGACATTGCGACTACCGGCAACTGCAACACACCACGCGGCTGGTTCCAATGGGGTGACGCTTTTTGTCTCGCTCTCTTCCCTGCCGCACTATCCTTTCTGTGCACCACTGAGGCTATACTCCGTATCGGATCTACCCCGACAGCTATCTTAGGAGCCATGGAACCTGTGACAGCAGTTGCAATAGGCATAATGGTATTCGATGAATCACTCGACACCCGCGATGTAATAGGGATTATGCTTATCATTATCTCCGTTCTTGCCGTCATACTCTCCGGTTCGGGCAGAAGACACAAATACAGACACAAAACTGATTGACCGAACTTTTCAACCTCCAAAATTGAGTTTTATCGAAGAATAATATAATTTTGCATTTGCCAGTTGAATCTGCAACTTCCTATTTATTTGATGATAATATTTGATTATACAGAATGAATTACTCCGGTTTGATTATAGCTGTCACCACATTTCTTGTAATAGGTCTGTTCCATCCTATTGTAATCAAGGGTGAGTATTATTTCGGGACACGATGCTGGTGGGTATTCGCACTGACCGGTATCGCTTTCATAATAGCAAGTCTATTGATTGAGAACAATATTATAAGCCCTATTCTTGGTGTCGTAGGTTGTTCATGTCTATGGAGTATTCTTGAGCTCTTCGAGCAGAAAAAGAGAGTTGAAAAAGGTTGGTTTCCCAAAAATCCCAAAAGAAAATCAAGTTAAATTCACGTTCCCGTGCAAACCTAAGAAACTATTTTTTTAAACAACTTCATTCACACGACGATACCGTTACCCGATGTTTGGGAGTGCGACTTGTCCCCAAGTCGCTGAAAAATTCCAAGTCATACAGGGAGTTTGAGGACAAACTCCCTCCCAACCATCGGATACAGCCCGTTAATTACATAATTACAAGCCGTATACCCGACTATATTAAAGCAAACTTCAAGGGAAAATCTTGATTCGCTTGAAAAAATGCATCGCCACTTGTAACTTTTTATTAATTTAGTTGTCTAAGAGAATGAAGTCATGATGACTTCCTTATAAATTAGGTCAATAATTATGAAAAAGATTTTAGCAACTATTTTAGGAATACTGGCATTTGTAGTTTCTGCTTCAGCACAGGATACACCCGCTTCATTTCCGGGAGGAATAGCCGAAATGAACAGTTTTATAGCGAAATCGGTCAGATATCCGGCAGCAGCCATAGAAAACGGTGCCGAAGGAACCGTGATAGTAACATTCGTCGTAAAAGCGGACGGTACTTTAAACAATTTCAAAATCAAAAGAATGGTGAATCCGGACCTCGAGCAGGAAGCTATCCGGATCGCAAAATCAATGCCGAAATGGATTCCGGCTCAGAAAAACGGCACAGCTGTGGATTCTCCCGCCTCTATCTCCGTAAAATTCCGATTATAAATTTTTCAGGATATCAGGGAACATCTGGACAGTCTCGTCAATGATCCTTGCCGCCACGCTGTCGCCGGCTTGTGCGGCACGCCAATAATAACGGACAGATTTTTTATAATCATAATGCAACGGGTAGCCATGCGAATATGCATCGGCTACTTTTTTTATCCCCTGCGGACAAAGGGAATCATAACGTTCCGTATGGTCGAGGATATCAGCCAATTCTCTGAGTGCCGCAGAGTTTCTTCCGGCAACCGCCGCATTCAGTAACCGCATACCCTCTACACTGTCGGGAGTTATCCCCCTCTCTCCGATAAGCAGCAAATGTCCTAAATTTCCCATCGCCTTTGCATCACCGCAAGCCACACCATGACGAAGGTAGTACATGGCTGAATCCGCATCCTGACGCACACCAAGCCCCTGCCAATACAGGAAGCCGAGATAATTCATAGCCCTGGCGTTTCCGTTCTCTGCGGAATCCCGCAACATTGATACAGCCGATTTGTCGCCACGCTCGGCACGGTCCTCCAGATCGCGTATTCCGGTGAGCGCAGGGCCTGCGATCATAGCTGCAATCAATATGTGGAGCAGCAGTCTCATACCTTAGGCATCAGTGTAATAAGCGGCACAAGCATCTCCTGCAGAGATATGCCACCATGCTGGAATGTTCCTGTATAATACTGTACATAATAATTATAATTATTAGGATATGAGAAGAAATCCTCATTCAACGCATAAATGAAACTGCTTGAAAGATTCGGTGCGGGCAATCCGAAACGTTTGGGATCATGCATCTCATATACCTGTCTGGGATTGTAATTAAGACTCTTGCCTACCTTGTAGCGCAGATTGGTGTTGGTATTTTTGTCTCCGACAACTTTTATCGGATTATCCACACGGATTGTGCCATGATCGGTTGTCAGCAACACCTTGTATCCCAATTCAGCCAGACGGCGGAATATCTCTATTGCGGAGGAGTGTCGGAACCAGCTCTCGGTCAGCGAACGATAGGCGGCGTCGCTGTTGGCAAGCTCACGGATCATTTTCGACTCCGTTCTTGCATGAGAAAGCATATCTATGAAATTCAGCACAACCACCTGCAGCGGCACATCCCTGTTTGCCGACAACATCTGTACGAATTTCTCACCTGCCGATGAATCATTAAGTTTGGTGTAAATGAATCTCTCTTTGCGGCGAAATCGATCCAGTTGTGTCTGCACAAGCTTCTCTTCGTGGATATTCAATCCTTCATTCTCATCTTCATCTACCCAATATTGCGGAAACATCTTCTCTATCTGCAGAGGCATCAGTCCGGCAAAAATCGCATTGCGCGCGTATTGGGTGGAGGTAGGCAGAATTGTGGTGTAGAGATCCTCTGTAATAT
Organism: uncultured Muribaculaceae bacterium; assembly: GCA_910579845.1. GTDB lineage: Bacteria > Bacteroidota > Bacteroidia > Bacteroidales > Muribaculaceae > Lepagella. The sequence continues at coordinate 58,903 of CAJTWL010000006.1, read as the reverse complement.
TGAAAAATTCAGAAATCAACGGCTGAACAACTTTCCACTGGTCAAACCTGAAGTTATCTATGACAAAGAGACAGATCTTCTCACCGGCATCAAGCATGGGAAAAACACATTTGCTGAATATACGCGGACTCATCAACGGGGGGTTGTCACTTGTCACCCACTCTTCATAATTCCTTTTCACAAACTTGCAGAAATTTGAATTGGCATCACGCTTCTGCATCAACAGCATCTCCGACATTGAATTGTCCGTATCTTCAAGTTTGAGCTCCCATCTGACAAGCTCCTTGTAAACCTCCATCCAGTCTTCCAGAGAAGAGGCTGCGTTTATCTTTGCCGACAGCCTCATGAAATCCTGCTGATAATTGGTTGTCGCCTGCTCTGCCACAATCTCGCGGCTATGCAGATTCTTCTTTATTGACAACAGAATCTGATTAGGATTTACAGGTTTTATCAGATAATCGGCAATCCGGTTGCCGATAGCCTGATCCATAATATTCTCCTCCTCGCTTTTTGTGATCATGATCACAGGAAGTTCAGGATGACGCCGGTTGATCTCCGAAAGAGTCTCCAGTCCCGATATACCGGGCATATTCTCATCAAGCAGAATGAGTGAATATGCGTCGTGGTCGAGAGCGTCAAGCGCATCACGGCCATTAGAGACCGTCTTGACATCATACCCTTTGGCTTTGAGGAAAAGAATATGTGGTTTCAGCAGATCTATCTCATCGTCTGCCCATAAGATCTTGTCTGACATAGGTGGATAAACTATTTAGAGCTTGTTTAAAAATAAATATGAATTGGGTACGCATACGGTGTCATTCCTCCTCAGGAGGCGTGACAGGCGGCAATCCGTCGGGCGGGGTGTCCGACAGACTCTGAACAAACCTGAAGTATTCTTCAAATGAACGCCCTTCGTTCAACAGAAGTTCAAAATTGTGCTTGCTTATTATAATTGATCTTGTACCTGGGGGCAGTTCCGGACCCTTGCTCTGAAGCACACCGGAATAATATTCAGCCTCTTTGAGATTTCTGAATCCTTTTATCACAATCAGTCCTATCTCGCCGAAACTCATCGGTTCCATATCAAAATCCCTTACCACGAAGGAGGAGAAATTGAATCTCGCCACCTCATACAACAACTGATTGGAGTTTACTGAATCGCGAGGGAAGGCAAGTACCATATATTGTGCGGAGTCGGGAGTGTTGAGGAACTGAGCCAGCGATTCGTTGGAGCCGGCTGTTGAATCGTTTGTCAGATTCAGGTTCCATATAAGCCCTCGCGAATTTGACAGACCCGCATTCGGCACACGTCCCGCCTTGAGTCCCTTCATTATTCCGGCAGCCATAGGTGTCATGTCAGTGTCGGGCCAACGTTCAAGAAGCGAGGAGAGCTGTGTACGGAACTTTTCATTATCTTTCTCCGTAAGATATGAGAGCGCGTTGATAAACACGAATTTAGGCAGAATCTCAGACAGAGGGAAGTCCTTCTCCATACGGGCTGTCAGCTCATGTACCTTGCTGTTGTCATTATCGAGATATGCCTGATACGCCTCTTCATAAAGTTCCTCCTGGATCTGATTCATTCGACGCAGATTATTGAAATACTGCGGATCCTTCATAGCCAGACCATACGGAGAATCGGGGAAATCCGAAAGTATTTTGCCACGCCAGTATTCCGCATCCGCGGTATCGTCACGACGCACCGCCATCAGATAAAGATTATAATAGACATCCAGACGATAGATATTGTCAGGATAACGTTTCTCCAGAGTCAGAAACTCATTCTTTGCCGCAGGATAATCCTCAAGTTTATCCTTCAATATCAATCCCATATTATAGAGACCCTCCTGGATGATATCGTTAGCGTTTTTCTTCTGCTCCTCGGTGTTTGGAATCTGTGAAAGATAATATTCCGGATTGTGCGGATCGGAGCTGTCGGCGGCATCATCCTTTTTGCCTTCACCCTCCGTCTTGTTGTCGGAGTCCGGTGCGGTATCCGCACCTGTTTCAGCCGTATTGCCGTCTCCGTTCGATTCGTCATTGAATGCGAACGATGACTTATTACGCCGACGCCAGTCATCCTCCAGACGACGGGCACCCCAGCGACGTTGAAATTCTGTTTTTCCCTGCGATTTGGTCATAGCGTTGTAGAAATACCATGACTTGTCGCCATTTGCCGTGAAACCTTGTGCCGCCTGGTCGTTACGTTTGATCATATCATTCCCTTCCAGAGCCTCTCTCTCAGCCATAGCCTCCTCTCGTCTGGCTTCCTCGGCAGCTTTGCGCTCGCGCTCTACCAGTTCGGCAATCAGACGTCGTGCCACTTCCATCTGCTGTTCGGGCGTCATCGCCGCGAGTGTCAGCAACGAATCCTGCAACTGTACATTCTGGGCATAGACAGAGAGTTCGTCAAGCACATCGCTACGACGCTTGAGCATCTTATAATCAGGATAGTTTTCAGGCAGCTGCGGAATAGCCTCGGCATAACAAGGCTGAGCCTTCACATAGTCCCCTTTTGCAAAATATATATTCCCCAATGCCAACTGTGCAAGTGCCTTGTCGATACCGTTACGGGTGGATTTCTCTGTCGACAGCCTGTAATTCTCTATGGCTTTCAGCGAATCTCCTCTCGACAGATATAGATTTCCTATGGCATAATATATCTGATCCTCATATTCTTTGTTACGGGCATAGCGTGTCATGGCTTTCAGTGAATTTACCTCCTTCGTGATATTTTTCCCTGAAAAAACCTCACTCTGCTTGATCCGCGCATTGAATTTGGCTCTATACGGAATACCCTGCCCTTTACCCGCATGTCTGAATGCCTCATAAGCCTGCTTTTTCTTGCCCTGATGCGAATATAGCTGACCAAGCAGGAACCATAGTCTGTTTCTCTGCGTACCTGAAGAGACTTTGGCAGCTGCGGCAAGATAAGGAACAGCCTCGTCATATTTATCAGATCTTACGAGAAGATCCGCCATTGTCCAATTATACAGATTCCGGAGATTCTTATTGACCAACTGCTTCTCTTTGACAAGATGAATGCTGTTTTCCGCCTCATATATCCAATCCATCGCACAATAACAGAGAGTCTGCCACAGACGGGCTTCTGTAACCACCTCCGGCAACCATGTGAAATGTCGGGAAATATACATGAAAGTAGCCGCCGCTCCCGAAAAATCACCATCGTAATATTGCGCCTTACCCATTGTGAGCCAGGCATTGTGAAGAAACGGATTGAACTCATCGCGCGCACGGAATGACTTCTCTTTGGGAGATGCGCTTTTCTTCGGCGGCTTCTTTTTTATGGAATGCAGCTGTATAGCCTTCTGCATCTTCTCCACTGTGCGCTTGAAATCCCCATTAGGCTGCGGCATCTTCTGATCGGCGCGTGCCTCTGCGGGATGTGTGAGCAACCGGCGCGTATAGTCATCCTCATATTCGCGCTCCATCTGCTGAAGCTGCTCGTTGTAATGCTCTTTACCGTTGAAATAAACATTATAACGGGTAGTAAAAGCCTGCCATTGGCGCGAAGCAGGGGTGTTCTTCTTAGTGCCACAGGCGGAAAGAAGAATTATTAAAACTGTAAATATTGTGAATGCACACAGTTTCCTCATACTCTCAAAACGCAAATCCTGTATGCTATATTATCCCGTACTGACTATGCCTACTTGCGGTTGAGGGTGGTTGTGAACTTTCTACCACTGAGATCTGTGAATTCTATTACAACCGGAGAATCGGAAGTCGAAGCCTGGGCACGAAACATATGGGCGGAGGATTCAGGTCTGAAACCTTTATGCAACTGACCGTATTCCTTCTTGATGGGTTCTGTATAATTGCTTATCAGATACGGATCCATAGCCCTGACCCTTCTGACTTCAAGCTCCTTGCCGTTCTCAAACATTCTGACTGTACATCCCGGTTCATAAGCCCATACATTTGCAAGAACAACATTACGGTTCTTCTCATTTCCCGGCAGATATGCTTTGGTTATCTCTTCATCTTTTACAAATAGATTGTTCAGATCATAAGCCCTTATCTGAAAATCCAAAGGTTTGTCGAATGCCTTGAACACATGTGTAGGCTTCTTGCCGGCAAAATCCCATATTCCGATTCCCCATGGAGACCCGTCACCGCACACCGGAAGATTTGCTTTATATGGCGGTAAACCAGCAGGCCACCAACCACCGTTCGCACCCGCATAATTGTATTCACGGATATTACCCTCCGGCGTTACAGAATAGTGATTTTTATGCGCATGACCAGTCAACACTCTCACATTGGGAAAATCCTTGAGCAGTTCGCCAAGTTCCGAAGCCCCGTTTTTAAAACGGTATGTCTCTTTCAGCTTCTCGCCATCACCCACAGGAAAGGTCAGGAGAGGCGCATGCATGGTCACGACAACAGGGATATTCTTATCAGGAAGTGCCGCAAGATCCTTGGCAACCCAGTCAAGCTGTTCCTTCGTCAGCGCGGTGTGTGTGCTTCTGTTTCCGGGAACACCGGGAGCCGCGCCCTCATTGACCGATACAATGTTATCGAGAACCAGGAAGTGCACACCTCCACGATTGAATGAATAATAAGAGGGACCGTTTATGTCATGCCAGGTAGATGCTCCGTATATGTCACCGGATTTGAAAGGGTCATTGTCATGATTGCCCATTGTGTGGTAGAGAGCCGCCTTCACCTTGAAATCCTCATTGAATTTATCAAGAGTGTAACCATATCCACGAGCCACAAAATAGTCGCACACAACATCTCCGAGTGTCATCACTATCGGATCTGTACCTTTGTTGCGGAGAGAATCGATTGCCCTGTTAACCTCCGGAAGATACATCTGTTTAAGACGCTCTACATCACCGCAACGATTTGAAATCTGAGGATCGGCAACGGCTATTATACCGATAGGAGCATCATTCTCTATCTTGCGCAAACGGAATTGGATTCTGTCTCCCGACTTTGCCGTTTCCCAGAATTTGGGGCGACTTTGCAGATAAGTTGCCGGTTCGTATCCGTTTGGAGTAATTACAAACAGATAACCCAACGGTATTTCGGAATCTATTGCAAAATTCCCTTCAAGATCTGTTGCAATGATATTTATACCATCTGAAACCTGCACACCGGACAAAGCTTTTCCTGTGTCCGTTTTAACGCTGCCTCGGGTAATCTTACCATATACTACTCCCTGACCGGCAAAGCCAAGCACAGTTGCGGCAAACGCCAGACGCATTACCTTAAACATATCTATCTTCATCATATAACTATATTATTATTTAAAAACTTTTCTACTGTAGAGTCTATCTGGCGACGGTCTTCAAGATATTCACCACTGAAATGAATCCCGGCACGGGAATAAAACTCTTCTCTTTCGGAAAGCCCTTTTGCGACCGTCTGCTCTATCTCCTCTTTGCTTTTCCCCTTTATCAACGGGCGATTTGCGTTATTGACAAGCAGTCGTTCGGTGATTCTCGCTTCTGTAGCCTGCAGCCATATTGTCACTCCGCGGTGTGACATATAATCCATGTTATCGAAGAAACAGGGCGTACCGCCACCACACGATATCACTACATTATCAAATTCGCCTACCTCCTGAAGCAGGTTCCGCTCTATCTGCCGGAATCCCTCCTCTCCCCGTTCGGCAAAAATCTCCGGAATACGTTTGCGGAAACGCTGTTCTATATAAAAATCCAGATCTATAAACTGTCGGTCAAGCTTGCGTGCAAGAGCTCTTCCGAATGTAGTCTTTCCGCAAGCCATATAGCCGATAATAAAAAATGGTTTCCTTTCTGTCATTTTAGAACTACATACTTACCTGAGCATTAAATAAGATTGCGTGCAATACCCCAGGCTACAATAGCCCCTGCAATCGTAAGAATCACCGGAAGAGAATTCATCTTTGCATAAGCACGTGGATGAGCATTTTTACGGAGCTCAAGGTAGACCATCGGTATAAGAATAGGAATCAATGCGACAAACAGCGCGTTGTAGTGCCACGCATCCGCAATATTTCCATGCAGAAGGGCATGAAGCATGCGTTGACTTCCACACCCAGGGCAATACCAACCCGTAAGCTCATGAAACAGACATTTGGGCACAAACCTGAACTCTGCCGGATTAAAAAGATAATAGAAAACCAAAATCCCGATAAATACAGCGGCAAGAATGAAATATTTTACTCTCTTCCTCAAACTCCGGAAACAAGCATTAACGGAAAATAGATTGTGTTTAATACCAGACCAAGGACAATAGAGCCTATGATCCAGTATTGAGCCATCTCGGAAGCGCGCCTGGAGCCTTCATAATCGCGGGCAAAATATCGGGAGCTGACCTTTGTGCTGTACACGATTGCGATGATACCGGGAATCATACAGCATAACACGGTAGCTATCACACTCCAAACAAGATATGTAGAGGGCATTGCAGGCTGTGCGTCGGCAACCGGAGCTGGACCTTCAGGCATGATACCGTTATTGCCGGTGAAAGGTTCCGGAGCCGACGGAGGTTCCGGAATCCGGCTTTGAGCCAGCACTTCATCCGGAATGCTTGGAGGGATTTGACTCTCTACAGGATCCGGCGGCCACTTGTCAAAATGAAGGGCATCCGCCCATTCCTTCTCTATCGACTCCGGCTCATTATTCTGCAGGTTCTCTACGTTCTGCTCATTCTGTTCACGAGCCTCCTCATTGTTTTTATTTATCTCTTCAGACATATGCTAATTTTGTTTTATTCCTATTCAGTTATTCTTACCCCACCTGCTGCATATCCACCAGATGTCTGTACATTCCGTTAAGAGCCATAAGTTCACGGTGAGTACCCGATTCCACAATTCTTCCTTCGTGCATCACACAGATCTTGTCGGCATTGACGATTGTGGAGAGGCGGTGCGCTATGACTATTGTCGTGCGGTCCTTGATAAGCCGCTCAAGAGCATCCTGCACCAGGCGCTCACTTTCGGTATCAAGTGCCGATGTGGCTTCATCAAGTATAAGAATCGAAGGATTGCGCAACACAGCCCTTGCGATACTGATACGCTGACGTTGTCCTCCCGACAGCCGACATCCGCGGTCTCCGACTTTAGTCTGATACCCTTCCTCTGTCTCCATTATAAAATCGTGGGCATTAGCTACTTTCGCGGCCATCTCCACTTGCTCTGGAGAAACATCCTTCATTCCAAACACAATATTATTGTATATGGTGTCATTGAAAAGTATCGCTTCCTGGCTGACCATTCCCATTAAAGAACGCAGATCACTTACAGCAAGATCCTTGACATTTATATCGTCGACGCATACTTCTCCACGCCGCACATCCCAGAAACGGGGGACAAGATCTACTAAAGTGGATTTTCCTGATCCCGACTGACCGACTATGGCGACAGTAGTGCCGGGTTCTATTTTCAGATTTATATCGTGCAGTATCTCACGTTCTCCGTTATAGCTGAAATAGACATTGCGATATTCGATCGTACTCAGTTTTCTGTCCTCCGGCAGATGTTTTGGATTCTCAGGATCAAGAATCGTATTCTGCGCATTAAGTATCATATCAATACGTGCCATCGCCGCAAGACCTTTCTGAATGGTATAGGATGTTTTTGCCAGTTCCTTTGCTGGATTGATCAAATTATAAAAAAGTATCAGGAAATAAATGAAACTCGATGCGTCGAGCGAAGTCTTTCCGGATACAATCAGGAATCCGCCGAACCACAAGATGGCAGCAACAGCTATTGTGCCGAGAAATTCACTCACCGGGTGAGCCAGGGCGTAACGGCGACCCATCACATTGTGGATATGACACAGATCACCGGTCTCTTCAGAGAAATTTCGTCGCATAAGTTTCTCTGCATTGAAAGCCTTTATGACACGGAGTCCTCCGATAGTCTCTTCAAGATTCGACATTATGGATCCGAACCGCTGTTGAGCCCTGAGACTCTGGGCTTTCAGCTTCTTGCCGATAGCATTCATCATCATGCCGATCACAGGAAGTATGATGAATACGAACAACGTCAGCTTCCAGCTGAGCGCCAGCATCATTCCCAGACATACAATAATCATGATCGGATACTTGATAACGCTGTAAAGGCTTGACATTACAGATGTCTGGGTCTCCATAACATCACCGGAAATACGTGCCATTATATCACCCTTGCGCTCATTGGTGAAAAAGCCTATCGGCAGAGAGACAATCTTGTCGTACATCTTATTCCGGATATCGCGGGTGAGACCATTCTGCATAGGAAGCGTGAGCCATTCGCTGAAATATGCGGTCATGACTTTAAAGAATGTCGCTATCACCAGCAGAATACCAAGAAAAAGAAGCGTTTTTGACTGCCCGTAATCCGTTATCATGTTCGAGACATAATAATAGAAATTATTCTGAAGCACATCAGTCAGTTTACCAGAGCCCCACTCCATAAACCGGTATTTTGTCGAGTCAAGACCGAAAAGAAGCCTGAGTATCGGCATTATGAACGCGAAGGAGACCAGGGTCAACGCGGCTGTCAGCATATTGAAAAATATGCTGAGAATAATATTCCATTTATATGGTCCGGCAAATCGCCGTATGAATTTAAAAAACTCTTTCATTGATGCGGAATGTCCGTTGAATCAGAACTGTGAAATCTTTTAGAATTTGAAAGTCCGGTTCTTATAATATGTAAAGTTACACCTTTTTATTCAAATAAATGCGATAATCGGTCTAATTTAATACATAATGCGAGTTGCCTTCCCGTCTATTAAACATCGTAGAATAAAATTAAATATTTTAGAGCTTGTTCTAAACAAATTTAGATAAAACTTCTGGTACGCTACAATGTGAGAGGGTTTTGCCACACACCTTCTAATTGCGCATTACACATTGGAAAAGCGATTATATAAGAAATGGGAACGAAGCCATACTTCCATGACAGGGTCCTGAAGAAATATCTGCTGTCGTTCGGTAACAATAAGTTCTTTATTGGTAAGTGCTCGCTTTATAGTACCAACGTTGGCAGATGAGCCGAGACAATATTTCTCCAAAACTTCTCGGGTCGTGAATCCTGTATGTATGCCATCGAGGACGGCACAAATAAAATTCAGTTGATAATTGGTAAGATTTTCGGTCTGTTTCTCGAAGAGTGGTGTGTTCTGGTCGAGTATATCACGACAAGCGTCGGCGAATTCCTGTTCCGATGCCTGCTCTTTTGTGTGTACCCATACAAGCCAAGCCAATTGCTGCACATAATAAGAGTGATTTTTCACAAAAGTGCAGATTTTTTCGGCAAGTTCTTCTGAAATTTTCTTTCCGGTAGCTTCGAAACGCCCACAGATATATTTCACCCAGTGGACTGTGTCGATTTTATTCAAATAAATAGCATCACCAAATTTATAAAACGGCAGACTTTTTTCTTCAAAAAGTTCATTCATCAGATGTTTTTTGCTACCAAAAAGACAGTAAGAGACGGTCTTCTGGAGTTGCCATACGCTTCTGAGTCTTTTTTGGAATCTTTTCGAATCATCGAACTCAGCTATCTGCTGGAATTCGTCGATACAAACCACTATATTGCACTTTTTTTTCTCCCCTATTTTCTCGGGTAATCGCAAAATATCATCAATGTCGTCGCTCTTCGGATTAAAGTCGAAGGCCAATGAAAAGTCAGTCATGGGATCTGTGCCGAAGGTGAATTTAGGGCTTATCCGCGAGAGAAACAGTTTGGCGTTTTCTATCCATTCTTCCCATTTTGAGGATGTTTGTTTTAGGACAGCTTCGGCATACATGTCGAAAAATTCACGTTCGCTCCGGCAGGAAAAGATGTCTAAATACACTATTTTCAACTTCTCGGAATTTGCCAGTTGGCAGACTTTCCTGACTAAAGAGGTCTTGCCCCAGCGGCGCGGAGATATCAGAATTGTGTTGACACCGTTTTTAAAATTTGACAGCAATCTCGCTGTTTCATATTCCCGGTCGGTAAAATTATCGCCATATGCCGCGGTCCCGAAAGTGAAAGGTCTGTCGTTGTTCATAATTTTTAACATTCTAACATTCTTATGACAAATTTAAGTAATAATTTTATTAGTAACAACTTTATTACTAACAAAGTTATTACTAATACGTATTTCGATAGTGGAATCTCTTTATCAATGTGTAATGCCAAATGCCCGGTGATAAACGTCTTTATTATATCAAAACATCTCTGATGTCTATATACTGAAATCATCTTGTACGTATAAATCCGGAAGGCGTCCGCGCAATGAACCGAAATGATTTTTTCATAATAAATTTAAACTGTTTCCAATAAATTGCTTAAATTTATTTTCAAAAGATTTTACATATCATAAAATATGGGAAAAGATCAGACAGTTTTATTCCATTCAACAGTATTCGGTCCTATACACAGTCGCCGACTGGGTGTTTCGTTAGGTATCAACCTTATGCCCGACGACGGCAAAGTATGCTCTTTCGACTGCCTGTATTGCGAAGCCGGATTCAATTCACAGGGTAAAGGTACAACGGGACTGCCTGCCCGCGATGCTGTAAAAAAAGATCTTGAGAATAAACTGGATACCATGTCGGCAAACGGTGATCCGCTGAATGTCATAACCTTCTCCGGGAACGGAGAACCGACTTTGCATCCTGACTTTCACGAGATAGTGAATGATGTGATTGCTCTTCGTGACAGATATTATCCTGATGCAAAAGTGTCTGTTCTCACAAACTCAACCCGCATTTTCGACAAGAACGTTGCAGAGGCTCTTAAAAAAGTCGACAACAATATTCTTAAACTTGATTCGGCTGTAGAATCCACCATGAGATTGATCGACAGACCGACATCCAAGGAATTTACTGTTAACAAAGTAGTGGAAGGTTTAAAACAATTTGCAGGCACCGGAATAATCCAGACCATGATCCTTCGGGGAGTACACAACGGAGCATACGTCGACAACACCACAGACGAGGAGATTGAAGCACTGATAAGGGCATACATGGAGATAAGACCTAAAGAGGTCATGCTTTACAGCCTCGACCGCAGTACACCGGAGGAAAAACTTATAAAGGTGGAAAAGGAGGAGCTCGACCGCATTGCGGCAAAAATCAAGGCCGCCGGAATCAAAGTACAGGATTTTTAGAAACTGTAAACTGTTCAAATTGAGAATATGATAAAACCGGACAAGCTTCATATCGGGGACAAAATAGCCATTATCTCTCCTGCTTCCGCTGTAAAGGATGAATATATAGACAATGCATGCCGTTTTCTGAAAGAGAGCGGTCTGACACCTGTTGTTATGCCGTCTGCCAAAGGTCCCGCCGACGGATCTTTCGCAACCACGCGCCACAACAGACTTTCAGATTTTGTCAACGCCTGGAGAGACAGGGATATAAAGGCTATTCTTTGCGGACGCGGAGGATATGGAGCTACGCATCTCCTTCCGGAGCTTCCCGAAGGGATATTCCGTGACAATCCCAAATGGCTGATAGGATTCTCGGACATATCAGCTCTCCATGCCGCCATAGTCAGTCAGGGGGTAATGTCGATACACGGACCGATGACACGCCATTTCAATTCTACAGATCCCGGTGTCAGGGAAATAATGAGGATTATCTTGAATGACAAGTTTCCGGAATATTCTGTAAGAAGAGATTCCGAAAATCTACAAATTCCTCCCAATTGTCCCGGAGAGGCGGAAGGCAGACTGTACGGAGGCAATCTGGCTGTACTCAACGGACTTGCGGGCACACCTTTCGATATTGCGGAACGAATTGCCGAGGAGGACTCCTTATTGTTTATCGAGGATATCGCAGAACCTATATATAAGGTTGAGCGGGTTCTTTACCGCCTGCTCATGCAAGGTGTTCTCAACAATCTAAAAGGATTGATTATCGGGCAATTTACCGAATACAGATCCTCATCCGACCATAGCTCGATGGAGCAAATGATTGACAAGTTTATCAAAGACCATAACCTGACAGGGTTTCCGGTGGTTTATGATTTCCCGTGCGGACATATAGAGGGCAACATGCCTCTTGTAGAGGGTGCCATGACCTGCCTGAAAACATACCCCTACTCCGCAGAATTAAAACAGTATTAGAAACTGTTTACAGAAACATAATTATAAATGAAATAAAACAGATGATTTTCAAAACAAAATCATCTGTTTCCGCATTTATTAATTAAGCCACTTGAATTTAAACCAAAATACACTGCCATGACAACTCAAAGTGATGAAAGATACATACTTTCCCTCGATCAGGGTACGAGCAGTTCCCGCGCCATAGTGTTTGACCACAGCGGTTCCATCCGCGCGGTAGCCCAGAAAGAATTCCCACAGATATTTCCCCGTTCGGGATGGGTGGAACATGATCCGCATCAGATATGGGCTTCTCAGGCGTCGGTTATTGCCGAAGCGATATCTTCAATAGACATCAACGGCAAAAATATAGAAGCCATAGGAATCACCAACCAACGCGAGACAACCATAGTATGGGATCGGGACACAGACGAACCGGTCTACAATGCAATTGTATGGCAAGACAGAAGAACATCCCCTTATTGTGAAAAGATCATATCCGACGGCATGGAGGAAACCATTCGTCAGAAAACAGGTTTGATTCCGGATGCATATTTCAGCGCTACTAAAATAAAATGGATTCTGGATAATGTTCCCGGAGCGAAAGCCCGTGCAAAAGAGGGCAAACTACTATTCGGAACTGTTGACACATGGCTGTTATGGCGTCTGACACGCGGCAACGTACATGTTACAGATGTCACAAACGCATCCCGCACGATGCTTTATAATATCAATACTCTGGAATGGGATCAGGAATTGCTTGACTATTTCGATATACCGCGTTCCATGATGCCTGAAGTGAAATCCAGCAGCGAGATATACGGAAACACCACTTCAACACTGTTCGCCCACGAGGTTCCGATTGCAGGTATCGCAGGAGACCAGCAGGCGGCTCTGTTCGGACAGATGTGTGTTGAACCCGGAGCTGTCAAGAATACATATGGTACAGGATGCTTCCTTCTGATGAACAGCGGTACCAAACCTATCCTGTCTAAAAACCGTCTGCTCACCACCATTGCATGGAAAATCGGAGACACTGTCAATTACGCTCTGGAGGGTTCCATCTTCGTAGGTGGTTCCGTTGTTCAATGGCTAAGGGATAATCTGCGCTGTATTATATGCTCGTCCGATGTTGAGGCACTGGCATCATCCGTTCCGGACACCGACGGAGTATATTTTGTACCGGCACTTACGGGTCTCGGCGCCCCTTACTGGGAACCGGAAGCTCGCGGATTGATATCAGGCATCTCAAGAGGGACAACCTCTGCGCACATCGCCCGTGCGGCACTGGAGGGCATAGCATTCCAGACTCTCGATATTGTCAGAGCCATGGAACTTGATTCCGGACTCAATATATGTAATCTGAAAGTGGATGGAGGGGCTTCACGCAATAACCTGCTTATGCAGTTCCAGAGTGATATACTATACACAGATGTGCTTCGTCCACGCATCACCGAAACAACTGCTTTGGGAGCCGCTTATCTTGCCGGTCTGGCTGTAGGCTATTGGAAAGACATCGACTCCATCAAACGTCAATGGCAACTCGACAAGGAGTTCAAACCTTCAGGTGACGTGCAAAAGATTAAAGAGAAAATCGACGGATGGCATAAAGCCGTAAAACGAGACATCCTGAAATAAAGAGCAAAAATCTATACGACAATGGCTTATCCGTTATTTATACAATGTTTCTTTGAGTTTATAGGCACACTGGTGCTTGTTCTTTTAGGTTGCGGTGTCGTGGCGTGTGTCTCTCTGAAAAAATCAAAGGGGGAAGGTGCAGGCTGGATTGTCGTTACTCTGGCATGGGGACTGGCAGTCATGTGCGGCGTATTTATTGCGGGTCCCTTCACAGGGGCACACCTGAATCCGGCTGTTTCCACAGGACTTGCCATAGCCGGTAAATTCCCTTGGGCGCTGGTACTCCCATATGTGTGCTCGCAGATATTGGGAGGTATTGCAGGAGGCGCACTTGTCTATATCTTTTACAAAGACCATTTTGATCTGACAAATGACAGCGAGGCAAAATTAGGTGTTTTCGCCACAATTCCTGCGGTCAGGAATCATTGGCGCAATCTGTTAAGTGAAATAATCGGTACATTTGTACTTGTGCTTGTGATTCTCTTTATCGGTGATAAATCAAATGCTGCGGAAGTAGGTCTCGGCAGCATCGGCGCTTTGCCGGTAGCTTTACTCGTTGTCGCGATAGGTATGTCTCTTGGAGGCACAACCGGATATGCAATCAATCCGGCCCGCGATCTTGGACCCCGCATTGCCCATCATCTGCTGCCTATCAAGGGAAAGGGCAGCAGCCAATGGGGTTATTCATGGGTACCGGTAGTAGGCCCGTTTATCGGCTCGGCATTGGCGGCGTTGCTATATTGGTTTGTTGTGAAATGCATCAGTTCCTGATCTGACGGCAGACACTATGACCTTTTATACGGTCAACGGGGGACAGAAATGAACAATTCCTGCCCCCTGCTGGTTTTAGACTGTGATGAAAAAATTATCAGTTATATTGGTAATGACAATCATATGTCTTTCGGCATGGAGCTTTTTTCAGACTCCGGTTCATCAAGCCGAGAGTATCAAAGCCATTACACCACGGTCTGTTATAGATACCCCGGAGATCTCTCCCTTCGAAGAAGCCGTGGAGATTATCAAGAAATACGAGACCCTTCATAAGCCAAAACACTGGCCATTGGTGGGTTATGGTCATAAAGTCCTTCCAGGAGAGAAATTTAACAGAACCCGCGCTCTTTCGGAAGCGGAGGCAGATGCCCTGCTTCGCAAAGATCTATTGAAGAACTGTGCCGTGTTCCGTGAATTCGGAGCCGATTCGCTTCTGCTTGGCGTACTGGCATATAATATCGGATCAGGAGCTACACTCCGCAGTTCTGTAGTCCGCAAACTGCGCGCCGGAGACCGTGATATCGAGACTGCATATATTGCACATTCCCGATACCGTGGCAAAGTTCATAACCAGATAAAGCAACGCCGTATGGAGGAGTTTGAGACTCTTTTTATCTCATCACCGGAATTCAAGGAACCGGAGATGAGTGCCAATGTCATCGCAGAATCACCTCTGAGCGAGAATAATACCGGAAATAATAATATTTCATTACCTTCGTTATAAGTCTTAAGTATGTTGGGTTCATTTTCAAATATAGTTTTTTTTGCTGTCAGTATTCTTTCTTTTTCAGCATGCAATAATGTAAACGGAGGGAATACAGATCTTTCAGAGATAGAAAACAGCGACTCGATACCCGTAAGTGTCAAGCGGCTGATCCGGGCTGTTGCAGATAATGACACATCAGTGTTCGCAGGTCTTATCAGCTATCCTCTGGCGCGACCTTATCCACTGCATGACCTCAACACTAAGGAGGAGATGGAGAAGTATTATCCACAGATTATAGATGACTCTCTGAGATCTGTCCTTACCACTTCAAAAGTTTCGGACTGGGAGGAATACGGATGGCGCGGATGGAGTCTTAAAGACGGTGATTATATCTGGATTGACGAGAATCTTTACGACATTCCGTATATATCAAATGCCGAACGTATCACACTTGACAGCCTTGCCAGCCTTGAAATTTCCACACTTCATCCATCGCTCAGAGACGGATGGCGACCTATCGGTGCGATGCGTTCGTCAGATAAAAAGACGGTATGCCGTATCGATATGCAGAAAAATACGGACAGTATGCCCCTTTACCGTCTCAGTGTCTACAAGAATGAAACAAGTCTTGATGGTATACCTACTGAAATATTTACAGGATATAAAATAATTGAAGGCACTGCCGAAACGGGTATTTATAATTTTTCCGGCACAAACGGCAGACACGCTGTTTTCGAAGCTGAGATACCGGATGGAAGCACACCGAAGATTGAATTCAGCTCAGCCGACAGCTCCTCCGATACACTTTCTGTAGAAAGGATTTACTGGTTAGATCAATTCAAACCGGAATTATTTAAGAAAAAATAGTATTATTTCTTAGAAATTGTTTAAATTTATTTTCATAGGATTTTGAGAAGTATTTTTGAGATGTTTTTACAAGCTGAAGAGGGAGAAACCTGACGGTTTCGACCGATGAAACTTGGTGAAAACAGCCAAAAAGACACTCAAAATGCCTGAAAGAAACACTCTATAAAAAATTTTTAGTAATAAATTTAAACAGTTTCTTAATAATTCTGCTGATTTTTAATTAGTAGAGTGCTTTTTATAAAGTTTTTTCTTAAATTTGCATCGGAAATGGCGTCAGTACGCCTGAACCCGGAAAATCTAACCAAACATTCTAAATATTATGACAAAAGCAGAAATCGCTCAGGAAATTTCTAAAACAACAGGCTTGGACAAATCAAGCGTTGTAGAAGTTATCGAACAATTTATGAAAGTTGTTAAAGATTCCCTTGCAAACGGTGAGAACGTATATCTCCGTGGTTTTGGAAGCTTCACAGTAAAGACCCGCGCTGAAAAAACAGCCCGCAACATCTCTAAAAACACAGCTCTCATCATCCCGGCACACAAGATTCCTCACTTCAAACCGGCTGATTGCTTCAAAGAGGAAGTTGCAAAATGATATCGCGCTATAAAAGTTTGACAAGGCAGTGATCAAATGATCATTGCCTTGTTTTTATAAGTAAGTGATAAAAATTAATGAACATATAAAAACGCGGTTGTTTATTGACGTATTTTGCCGCGGAGGGATGGAGCATACTCTCGTATGCGACTGACCGACAAGACGGAAGACGCAATAAAGAACAAGTTTTATGGTTCAAGATAATTTCACTTATATATATCGTTTAATTTTTATTACTTACTTATTCTATTTTTTGAAAGTTAACGTAAAAATGTTAATTTAGAAGTTGTATTTTAATTTGAATCACATGAAAAATAGCTCAACAAAGAATACGCTTGAACCTCAGGAACAGACAGAGGTGATGGATATGATGAATCAATCAATCTCTATCGGTATTGTAGGCAACTATTCGGATGGTTATGAAACCCGTATGCTCCTTACACCCGAGGCATGCGGTATGCTTACATCTGCCGGCATCGGAATATGTATGGAGTCAGGAGCAGGAAGTGACATCAGTTTTCCGGATGAGAAATATGCAGAGTACGGTGTTCATATTGTTACCCGCGATCAGGCTCTCAAATCTCCGCTTGTGTTGAGTTACGCTTCTCTGAAGGCAAAGGATATCAAAAAGATGCATAAAGGTTCCGCGCTCTTATGCCTTATGGATAAGTCTCTTTTTGAAGAGAGTACCATAAAGGCATTATTGGCGCATAGGATCACTTGCGGATGTTTTGACAATATGTACAGCCACAACGACGAACCGGTCTTCTCCAATATTCTCGATGAGATCAACGGTCGCGCCGCCATAATGTATGCAGAAGAGGCTCTCTCTTATCTGGGAGGCGGAAAAGGCGTGCTCCTGGCCGGTGTTGCCGGCATAAATCCATGCGAGATTCTTCTCATAGGAATGGGCAACGACATGATAGCCGCCGCACGTGCCGCCACAGCCACCGGTGCCCGCGTAACACTGATGGATAATGACACCTCTACCCTACAAGTGGCAAAGGAGGTGCTCGGAAATCAGGTAGATACCATCGCAATCCATCCGCGTGTACTCTCAAACAAAGTCAAAAGTGCAGACGTGATTATTACCGGAACCACCACTCGCCAGTTTGAATTTCCGAGGAATCTGTCCGCCGCAATGAAAGAGAATGTATATGTTTTGGACATAAACGAAACACAACCATCTGTCTCCGTTCCGCGTACTGT
Organism: uncultured Muribaculaceae bacterium; assembly: GCA_910579845.1. Lineage (GTDB taxonomy): Bacteria > Bacteroidota > Bacteroidia > Bacteroidales > Muribaculaceae > Lepagella. Next base: position 41,076 of record CAJTWL010000006.1, on the reverse strand, counting down.
TGCTATGGCTCTCTCAAACGCGCTTGTAAATTTCTTTGAAGAGATGGCTATAAAGAACGGTTTCAATGGGATGTTGGCAACAACACCTGGAGTGCAATACGGCATAATAACATACGAAGGCAAGCTTGCCGACAAACTGATAGGCAGTTACCTCGGGATGCCAAGCATCGATATCGCGGTTATGCTGTCTGCAGCCAACTAAAAGTGTGTCTAAATCCGTATTGAATTCAAATACACTTTTTCAGAAGACCTCCTCTTCTGCCGAAAACATGAGTAGGGATCTGGAGCCTAAGAATCTCATTCACATCGTACCCTCCAATAAATGGGGGGTGGTGCAGCAGTATGCATTTGAAATATGCCGGCATTATAAGTATGCAGGATGGAAAGTGTCTACAATGACCCGCAATGCGCTGATCATCGACTCGCAGTTCACGGCTGCGGAAATTCCTTTGATATATGGTCCGTTGGGAGGCTTTTTTGATCTTGATTCGATAAGGATTCTGGCAAAGAAGCTGCAAAATTCAAGTTCCGGCAAGACCATAATTCATGTCCATCGCTTTCGGGATGCATTCAAAGCTATAATAGCAAAGAAACTTGCCAAAAGAAATGACATAAAGATAATAGCTACCCGACATAAAGTCAGAGAGGGTAAAGACACAATGTTCTACCGCTGGCTGTATCGCAATATCGACACCCTTATCTTTGTGTCAAGCGTAGCATATGACCGATTTCGCAAGTCCTGGGGGAAACGGCTTCCGGTATTTTCCGATAAGATATGTATTCTACGCTATAGTCTTGATGAAAGAAACGAGTGGGAAAACAATGAGAAAACAGCCGGACCATTTACATTCCTATATCAGGGTGAGATAGCTCCCGGAAACGGTCTGGAGACAATAATTGAGGCTCTTGGATCGTTGCCTAAAAGAAAATTCCGGATAAGAATTATCGGCAGAGGAAATCCTGATTATCTTGACAGACTACGGAACAAGGCGATGAAACTCGGCGTTATCAACTCAATAGACTGGGGCAAGCGTGATCTTCTCTCAGCTGAGAATGCACGTCAGGCACATTGCGGTATAGTGATATCGACAGGAGGCATATCCTCCGACATGTCAAGCCTGATGTTCATGGCTGCAGGAAAACCTCAGATCACAACATCCGACGGCGCCCGGGCAGAATATCTGAAAGACGGAGATACTGCTGTGATAGTTCCTGCCGGAGATGCCATATTATTGGGAAAACGAATGATGGGGCTGTCGGAAAAACCTGATTTATGTTCCGAAATCGGAACCCGGGCAAAAGAACTTTATGACAGGCTCCTGTCCTGGCAGCATTTTATAAAAGTATTAGACAGTATATACGATATTTAAACATGAAGAAAGCTTTAATCACAGGTGTCACGGGGCAAGACGGCTCCTATCTTTCGGAATTCCTGCTTTCAAAGGGATATGAAGTCCACGGAATCATACGCCGCAGCTCAAGCGATTACCGTGAACGCATCTCCCACCTGGAAGGAAATCCGGATTTTCATCTACATTACGGAGACATGGCTGATTCGATGAGTCTGACAAAGATAATAACGAGTGTAAAGCCTGACGAGATATACAACCTTGCGGCCCAGAGTCATGTACAGGTATCTTTCGATGTCCCGGAATACACCGCCAATACCGATGCCACAGGCGTACTCAGAGTTCTCGAGGCAGTAAGGATAGCAGGTATTGCCGACAGATGCAGAATATACCAGGCGTCCACTTCCGAACTTTACGGCAAAGTCGAAGAGGTTCCACAGAATGAAAATACTCCGTTCCATCCCTATAGTCCATATGCGGTGGCTAAACTTTATGGATACTGGATAATAAAGGAATACCGCGATGCATATAATATGTATTGCTGCTCAGGAATCCTATTCAATCACGAAAGTGAGCGTCGGGGAGAGACTTTTGTCACCCGTAAGATAACACTTGCCGCGGCACGCATTTCCCAAGGCAAACAGGAGAAGCTTTATCTCGGAAATCTTGATTCTCTCCGTGACTGGGGATATGCCAAGGATTATGTGGAGTGTATGTGGCTGATGCTTCAGCAGGATAAACCTGAAGATTTTGTAATCGCATCCGGCAAACAACATTCAGTCAGAGAATTTGCGACACTCGCTTTTGCCCGTGCCGGCATAGATCTCCGATGGGAAGGGAAAGGTCTCGATGAGAAAGGCATTGACACCAAGACAGGTAAGATACTTGTGGAAGTATCACCCGATTTCTACCGACCTACCGATGTCGTGAATCTATGGGGTGATCCGACAAAGGCTAAAGCGATGCTGAATTGGAATCCGTCTAAAACAACTTTCGAGCAGTTGGTCAACATAATGGTCGATTCCGATATGGAGAAGGTTGCTCTGGAACGCGCATCAGAACATGTGAAAACAAATCTGGTGGAATATCTTGAAAAAGGCATTGTCAAATAATCTATCTAAGACAACAGTCACAGAGTATTTTGCAAAAAACGCGGCAAACTTTGTGAGCTGGGGGGTATTCACCCTCCTGCTCATCACTTATTGGCTTACAGTTGCTCCTACAGTCTCTTACTGGGACTGCCCTGAGTATGTCTCGGCGGCATGGCGGCTTGAAGTGGGACACCCGCCCGGAAATCCATTCTGGATGCTTACCGAAAGGGTAATAACCATGCTCGCGACTTCCGGTAAATATGCCGCTTTGGCAGTGAACATGTCAAGTGGTGTATTTACAGCTTTTGCCGGATTCTTCCTTGCACGTATCATATTCATGGCATTGGACCGGATAATGAGAGGTAGAAGATTCAGTTATCCGCTTTTCACCCGCTGCATGGCATCCGCCACAGGGGCATTGGCATTCGGATGGTGTGATTCCGCCTGGTATTCCGCAGTCGAGGCTGAAGTATATGCCATGTCGATATTCATGTCCGCATTATGCATCTGGCTGATGATGAAATGGGCGGAATGCGGCGATACCCCGAAATCAACCCGTTATCTGGTTCTTATAGCCTATCTGACAGGACTTTCTATCGGAGTGCATCAACTCAACCTTCTCTGCATTCCGGCAATGGTTCTTATATGGGGTTTCAAGCGGGGCAGAGGCAAATGGTGGAAGGTATTTCTCTTGCTTCTGTTCTCATTAGGAGCCGTGGGAGTGATTCTGCTCGGCATCATGCCCGGAATGATATGGCTCGCTTCACGCTTCGAGTTATTCGCTGTAAACACATGCCGGCTTCCGTTCCTCAGTGGTGTCATTCTTTTTATATGCATTCTGGGACTTATACTTGTAGGAGGTCTCACATTATCCCATATATATCAGGTAAGACGTCTTAACATTGCATTCTGGATGACAGGTATGCTGCTTATAGGATATTCATGCTATGCATTGATTCCGATACGCGGAGACATTCCTTCGCCTGCAAACTCCGGACGACCGGGTAATCCTTTCTCTTTCGCATCTTACCTTGCGCGCGAACAATATGGTGCCTCTCCCCTGATTTACGGATACACACCGATGAGCAAGCCTTTGCTCAAAGAAGAATGGAATGACGGAAATTCCACTCCTACATATAGAAAAAAGGTGTTGCGTAGTAAACACCCTGTGATGGCTGCAAAAAAAAGGGGAATGCGTCTGGCTGACAATTACGGCATGCTCTCTCATAAGGATTCAATATCAAATAAAAAGATACTTGAGAGAGAGGGTGACGGATATGTGATCCAGGGCTATTTCCCGGAAGCCGTGTACACGCCGGAACTGAACATGTGGTTCCCGAGAATTACAAGCCGGGATCCTTCCGATTTCCCATGCTTTGAAGACTGGGCAGGCATGAACAGAGACAATATGCTGCGAATACCGGTTTCCGAAGTCGTGGATTCCGCCGGAAATTATGCATGCAGAATGGATATGAACGGAAAAAGAATTCAGTCATATTCATACAGACCTACATATCTGCAGTCATTGCGGATGTTTCTCACATATCAGGCTGGATATATGTATTTCAGGTATCTGCTATGGAATTTCTCCGGACGCCAGAATGATATTCATTCCACAGGCGAAGTGGAGCACGGCAATTTCATTACCGGCATTCCGGTACTCGACAATGCCATGCTTGGAGACCAGTCATCCCTTCCCGCATATGCCGGTAAAGACAATCCTGGCAATAACCGATATTTCATGCTTCCGCTACTGATAGGATTAGCCGGCATGATCTGGCTGCTTTGCAAGGGGAAGAGGGGCATCAAGACAGATATCGTAATAGCCGTGCTCTTTGTCATGACCGGACTTGCCATCGTAGTATATCTGAACCAATCACCCGGTGAACCACGCGAACGCGACTATTCGTTCCTTGGTTCTTATTGGGCGTTCGCGGCATGGATCGGGTTCGGTGCGGCGGCAATTATGCAATGGTGCCGGAAACTCGCTCCGTTAGGAGCCATCATTCCGTTATTCAGTGTAATATGGATGTTTTTTCAAAATTATGATGACCATGACAGAAGTGACCGTTATACGGCATCCGTGATCGCATCCAATATCCTGAATTCACTACCGAAAGATGCCATAATCTTTGTCAATGGCGACAACGGAACTTTTCCGCTTTGGTATGCCCAGGAAGTGGAAGGCATACGGCGCGATGTGCGGGTCATCAATCTCGCATATCTTGGTGTACCCGCCTATGTGGAGAGTCTTATGCGTGACTGGGATGAGGCGTCACGCATACCTGCCACTCTCGGACGGGAGACTGTCGCTTACGGGGCAATGCAATTCCCACAGCTGGTCAACATAAAGACAGACTCGATACCTGATGCCCTGGATATGCTGCATACTTTGAATAAAACAGGAAAACCTATAATATCTATCGATAAAGTCTGGGTCAAAGAAGTCGCATCCGATCCGATCTTGTTCCCTCTGCGCAAATTATCCGGAACCGGCAGTTCCAATCTTGAATTCCGCAGACTTGTAATTCTTGATATTATATCGACCAATGCCGCATCATCAAAACCGAGACCTGTTCACTGGCTCAGGACTATGCCGGAACATGCATACGCCGGATTTTACCCATACACCTCTCCGGCACTGTTCACACGTCAGTTAGGGTCTACGGGTCCGGATGAAAGAGAAAGACTATATCTCAATGGTCTTTCTGAAATGAACACTCTGAATCCATCGGGAACGGAACCGTATCTCGATCCTGTACCTGCAGGACAGATAAGCATACACCGCGCCAACCTTATAATGGCTTCTGCAGATATGATGAAACATGGAAAGACGGAAACAGCTCTAAGAATAGCGCTTTCCACCGACTCTCTACTCGGTATGAATCAGAATACCTTCACTGGCGTTCATGAAAAGGACTCGACTTTCAATACAAGAAAGGAGATGTATCTGCTTCTCAATGTCTTGGCAGATACCTTGAAGAAAAACAATAATAACAGTCTCGCTGAACATCTGAAAGAGCGTGCCCGGAAAACTCGCGAGGAGGGAGATAGAAGAAATTGGGAATGGATTGAATATAAACGAACATTATCACCATATTTACGGTTAAAAATGTCAAATAGCAATTGAAAAAATAATTTTATATGAATCTGAAAAAATTTCTGACTATAGCTTTAGCTGTTACTATTCTGGCTCTTCCAGCCGTTGCCAAGAAAAAGAAGAACGAAGGCGGCAAACCGATGATAACATTCACCGAACAGACACATGATTTCGGAATCATCCCTCAAGACAAGAATTTTGTCACAACAGAGTTTGAATTTACCAATACCGGCAATGCTCCTCTGGTAATATACGACACTACAGCGGAATGCGGATGTACACGTCCTTCTTATCCAAAAAATCCTATCGCTCCGGGAAAAAGCGGAAAAATTAAAGTCAACTTTATTCCCAAAGGATATTTAGGAGGTTTCACCAAGAGCGTGAAGGTGAGAAGCAATGCAAGCTCAAAGCCTAAAGTATTGAAGATTACCGGAACTGTAAATCCTAATTAATAAGCTGTTAAAAAGTTTCTTAGGCAAACACACTCGACGTGATGAGAAAAGGTATTATTCTTGCATTATGCGCATTCTTCACATTGTGCTCTCATGCTGATATCTTATGGCTTGAAAAGGATTATGACTTCGGACTGATGAAGGAGGAAGCCGGTCCGAAAACAGGGAAATCCCGGTTTATAAACAACAGTCCGGAAGAAATAAGCATTACGGGAGTCAGACCGAGTTGCGGATGTACGCAAGCCTCATACACCCATGATCCGATAGCTCCGGGAGACACAGCCGTGATCTCATTTACATATGATCCCAAAGGTCGTCCCGGACGTTTCCAGAAATCTGTGCGCGTGTATGTCGGTGATAAAGACACATATATCATCCGCATTAATGGTAATGTATTGGGAACTCCCCAGTCTTTGTCAAAGCTTTATCCGATAGAGAACGGTGCGTTGCGTCTGTCCGAGACTCTTGTTGCGGTCGGAGATGTCACACACGGAACCACACGCCATTTCTTCATAAATGGATACAACCAGAGTAGCGACTCCATAACACCTGTCATAACTTGTACCAATCCCGCACTTTCCGTTTCGGCATCGCAGGACAGGGTGGGGCCCGGCGACATAGTGACATATGGATTATACTTCAACTCACGCGGAATATTCGAGATGGGAATAGTGGATATTCCTGTTAAAATCTCAGTCAATGACGGCAAAACGGAGAATACTGTGACCGTTTCTCTAACAGCCAATGTCACACCAGATTTCTCTCGCCTGACAAAGGAGGAGGTAAACGACGGACCGAGGTGCTATCTTCTGCCGGACCGTATGGATCTGGGTATATTGAAGAAAGAAGCGAAGAATCCTGAATTCAAATTCGTTATACGAAACGAGGGTAAGAAAGAGATGCGTATCATGAGAGTCTATGCCCCCTCGGGCAAGCTGAAGATATCCAGGTTTCCTACCAGACTCAATGCCGGCAAAGCCGGAGAAGCGGAAGGAGAGCTTTTACTTAAAGATATAGCTGCATCTCCTTTCAATATCAAAATTGAGGTCATAACCGATGATCCGCTCCACCCCGTCAGAATTTTTCATTTGGTAGGTCAGATAGAATAATGTAACTTTGAAAACCGAACCAAGAAAAATACTCAAACCGATTATGGAACATCCGGAAAACGATACAACATACAAGGGACTCCAGGTCAATTCAGGAGTCTCGTCACAACCCATTACCAATCCATATCGCCGACCGTCACATCGTCGCAGACATTTGACAGCGGGAGAATATGTAGAGGGAATACTCAAGGGTGATGTCAGCATTCTCGGGCAGGCTGTGACTCTTGTCGAGAGCACGGTTGACGAGCATCAGATACTGGCACAGGAGGTGATTGAGAAATGTCTTCCCTACTCCGGAAATTCACGAAGAATCGGAATCACTGGTGTGCCCGGAGCCGGCAAATCAACCTCTATCGATGTTTTCGGACTCCATGTGCTCAAACAGGGTGGAAAGCTTGCCGTGCTTGCAATCGATCCAAGCAGCGAACGTACAAAGGGAAGTATTCTTGGAGACAAAACCCGAATGGAGAAGCTGTCTCAGAACCATTCGGCATTCATTCGCCCCTCCCCTTCGGCGGGTTCACTTGGTGGTGTGGCACGCAAGACCAGGGAAACCATCGTTTTGTGTGAAGCAGCCGGTTATAATAACATTTTCGTAGAAACTGTGGGCGTCGGTCAAAGCGAGACAGCCGTGCATTCAATGGTTGACTTCTTTCTCCTCATACAGCTTGCCGGAACAGGAGATGAACTGCAGGGTATCAAACGCGGAATAATGGAGATGGCAGACGGGATTGCCATAAACAAAGCGGATGGAGACAATGTGGAGAGAGCCAACCTCGCAGCCGCCCAATTCCGCAACGCATTGCATCTTTTCCCGCCGACACCCAGCAAATGGCGTCCGGAGGTCGTCACCTACAGCGGATATTTCGAACTCGGCATCGACAAAGTGTGGGATATGATAGACCGCTACTTCAAATATGTGAAAGATAACGGCTATTTTGAACGTAAACGCAACGAACAGGCAAAATACTGGATGGTTGAGACAATCAACGAAGAATTACGCAACAACTTCTATCGCCAGCAGGAGATCCGCGCGCTTCTCAAGCAGAAAGAACTGCGTGTACTAAACAACGAGCAGTCCTCATTCACTGCAGCCCACGATATACTCGACCGCTATTTCCAGATCCTCAGATGTCAAGACCGGTCGAATGACTGAATCGAAAATATTCCAGGTTATAATGAACAATAAGGAAGTGGAGACGCGACATGATACCGTTGTTTCTATCGTGTGTTATAATACACCGGACGATGAGTTGCGTATGTGTCTGTCATCACTCGTTTCTGACCGCATTGCGGCTATATATGTTATTGATAACTCAAAATCCTCTTCTACAAAAAAGATAACAGAGAAATTTACAAAAACTATATATATACCCAACGGCAACACCGGATTCGGGGCGGCGCATAACATAGCTTTGCGCAACAGTATTCAAAGTTTTGCCACTTATCATCTCGTGCTGAACAGCGATGTCCGTTTTTCACCGGATATACTCGATAAAGCATTGGAATATATGGATTCGTCTCCTGAGACAGGAGCCTTGCAACCGGAGATACTGAACAACGACGGCAGTAGGCAATATACAGTAAGGCTTCTCCCTTCTCCTCTTGATGTATTTGGACGACGTTTTATTCCGGCATTCCATAAATCATGCCGGAACAGAAGATATCTGCTTATGGAGGCAGACAGGAAACAGATTCTCGAGATTAATTACATGCAGGGTAGTTTTATGCTGCTGAGAACAGCCGCGTTAAAAGAAACAGGACTCTTCGACGAGAGATTCTTTATGTATCCTGAAGATATAGATCTGACCCGAAGAATTTCCAAGAAATGGAAATGTATTTACTGGCCTGCCGTTTCTATAATTCACACCCATCGAAAAGGGAGCTATCATTCGTGGCGGCTATTGCGCATTCATATAGTAAACATGATCCGCTACTTTAATAAATGGGGATGGTTTTTCGATGATGAACGTCATCGGGCGAATAGATCGGTTCTGAAAGCCGTGTCTGAACAACATCAGTAGAATATTCGCGATAATGCCTTTATCAGGACATCACCGCCTATATAGGAAGCCAATGATGCCACACGGTTCTTCAAACGCACTCGAGGATTGAAGATACTTGAACCCCGCTCCTCTTTTATTCCATTCCAGCATCGCGTTTCGAGTTCGGGATTATGGAATGAATTGGCTGTCATCAACCCTAATATATTAAAATGCGCTGACAAACGCCGGTCTTTGGCGGCGGAATATAAATCGTTATCCGGCAACTGACCGGCTTCCGAGAAGAATGTTTTCATTCTGTCTGTTATATCCAGCACATCCTTACGGCTCTCTTTAAAAGAATGGATATAACTTGTAGGATTGACTCTATAATAATAAAGTTCTGAATCTGAATATACTATCGTTTTCAGATACGGAAAAATCCTATAAAAAATGTCAAGATCCTCATAACCGACAGCTGGAGTAAATCTTATTTTGTCAAACACGGCACTCCTGAACAGTTTCCCGCACATGCTGCATGTCTGAGACCTGTCTGTCTGATATAACACAAGTTCCGTATATACCTTTCCGTCTGATACACCCGCATGCTTTCCTGTTGTAAAATTCCTGCAAAGAGATTCCTTTGATGAAGAAAAACCGAAACAAGCTGCATCTGCATCGGACTTCTCAATTAGATCCATGGACAATTCAAGGAACTGCGGATGCAACATATCGTCAGCATCCAAGAAGGTAATATATCCATTTCTTGCAAGATCGATACCTACGTTTCTCGCAATAGAGAGTCCTCCGTTAGATCTGTGCACAACATTGATTCTGTCATCCGATGCAGCGAACCCGTCACATATGAGTCCGCTCCCGTCGGTGGAACCATCGTCAACAAGAATCAACTCCCAGTCAGAATAAGTTTGCGCCAGCACGCTCTCCACGCACTGACGCAAATATATTTCCGCATTGTAGACCGGCACAATTACAGATATTCCGGACATACTCTTAGACTGTAAGAATCTCTTTCTCTTTTTCTGCAAAAGCGGCGTCAATCTTCTTCATGTATTTGTCATGAAGTTTCTGTACATCATTCTCGGCATCCTTTTCCGTATCCTCGCTCAAGCCGTTCTTGATCTCTTTCTTAAGACCCTCGATTGCCTCGCGGCGGGCATTGCGCACAGATACCTTGGCATTCTCCGCCTCACCCTTGGATTGTTTCACCAATTGCTTACGACGCTCCTCTGTCAGCGGAGGGATAGACAGTCTTATTACCTCTCCATTGTTTTCCGGAGTGATACCAAGTTCGGAATTGATGATCGCTTTCTCAATCTCCTTGAACATGGATTTCTCCCAAGGAGTGATAGCGATAGTGCGGGCATCAGGAACACTTACATTTGCAACATTTGAGATGGGTGACTGTGTTCCATAATAATCCACACGGATACCGTCAAGCAGACGGGGCGATGCTTTACCGGCACGGATGTGTGATAATGTATCCTCCAGATAATCTACGGCAAGCTGCATATTTTCCTCAGCATTTGCCAAATATTCCTTTACTTCCATTATATCGTGTTTTTATTCAAATTAATATACCAATGTCCCTACATTCTCACCGGAAAGCATCTTTTTAAGATTGCCTTCTATATCCATATTGAAAACATATATAGGCATCTCATTCTCTTTACAGAGAGCAGTTGCTGTCAGATCCATAACTTTCAGTCCACGAGACAGAACTTCATCATATGTAATCTTATCGAATTTCTCGGCTGTCGGATCTTTTTCGGGATCGGCTGTATAAACGCCATCAACACGTGTCCCCTTCAACATCACATCGGCCTCGATTTCTATTGCACGCAATGCAGAACCTGTATCAGTAGTGAAATACGGGTTACCTGTACCACAACTGATAATTGCCACTTTCCCGTCATTCATTGCATGTATGGCACGCCATTTGGAATAATGCTCTCCTATAGGATGCATTGCGATAGCTGTAAATACCTCTGCCGGTTGACCTATAGCCTCCAATGCAGAGGAGAGTGCAAGCGAATTGATCACAGTCGCAAGCATACCCATCTGGTCGCCCTTGACACGATCAAAACCTTTCCCGGCTCCAGACAATCCGCGGAAGATATTGCCTCCACCGATAACAATGCCTATCTGCACTCCTGCCTCAACCATATCCTTTATCTGTCGGGCATATGCATCAAGCCTGTCAACATCAATTCCGGTTCCCGGATTTCCACCTAAAGATTCTCCGGATAATTTGAGTAGAACTCTTTTATATTCCATTATTCTGTTGTTTCCTTGATTTTCTCCAAAGTTAATATTTTTTTTGTAAATTTGCACCCTATAATGAAACAGTTGGATAAAATACAATCCCGCATGGCAGATGAGCTGGCAAAGATGAACGAAATCATTGCCGAAAGCCTGCATACGCCCAATGTGCTGATGAACCGGATTGTAAGCGGATATCTGGAAAAGAAAGGGAAACAGATACGCCCTATGCTGGTTATTCTCAGCGCCCAGATGTTTGGCAAAGTCAATAACGAGGTGCTTCATGCCGGAGCCGCCCTCGAGATGCTCCACAATGCCTCACTGATTCACGATGATGTTGTGGACGAGACAAGCCTTCGACGCGGACTTCCTACAGTGAATGCCGTATGGGGTAACCATATAGCTGTACTGGTAGGCGATTTCTTTGTTTCAAACGCATTGGCGGCCGGAATCAAAACCGGATACACCAATATAATATCTTCGCTTTCTGCCCTTGGCAAAGAATTATCGCTTGGGGAAATTGATCAGATATGCAATGTCCGGGAACACCATTTCGATGAGCAGAGCTATTTTATGATGATCAGCAAGAAAACGGCATCCCTGTTCGTCAACTGTATAAAGATGGGTGCCGAAGCTGCCGGCGCATCAATGGAAGAATTCTCCGAAATGGTGAAATATGCAGAGCTGTTAGGGCTCTGTTTCCAAATAAAGGATGATATTTTCGACTATTTCCCGAATCCCCAGATCGGGAAGCCCACCGGGAATGATTTACGTGAAGGGAAAGTGACATTGCCATTGCTGTATGCTCTGAATAATGCAGATCCGGAAGAAGCATCAAAAATGAAAGAGATGATCATGGCCGGTGATCTCGATTCAGACAAAATCGCCATTCTCATAGAATTTGCAAAATCCAACGGGGGCATAGATTACGCATTTGATGTTATGAGGAATATGCAGCTTGAAGCTGACAGGATAATATCCCGGTATCCGGACAGTGATGCAAAAGAGACTTTCAGACAAATATTCGAATTCATCATTTCTCGTGACAAATAAATTACGGGCAATAACCTTACATTTTATCTATAACGTTGTCCAAACCCTTTCCACATAATCAATGGAGGAAAAGAAGGAACATAAATTAAAATTCAGAAAAGAGGAGAGACTTCGGCTCAAAAATCTTGTGGATCCGCTTTTTCGCGAGGGGGCAGGCTTTTATGATTTCCCGCTTCGGGCTGTCTGGCGTCTTCTTGACAAAGCTACCCTTGACAAAACTTTCAGGAATGGCGTGCCGGTTGATATTTCCACAATGCAGATGATGGTGACAGTCCCCAAGAAGAAACGAAGACATGCCGTCGACCGTGTAAAAATACGCAGGCGTATTCGCGAAGCATACAGACTGAACAGATTGCCGCTTAAGAAATTGATGACAGATTACGGTAACGGAGGCACACTGTCATTAGGTTTCATCTACATCAGTCAGGAGAATGAAGATTATTTACTCATAGAACGCAAGATGCGGAGGCTGCTTCAGAAAGTTGAAAATGCAGTCAGACAACAATTGGATATTGAAGAAATATCATTACCGGATATTGACTGTTTCAGATGATAAAAAGAATATTGATATTGTCTATACGATTTTACCAGGGAGCTATCTCGCCCCATTTTCCTTCGTGTTGCCGTTACACACCGACATGCTCGCAATATGCAATTGAGGCAATCACCCTACACGGAGCTGTAAAAGGCACCTGGCTTGCCATAAAGCGCATCTGCCGTTGCCACCCATGGGGAGGATCCGGATATGACCCTGTGCCGTGATTACACTGTAATGGAGTCACGGATAATGAAGTAAGAGGGTGTTTAAATTTATTACGAAAAGAATAAAAAATATTTGTGTGATAAAGTAATTTTATATAACTTTGCAAGTGTAAAATCCTTTTGATTGAGGTTTAGTTCTGGAAGGGTGGGTGAGTGGCTGAAACCACCAGTTTGCTAAACTGACGTAGGAGTAATCCTACCACGAGTTCGAATCTCGTCCCTTCCGCAAAGACGCTAATCATCTAATAGAACGATGATTAGCGCTTTTGTTTATACGACAATGCATCGTAACGGTTGTCGGAATTTACCCGTTTTGCGTCCGCGTGAACTTACGGATTATATGGTAGAAAGTCAGGGTGGCTATCAGTGATGCCGCAAAGAGCGCCACATCAAAACTGTAGTATACCCCTATGTTGCCTGAATCAAGTCCTTTGGCAAACCAAAGCAATACAGGAATACCTATTATGATATACGAACTTAATGAGATCCATAACAAAGGCTTGACTTCAGACGTACCCCTGATGGCATTGCAATAAGTCAGTTGTATCGCATCCATATACTGATATATCACCAACGGTGCTATCAACATCCCGGCTGACGCTATTACATCAGCATCTTGTGTGAAACAGCCTAAAATCCATTTCCCACCTAATAGAAAAATCAATGATGCCACTGTTGCAAGCACTATGTTCAAATGTAAACCGGCAGATGTGATCCGTCTCGCACCCCGGATATCCTCCACACCTATATAGTTCGCCACACGTATCGATACCGCAGTGCCGAAGCTTATGAATGTCATGAATCCGAGCTGAGCCATGGTGTTCACAACCTGATATGCCGCCAATTGTATTTTTCCGAACCATCCGCTCACAACGGCTCCGAAACTCCACAGCGAGCACTCTATGCCACTCTGTATCATCACAGGATAGGATGTTGTCCAGACTTCACGACGCAACCGTCTCATCTCATCATCTCCTCCTCTTTCATGATATCCATATGTATATGGACGATAGCGCTTGTAATGGAGAAATACAAAAACCATGCCTGCCATGGACGCCCATCTTGCAACCATGGTGCTCACGCCTGCGCCCGCAAGACCCAATTCAGGAGCTCCTAAATGTCCGAAAATAAGAACCCAGTTGCCGAATATATTTATCAGATTGGATCCTAAAATCATCCACATCGGCATTTGCGTGTCGTTGATGGCATTGCTCATTTGCTGGAATGTATTGAACACCGCAAGAGGAATCATCGAGGACAATACAATAAGATAATATGTCCTGACCAAAGGCATAAGCTCCTCGGGTTGTCCGAAACGGTCGAGGAAGAAATACAATATACCCATGAAGGCAGTCATCGCCAATGAGACGGCAAGATTTATCTGCACACCGGCACGGAGTGTACGACCGGCATCGCGACTGTTACCCTGTCCGAATAAAGCGCCTACAAGAGGTGTCAGACCGGAAGCAAAACCGATCTGCATCACTATAGGAATCACAAACAGTGAATTTACAAAAGCCGCGGCTGCAAGCTCATCAACACCGTAGGCTCCAACCATCATCGTATCGGCAAATCCGACCACAATAATCCCCAGCTGGGTCACCAGTACAGGCAGACCAAGTTGAAATAATGAACGGTACTCCTCTTTATATGCTTTCCAGATTTTTGACATACGCGCCGATTGATAAATTGAAGTGATTTAAACTTTCTGCGAAAATATAACAAAAGTGAAAAAAAGTTTAAATCACTTCATTATACAAAATATTACGCAAAGGTACAATCTTTTAAACAATTTATACTTATTTTTGTAGTTATTATGGAATGGGATATTATCTCTATTCCACTTTGCTTATTCAACAGCTTATTATAACAATCACATGACCCTACAAAAACTAATATTTACAGGAGGTCTTCTGCTTTATGCCTCTTCATTGCCACAGGCTGACGCACAGACTTATTCTCTTGACTCATGCAGATATATGGCTATCCACAACAATAAGACCATACGCATGGCGGAAGAGAGTATACGGGGAGCCGGCTATGAACGCAAAGCCGCCAAATCCCTTTATCTTCCGGGTATAGATTTCACGGGTACATATTTTTACAACCAGCGCACCATAAATCTGCTCGGTGAAGATGCAAAACTACCGACAATGAGTTTTGATCCCTCCACACAGTCGTTCAAATACAATGTACTTACCGACCCGACCGGAGTTCCGATAAAAGATCCTGCCACCGGAAGCTATATTCCAACTGAGGTAGCTGTCATTCCCAAAGAGGCAATGAGTTTCGACACACACAATGTATTTGCAGGTGCGTTCACTCTTACTCAACCCGTATATATGGGAGGTCAGATAAAAGCTCTGAATGAAATTACAAAATATGCTGAAAAGATGGCATCCGCGGCACGTAATTCCGTGGTTCAGGATGTTGTATTCGCTGTAGATCAGGCATATTGGACGGTGGTGTCGCTAAAAGCCAAACAGAAACTCGCCGACAGTTTTGTAACTTTAGTGGATACACTTCACTACAGTGTAAAAGCCATGTTGGACGCCGGTGTCGCCACCCGCTCGGATCTGCTTACTGTCGAGGTAAAGCTTAACGAAGCAAAGATAGCCAAGACAAAGGTAGAGAACGGTCTGACCCTCGCCCGTATGGCTCTCGCACAAGTTTGCGGACTCCCGGTACAATCCGACATGCATGTCGCCGACGAGGATTTTGACAACAATTACACAAACATGCCCGAGCCTATATTCAATATGGAAGATGTTTACCGTCGCAGACAGGATCTTGAGGTAATACGTCAGGGAATTTCCGTACTAGAACAGCGAGAGAAGCTTGCAATGGGAAATATGCTTCCGAAACTTGCTGTCGTCGGAGCATATGAGTTCTCCAACCCCAATATGAACAATGGATTCCGCAAACGTTTTGGAGGAGGATTCAGTGTGGGAGCCACACTTTCTGTCCCGATATGGCACTGGGGTGGCAGATATAATCATTACCGCGCTACAAAAGCGGCGACAACCGCACAGAAACTGATGCTCGATGATCTCGAAGAGAAAGTAAACCTTCAGGTGACACAGGCAAAATTCAGTTTCCAGGAGGCATTCAAAACCTATAATATGACCCGCAGCAACATGAACAGCGCAGATGAGAACCTACGCTCCGCACAAGAAGGATTCCGCGAAGGAGTGCTCACTACCAGTGATGTCATAGCTGCACAGACTGCATGGCTGCAGGCAAACTCGGAAAAGATAGATGCCGAAATAGGCATTCATCTCTGTGAGGTATACCTTGAAAAGGTTATCGGAAAACTTAATTATTAGAGGATGTTTTCTTTTAAACCACATATTATAGACATATATAATAAATATATAAACCAGAATAACAAAGCTATAAATTATGGCAAACGATATCAACAACCAGCCCGCAGGTGCACAAGATCCTGAAGCAGTGACAAAAAAGGACAAAGCGTTATTGTCCACCGTGGGTATTATACTCATTCTGATTGCAGCTCTCGCCGTAGTAGGATTCCTATGTCTTAAACCGGCTCCCGACACAATCCAAGGACAAGGAGAAGCAACAGAAATCCGTGTATCCGGCAAACTTCCCGGACGTATTTCTAAACTTTATGCAGAAGAGGGTCAGCATGTAAAGGCAGGAGACACACTGGTGCATATAGTATCCACGCTCGCTGATGCAAAAATGCAGCAGGCAGAAGCAATGGAAACAGCAGCTCAGGCAGCCAACCGCAAGGTTGACGCCGGTACACGCTCACAGATCATAAATGCCGCCCGTGATCTCTGGACACAGGCGAAAGCCGCTTCCGGAATCACTAAGAAAACTTATGACCGCATGCAGTCACTCTATGAAAAAGGGGTGATCAGCGAACAGAAACGCGATGAGGCAAAAGCCGCCTATGATGCCGCTGTGGCAGGCGAGTCGGCAGCCCGCAGCCAATATGAACTTGCCAAATCAGGCGCCCAATCGGAAGATAAGGAAGCCGCACGTGCAATGGTGAATGTGGCTAAAGGAAGTATCAGCGAAGTCAACGCCCTTCTTGAAGACCAGTATCTTACAGCTCCCTACGACGGAGTGATTGTTGTTGTCTATCCTCATGAAAGCGAACTTGTTGCAACGGGTGCGCCCATCATGACACTGCAGAAAGACGACCATTGGGCAGTGTTCAATGTGCGTGAGACAGCTCTGAAGGATATCAAGCTGGGCTCAACTGTCAAAGTAAAAATACCGGCTCTTGACAAAACCGTGGATATGAAAGTATTCTTTATACAGGACTTAGGCACATATGCCAACTGGCAAGCCACCAAGGCTACCGGAGATTACGACGCCCGCACATTCCAGATAAAGGCTCGCCCGGCACAGCCTATAGAGAATTTCCGTCCAGGCATGTCTGCTATTCTTTTACAGGATTGATAACGAAACGGCAGACTCAATATCAATATCTGTTTTTGGGAGCTTAAAAACAATGAGTTACGATTTAAGAGATAAGACGGGTATATTGCCGATAGCTTTGAGGAGCTGCATCCAGCTCTTCCGGCGTCCTATATATTGGTTCGGAATATTTTTCCTTCCTCTATTTATGTTCCTTTTTCTGACATCAATGTTCGAAAAGGGTCTGCCAACCCGCGTACCGGCGGCAATAGTGGATCGTGACGGCTCACCACTCTCCCGCGAGGTGACACAGAATCTCGCAAGCATGCAGATGGTCGATTTCACTCATGATGCAGACAGCTTTTCAGAAGCCCGCCATCTGATGCAACAGGGTAATATCTACGGGTTCTTTCTGATACCCGAAGATTTTCAGGCAGACCTGCTTGCAGGTAAAAAACCGGAAATCACATTCTACACAAACATGACATACTTTGTGCCTGGAACGATGCTTTTCAAAGCATTCAAACTCAGTGCCACATATACAAAAGCCGATGTCGCCGCCAATGTGGCGAACTCTTTGGGCGCAGATGCCTCTACCCTTACACCGATGATGATGCCCGTGCAGATTCAGACCCGAGGGCTTGGAAATCCGGGACTCAACTACGGCATATATCTTGCCAATTCGTTTGTGCCATGTACACTCCAGCTGATGATATTGCTAATCACATGCTTCAGTATCGGACAGGAGATAAAATACCGCACTTCCATCCATCTTATGAAGATGGCGGACGGTTCTGTAGTCAAGGCGATATTCGGCAAACTTTTGCCCCAGACTGTCATATGGTTTTTCATCGCCATATTCATGACTTCATGGCTCTTTAAGTATAATCATTACCCGATGAACGGATCGTGGGGATGGCTTATACTTTCGCAACTGCTGTTTGTTATGGCTTGTCAGGGATTCGCGCTCTTTTTTATCTCTGTGCTTCCCAATCTGCGGCTCTCACTTTCAGCTTGCGCACTTCTGGGAATCCTCTCCTTCTCAATCGCGGCATTCTCTTTCCCGGTAGAAAGCATGTACGGGGCAATCGGAATATTCAGCTACATGGTTCCGGTGCGTTACAACTTCCTTATATATATTGATCAGGCATTGAACGGGATAGACATAGCATATTCAAAGATGTATTATATTGCATATATAATATTCATTCTTTTCCCGTTTACCGTGCTGTGGAAACTGAAGAAAAATCTGCTGAATCCTGTTAATGTCCCATAAAAGATCCAAGAATCATGAGTTTCAGACAGACAATAAAATCGATGGCGGAAGTGTATTGCCGGGAGTTCAAGCTTGTGCTTCACGATGCGGGGATATTGATCTTCTTTATGCTTCTGCCTACAATATACCCGATAATATATTCGACTATATATAATCCGGAAATTGTTAAGAATGTACCCGTAGTTGTCATTGACAATGACCGCACCCCTCTGAGTCGGGATCTTGTACGCAATCTGAACGCATGCGACCAGGCATGGGTAATAGGTTATGCGGCTAATCTATCCGAGGCACAACGCGCAATGCATGAAAAGAAATGCTATGCTATTTTGGAGATTCCTGAGGGATTCAACCGTAAAGTAGGAAATAACGAGCAGGGGAATACGGTGCTTTACTGCGACATGGGGCTTCTGCTTAGATATCGCGGGTTCGTGATGGCAACGACAAATCTGATGGAACATTACGGCTCAACATTGCTCACAGAAAAGATCGACAACATTCTGCCGTTGGCTGAGACTGTAATTACAGGGGACCCGCTGCCGATTCATAATATCTCGATGGGCAATATCCGAAGCGGATTCGATTCATTTATCATGCCGGGGGTGCTGATGCTCATACTCCAGCAGTCCATTATACTTGCCCTTGGCATGGCGGGCGGCGCACGGCGTGAAAACCCGGCTCTTACAGGCTACAGCTCATACAATGTGGCTCCATCCGTGTTACAGACAATGATTGCCCAGTCCCTATGTTATATAACCATACTTCTTGTACAGATAATATTCATAGTGCACTACGTGCCTCTTATATTCAAGTTCCCGATGATGGGAAATACTTTGGAGATATTTGCATTCATTATTCCATTCATATTTGCAAGCTTTGGTCTCGGATATACAATCCAGGCATTTGTCACAGAACGAGAAAGCATCTTTGTAATATGGGTTGTAACATCTCTGATTTTCCTCCTTTTATCCGGACTGATCTGGCCGCTTTACGATCTGGATCCTGTATGGAAAACCCTGAGTTCAATCTGCCCTTCGACATGGGCGGTAGAGGGATATGTAAAAATGAATGCAAACGGTGCGTCTCTGGCTCAAGTATCGGAATGCTACCGCAACCTTTGGCTGGTGGCATTAGGCTGGTGGTTTACAGGATGGTGTGTCAGAAAATGGATAGTCCGTCCGCAACTGATGAGAATACATAAATCCGTCATCTCAAGATAATCTGTCATTTCGGAATAATATGTTTCTGATACGTCTTCTTTCATTCATACCGTTCAGACTTATGTATCTGATATCGGATATGCTTGCTTTAATTGCATTTTATCTGATAAAATACAGAAAAAAAGTAGTTATCACCAATCTCACAGATTCCTTTCCGGAAAAAAGCGAAAAAGAGATATACGGAATCGCAAGAAAATTCTACCGTTTTCTGGGCGACTATATTGTCGAGACAATAAAACTTGCTTCCATGTCGGAAAAAACAATGCGCCGGAGAATGAGGATCGAGAACATCGAAGTGATCAATGACGCTGTGGATTCAGGACAGTCGGTGTCCATATATCTGGGTCATTACGGCAATTGGGAATGGGTCAGCTCACTCCCTCTTCATATAAGCGACAAGGCAAAATGCGCGCAGATATACCATCCGCTGGAGAATAAAAGTTTCGATCGGATTCTATATAAAATACGCACTCATTTCAAGGCACACAATATAGCCATGGCGGATATATTGCCGACATTGATAAAATGGAAGAAAGAGGGCATCCCTTCGGTAACCGGGTATATTGCGGATCAGGCACCGGGGTTCAACATTCATCTGTTTCTTGATTTTCTACATCATGAAACGGGCGTATACACCGGACCGGAGCGAATTTCAAAATTTCTCGGAGCCCGCGCCGTATACGCACATATAAGCAGACCCCAAAGAGGCTATTATATCTTGAGATTTGAGAAAATAACCGATAATGCCAAACAGGAACCTATTTTCGAGACATCCCGTAAATATTTCGATCTTTTACAGAAAAATATAGAAGAAGCGCCTCAATATTGGCTATGGAGTCATCGGCGATGGAAACGCAGCCATGCACAATTCAATGAATTTCACGGCGATAGAGCGGAAGAAATGCTGTCTCATCTTTAGAGAATCAAGACCCTATGCCGAAACAATCTTTTTTGAGATTACATAGGAATTTCGAAGTTTGAATTATTATTTTTAACTTTGTGCAAGTTTCCCGGTAATATCCCCGCAATGAAGCGACGTCTGACTCAAATCTTTGCATCCGCATTGCTGTTGATGTTTGTGAACTTCATGTTCTCAAATACCATCTTTATGCACGTGCACAAAGATGTCGACGGTCAACCGGTAACCCACTCCCACCCTTATATTCCCAACGCGGGGCACACACATACCGGCAGCTCACTGAACCTGTTGTCAGGCTTCAATCTATCGGCATCCACTGCTATATACAGTGTAGCCACGCAGATAACAGCGCCGGCAGAAACTTTCGTAAGATTAATAGGCAGACATTTTACAGAGAACAAATATGCCGCCGTTGCCACATCCTGTCTCAGGGGTCCTCCCTATAAGAAATAAATTTTCATTCTGTTTACGTAAATTTATTTCTTAAAAACCATGATTATAAAAAAATACTTTCTGGTCATAGCCGGTGCTGTGACCTTATCGGCGTATGCCGATACACCCGTTGTGTCTTCAACGGATGCGGAACTTGATTCACTGATGGATGTGTTTATGCTGGATCAAGTAGTTGTAACAAGTTCAAAAAGTGAAGTCAAACGCCGTGAGAGTCCCTCTCTTGTAAATGTGATGACCGGTAAACTGCTGACTACAGTCGGAGCCTGCTCTCTTGCAGACGGTCTGGATTTCCAACCCGGCGTCCGTGTAGAGAACGACTGTCAGAACTGTGGCTTCACACAAGTCAGAATAAACGGTCTCGACGGACATTATTCCCAGATTCTTATGAATTCCCGACCGGTATTCTCCGCACTTGCCGGCGTGTATGGTCTCGAACAGATTCCCGCCAACATGATCGACCGCATAGAGGTTATGCGAGGTGGTGGTTCGGCACTTTTCGGATCATCCGCAATCGGAGGAACAATCAATATCATCACACGCGACCCTCGTGAAAACACTGCCAAAATATCACACACTCTGTCTTCAATAGGCTTTACAGGTGCACTCGACAACAATACCACTATGAATGCATCCGTAGTTACAGATGACGATAAAGCCGGAATATTCATATACGGTCAGAGTCGCAACAGAGACGGATATGACCATAACGGTGACGGATTTACCGAAATAGCCCAACTTAAATCCCAAACCTTAGGTGCCCGCTCGTTTATCAGGACATCCTCCGACTCCAAGCTCTCATTTGAGTATCATACCACCCATGAATACAGACGCGGAGGAGACCAGCTTGACCAACAGCCGCATCTTGCAATGATTGCCGAGCAAGTAGAACACAACATACATGGAGGTGAGATCACTTACGACTTATGGGCACGCGACCGACGGGACCATGTATCGATATTCTCGGCTCTGCAATCCACCAGACGGAAAAGCTACTACGGATCGGAGATGGATCCAAATGCCTACGGTCGTACATCCGACATTGTCGTGACAGCCGGTTCACAATGGTCCCATCCTTTTACCCGACTTCTATTCATGCCTTCGGAATTGGTTGCCGGACTGGAATATTCCTATAACCGGCTACATGATGTAACTCTCGGATATGATCAAGATATTTTGCAGAATGTCAATATCTTCAGCGGTTATCTGCAGAACGAGTGGCGCGACGAACGATGGGGATTCCTTGTCGGAGCACGTCTTGACAAGCACTCATTGATCCACAATCCCATTGTTTCTCCACGTCTCAACGTAAGATTCAACCCTTCGAGAAACATGAATTTCCGTGTTTCATACTCCACCGGTTTCCGCTCTCCACAGGCATATGATGAGGATTTCCACATTGCGATTGTCGGAGGAGAGAGAGTGGTTACTGTACTTGCTCCCGATCTGAAACAGGAAAGTTCTCAAAGTGTAAGCGCATCAGGTGATTTCTATTTCACATTCGGTAATGTCCAGACAAACTTTCTTGTCGAAGGATTTTTTACCGATCTTCGGGATGTATTCGCCCTGCGCCAGCTTGACAATCCGGACGCCAACGGTAATGCGGTTCTTGAACGTTACAATGGCTCAGGAGCCACTGTATTGGGTCTCAACCTGGAAGCCAAGGCTTTCTTCTCATCGCATTTTGACATACAGGCAGGGGTGACATTGCAGCGAAGCCGATATAAGAAGCCTGAGGTATGGAGCGACAATCCGGACGTTCCGGCAGAAAAAAGATTGTTCCGCACACCTGACGTATACGGATACTTTACTGCAAACTGGGAGATCATCCCGAGGCTGAAGGCCATTGTGAACGGAACCATAACCGGACCTATGACTGTACAGCACCTTGTAGGATCAGGAACAGATACAGATCTTGCGGTCCGCACACAATCTTTCTTTGACGCCTCGATAAAATTCGCCTACTGTTTCAAGATTTTCAAAAAGATAGATGTGGATGTGACCGCAGGAGTAACCAATATATTCAACTCCTACCAGCAAGACTTCGACTTGGGAGCACAACGCGACTCGGGCTATATCTACGGTCCCGCCACACCCCGCTCCTTCACCTGCGGCATCTCTCTTTCGATTTAGGTTTCAGGCTTGAAGTTTTTGGTTTTAGAGACCTTAAAGTCTTTAAAGTCCTTAAGGTCCTTAAAGACCCTACGCTCCATAAAAAACAATATCGGCTGTGTCAAAGAACGACACAGCCGATATGTTTTTACCTATAAAAACGGTTTCTTATTTCACCATTATTTTTTCTGTTTTTGCACCCTGACGACGGATAAAGATACCGTTTGCTGGTTCTGCAACCTTAACACCCTGAAGATTGAAGTATTCAACAGGAGCATTCTCGTCAACAGTGATATCAGCCACACCTGCGCCATCTATACCGACACCTGCATCTTTTCCTGAAACAGGAGTGTAACCGGGATGAAGAGTCTGATAGTTGCCGAGACCGATAACATCACCGGCTTTAACGCCACGGAACACAATATCAAAATATTTTACAGGGAAACCTGCCGCATCACAACCGTCAAGACCCTTATTGGGACGTTTGAAAGTGAACAGAACCTTTCCACCATCCCACTGCTGATTATCTTTTGTCATTGTCATGTCTGCAACAGTATTATTTGCTGTTACGGCACCCATCTTCAAATATGGAACATGATAGCATGCACCGTTGCCATCGTTCATGTCCTGTGTTGTATTGGCAGAAACAATAGCAGACTCTATTGTAACACCGGCAGGCGCGCAGACTGTAAAATAGAAGCCATTCATATCCATTGCATGGAATTCATGAGTGTCTCCCATACGGTTGGGGGATCCGCCTGCCGCAATACGGAATCTGACTGTTCCTGTAGCAGGAACAGCTGTCAGCTTACCGCCTTTATAGTACTGCGCAGGAACAGTTACCCAGGCCATCAGATTCTTATATGTCTTCTCCAGAACAGCACCGTCATGGTCACCACTTTCAAGTGCCGGCTGAAGTTTGTCTTCTGTCGGACTTATATCAGAATGTTTTCCCGTGCTGGACACACTAACCCAAGTCCCGGCATCAGTATTGCTTACAGGGAACTTATAATCCGGATGATAAGCCGTCTCAAGCCAGAATATTTTCTGATTTAGCCTATCGGCATCCCAATATTCGTCCAGACTCTCTCCGTTTTTTCCATTTTCCACAAATGCTTTGGTAAACGGACGGTAAAGACCGTGATAGCTTTGCGCAACGACTGTTGCAGATCCACAGAGCAGCATAGCTGCCATTGTCAAGTAGATTTTTTTCATGTTCTTAGGTTTATAATTTATTATCAGGTTTATAAATAATTGATATTGAATCAAGTTATCATTTCCGGTTAACCATATATTTCACACACTATTCTCCAAGGTGCAGGATATGTTATGCGAAAATATATAATTTTTTTCAATTCTACAACTAAAATTTGTTTTTAGAGTTTTTAAGAACCTTAAGGACTTTAGGGACTTTAAGAACCCTATTAATGACCGGACATGATACTTGCGCTTTGACTTATCACGCTCAGGTGCAAGACCTTTAGCCTTGATATACCTATCATAAAGTTTGCAAAAAACATAGGACATATAAAATATTTCAATAATTTTGCCATCAGTAATCATAGCAATATATTTTGTGAAGTTGGTTTGTAGTGATTCTCAATCTTACAAAATACATTGATATTTTACTAATATTCAATAATTCAGCTTCAAAAACTGACATTCATCCAGAAACCGAACTTTATGAAAAATATAGCGATCATATTAGCCGGAGGAATCGGCAGACGTTTTGAAGAAACGCTTCCGAAGCCGTTCCAAAAGGTTGCCGGCAAAAAAATAATAGAGCATACGCTTGATGCATTTCAGAATCATCCTTTGATTGATGAGATATGTATCGTTATTCATCCTGATTATGAACGTGAAACAAAATCCGTTTTATCGAGAAACATGTTT
This sequence comes from uncultured Muribaculaceae bacterium, assembly GCA_910579845.1. Lineage (GTDB taxonomy): Bacteria > Bacteroidota > Bacteroidia > Bacteroidales > Muribaculaceae > Lepagella. The sequence goes on along the minus strand of CAJTWL010000006.1, from coordinate 15,639 downwards.
TCAAAAGTAAAAAGGGTAATACACGGCGGTAAAGAGAGGTATGAATCAAGCCTGGCGGCAATCAGGGCATATGACGGATGCGTAGAGCTTAACCTGATTTTTCATGACGCGGTAAGACCATTGGTCAACCACAGGATAATCAGCGATGTCATAGCGGCCCTGGAAAAATACGATGCTGTTGACGTGGCAGTCGATACGGTCGATACAATCATATCGGTGGACTCTTGTAACAACATTGGTTGTATACCGCCACGGCACCTTCTGCGTAAGGGACAGACACCGCAAGCATTCAAGTTATCCGTAATAAAAGAAGCATACAGGAGAGCACTTTCAGATCCGGACTTTACGACCACAGATGATTGTGGAGTCGTGGTGCGCTATATGAAAGACGTGCCGGTTTCTGTCGTGACCGGCGAACAATTCAACATCAAGCTAACCTACAAAGAAGATTTATTTCTGATTGATAAACTATTCCAAATTAAAAGCATAGCCGCAACAGCACGACCGCTGACCCATAAAGAAAGACTTCAAGTTAACGGAAGAGTGATAGTTATCTTCGGAGGGACTGAAGGAATCGGTAAAGAGCTTGCTGACATATGCAACCGGTACGGAATGCTTGTGGAGGTCTGCAGCAGAAACACTGGAACAGATGTCGCAGTCTCATCAGACGTAAACCTTTTTCTCAAAAATGTCCACAAAAAATACGGATATATTGATTTTGTCGCAAATTCGACAGAAATCTTGGACAAAAGCCTCCTTTGTGACATGGACGACAACATCATCAGACGCAGCATTGACACCAATTACCTTGGTTGCGTCAATGTCGCCAAAAGCGTCCATGAATATTTGAAAGAGACAAAAGGCTCCATGATTTTCTATACATCAAGTTCTTATACAAGAGGATGTTCCATGTATTGCCTATATTCTTCTATGAAAGCAGCCATTGTAAATTTCGTGCAAGCAATCAGTGAGGAATGGCTTGAACAGGGAATCCGGGTAAATTGCATCAATACGGGAAGGACAAAAACATCCATGAGAACCAATAATTTTGAAGCTGTAACCGATGAATCATTGCTGGATCCAAAAGCGGTGGCTCTCGCGTCGCTGAAAACTTTGGCATCACCTGTAACCGGCGAAGTAATTGACTTGAAAAAGAACATATCCAACGGGTTGTAATGGTTTATATTGAATTTAAATTGTTGCGTGATATGCAAAATTTAAATAATTTTGTCATGGAACTCATCTTGACTTATTTTTTCTTAACATCAGCGAGATATTTCCGAGGTGTTTCTGAGCCTCGAAGATCCGGCAACCTTTCGGTTGGCGGAGATGAGAGAGTCAGAAACAACCGGAAAGATCCGGTGGGGTTGAGAAAAGAATATATTTATTACATATTTTAACATTCGTAAATAAGTCAAGACGAGTTCATGAAATTCAATTTGAGTTCAAAATTTGGAATATGATTTTTTTTATAAAATATATCATAGTCTTACTGGCAAGGTTCACACTCAGGATATTCTACATATTTCCGGTACATCGGAAAAGGATTTTGTTTTCTGCCTATTGCGGCATTTCTTATACCTGCAATCCAAAATATATTTTTGAGACACTATTTCATCAGAAACAAACGGATTTCGAATACATATGGGTGTTAAATGACCATAATATGCTGCCGTCAGAATTCATCGGAAAAGTAAAGACAGTCAAATTCCTGTCGCCAATGCACCTATATTACCTCCTGACGTCAGGCATGATAATCAGTAATCTAGGAATTGAGCCGATTGTCCCCAAACGAAAGAAACAGACGTTCATGAACACCTGGCATGGAGGCGGGGCTTATAAGCGTGTGTCAACAGATTTGAATATGATTTCAAGAGCGGAAAGATACTACATGAGAAAAATGCGACAGCTCCGCAGCAGATGCACCGATTATGTTTTGTCAAGTTGCAGGAGATTCACTGAAGTTTCTTCAAAGGATTTTGCTATTGACTCAAATGTTTATGTCAGTTGCGGTTCCCCGAGGAATGACCGCTTATTCAACACGGCTCCGGAGAAATGGACCCATAAGAGAAATCTATTTTGTCAAAAACACAACATTGATCAGAACAGCCTGTTAGTGCTATACGCTCCGACTTTCCGTGGCCCGTACCGTAATCCGCATTACATAAACAATGATGTATGCAATGAAGCTGTAATCTCCGCTTTCAGGAAAAGATTCGGAAAGAATGTCGTATTCCTTTACCGGAAGCACATATCAAAAAACAACGTAGGCAATGCCACCAACTCCCCATGCATGCTTGATGTAACGCAGGTTCCGGACATGCAGGATCTTATAGAGATTGCAGATGTGCTGATAACTGATTATTCTTCATCTATCTGGGATTATTGTCTTACAGGAAAGCCGGGATTTATATATGCACCGGACCTGAGCCAATATTCGCACGACAGGGGCTTTTATACCCATATAGGACGTTGGCCATATCCTTATGCGGAAACGATTTCCGGCTTGTGTGATTTGATTGATACCTGGTCTGAAGAGGAAAATAAGGTACGAATAGAAACTCACAAAAAAGAATTAGGCAGCTATGAATGCGGACATGCATCTAAGACAGCCGCGAAAATAGTTTCTGCTGCGACAGAACGAAATTTTTAAACGAACATGAGAGGATTGTATATATACGGTTATGCACACGAGCCATTCCAAATGAGGAACGATGGAATAGCCCGCAAAGTAACGGCGCAGATTAAAGCCTTGAACACAAAAGGGATGTCATGCCGCCAAATGATGTGCGAGAGAAAAGAGCCTTTGACTCTATGGCGTAAAATAGCAATCCACCTTCCGTTCGGACATAATGTAGGCGATCCATTGAACGAATATAAAAAAGAATTTGACGGATATGATTTCTTTTATATAAGGAGAAAACCACTGACATTACTAAGATTGCTGAATATACGGAAGTTACGAAAACATAATCCTGACGCCAAAATATTATATGAAATATGTACTTATCCTTTTAAGAAAGAACTTACTCACAATAAGAGAAATATCCCATTATGGCTGCGGGAAGTATGCTATATGCCGTTCATGAAACGTTATATAGACCGCATTGTGATTGTAAGCGAAGACAAGTCTATTGCGGGAATTCCTACAATACCGATAATCAACGGCATAGACCTGAAACTCATACGTCCTATAAATCCGGCTCCGGAAGACGGTGCCATACACATTATCGCCATTGCCAAAATACAATGGTGGCACGGGTATGACCGTTTCTTAAGGGGAATGGCTTATTACTACCGCTCCGGAGGCACCCGCCATCTGAAATTGCATATCGTAGGCAATGGTCCGGCCGAAAAAGATCTAAGGATTATGATTGCCAGATATGGTTTGGAAGACAGGGTTATCATGCATGGATATAAAACAGGAGAGGATCTGGACACAATTTATGACAGATGTCACCTCGGGCTCATAGCATTGGCTACCCAAGACAAAGACCTGCATGTACATTCTACGCTCAAGAGCCGGGATTACCTTGCCAAAGGGCTGCCTACCATGTCGACAGGAATGACAGATGTGTTCATAGGCACTGATTACAAGTACAATCTTAAACTGCCGAACGACAAAGAGAAAGTAGACATGCGCAACATAATTTCATTTTACGATGAAATTTACGGCAACACACCCCGCAGACAAGTCATTAAAGAAATACGAGACTTTGCCGAACGTACAATTGATATAAACATCACTATGGAACCTGTCGTAAGATATCTTATGGACGAGGGATAGTGAAATGAATGCTTAATCTTCGCTCTATCAGAGCAATTTGTTTTGTGAAGTTGGTTTGTGATGATTCTCAAATTTACAAAACATATTGCTATTATTAATATTCAACAATTTAACTACACCAAACTGACATTATGTTATATAACATGTTTCAATAACGCCCATAAAGTATTAATTTTGAAAATTGAACTCGTCTTGACTTATTTTTTCTTAACATAAGCGAGATATTTCCGAGGTGTTTCCGAGTCTCGAAGAGCCGGCAACCTTTCGGTTGGCGGGGATGAGAGAGTCAGAAACAACCGGAAAGATCCGCTGAGGTTGAGAAAAGAATATATTCATTATACGTTTTAACATTCGTAAATAAGTCAAGACGAGTTCACTATATTATGAAGCGGTATAGCGAAAGGGAATTGATTGAAGCCCTGAAAAAAGGGTCAAAGCAGGCTTTTACTGAATTATATGCCGGCTATGCACCCCGTATACGTGCGTTTGCACTTCGCTGGACTAAAAATGAAATCACCGCAGATGACGTCACCCAGGAAGTTTTTATACGTATATGGAATGAACGGGGAAACATACGCCAGACAAATTCCATCAACTCCCTTCTGTTCACAATTGCTTCACACATTCTAATAAATGCGTTTCATAAAACAATAAATTCTCCTATCCTGGAAGACTATATAACTCAAATCGACGCACTCCCCTCTACCGGCAGCTTCGATCCTCTTGAATATTCAAATTTTTTATCTCATATCAATAATTTCATAGACCGGATGCCTTCTACACGGGCCAAGGTCGTGAGACTATCCAAACTTCAGGGATTTAGTAATAAAGAGATTGCTGAATTGTTATCCCTTAAGGAACAGACTGTAAAAAACCAGCTTTCCATAGGGATCAAAGAACTCCGTGAATTTACGAAGGGATTATTAGGTGTTCTGGCAGCATTCTCAATTTCTTCCCAGTTCATTCTCTATTTTTAAACTTTATGCTAATGTATACCGACTATGAACAATTTATTGAAAAAATATCTCTCCGGAGAAAAGATAAATATAGAGGAGCTTGATAAATTGCGCAATATTCCTGAAACGGATGTGGCAGACGCCCTGCGTGAAGATTGGGATGATTATTTCTCTGTTCACACATCGACAGAAAAATTCCAGAAATGGAAAAGGGTTCTTCTCGGTGTCGCCGCTGTAATGCTTCCGGTGTTGCTTATCTCCACAATCTTGCTGTGGAACCGCACGAATTCTCTTTCGTCACAGGACATTGTGATAAAAACAGCAGCCAATGGAGAACGAGCCACAATCACCCTCCCGGATGGATCAGAAGTAACACTCAACAGCAACTCTTGTCTATCATATAAACCGGAAGATTTTACCGGAGATACCCGATCTGTGACATTCGAAGGCGAAGGATTCTTCACAATATCAAAATCAGACAGCAAAAAATTTCTGGTTCATACATCTCTTGTCAGTGTAGACGTTAAGGGAACCACTTTCAATCTTCGATCTTGCAAAAAGGACCACACCGCATCACTTTATCTTGAGTCTGGTAAGGTTGAATTAAAATCGGTTGCATCCGGCAAATGCATTGAAATGATTCCCGGAGATTTCGCATATCTTGATGAAGACGGCATTGGATTTATTAAAGATGAGAATATAGATCCGAGAGTTCCTACCGCCTGGAAAATCGGCGAGTTGATTTTTATAAACCAGAATCTCGGTGAAGTCACCGGATCACTTGAATACAATTACAACACAAACATAGAATTCTCCGATCCACAACTCGTAGATATACCATTCACCGGCACACTGCCAAACAACAATCTCCCTGATGCCGTACACATTCTGGAGCTAAGTATGGGACTGAAATGTACAAAAAAGGGAAACACCCTTCTGTTTTATAAATAAACAGTTTCTGAAAAAATGTAACAAAAGAATGGTACAAAATCCCAGTTCATTTGTCTTGTTTATATGAGACATTCCTCTTAGAGTATGTTGAGTTTTAAATGATTTTAGCACAGACAGAGACTTCGGAGGGATTTTTCAAGATTCAGGAGGGAGCATAGCGGGCTATGTGACCGAATGAATGCTTGGAAAAGCACCCGGAGGATCGTTTGTGATGAAATCAAAAATCACCATACTTTTTATCAATGTTAAATTTGGTTTAAAACTCAACATACTCTTAGAGACTGTTACATCAATAAATCAACGGACATGACAGTCTGCAGGAAAATGTCTGTCTGGCAAACCGGAAAAACTAACTAACCTAAATATCATTTATGCCACTTACCAATCTTTTAAGGCGTCTATGCTTGATGTTCACACTATTATGTGTGTCATTCATCACTATGGCGCAGACCAACGGGGTGACAGTTAATCTTAACAATGCCACGTTGTCGCAATTGTTCAAACAGATTGAACAGCAGACATCCTATCGTTTCTCCTATCGCTCGGATGTGGTAGATTCAAACAAGGATGTTTCCGTAAACATGAAAAATGCGGATGTAGAGAAAATCCTAAACTCAGTCCTGCCGAAAAAGAATCTTGCCTATAACATTGTTTCGGCAAAATCCATTGTCATCACCCGTATTCCAAAAGATGAGAAGAACCAGTCTTCCTCAAAGGAGAATTTCGCGGATCTGAAGACTGTGACCGGAACGGTAATTGATCAGAACGGAGAGCCGATGATCGGCGCAACAGTGCGTGGTTCGGGCAACAATGCCGTAATGACAGACATTGACGGTAAATTTGAATTGAAGACAAACCCCGATATGGAGCTTGCCGTGTCGTTCATAGGATACGAGACCACCAAGATAAAACCGGGCAAAGATACCGAACTTCTTATCCGTATGAAAGACAATTCGGAACAGCTTGACGAAGTTGTTGTTGTCGGTTACGGAACACAGAAAAAAGTCAACCTGACCGGATCCGTAGCAGCTGTGTCCACATCGGAATTCAACAGCCGCCCTATCACCCAGCTTTCAACAGCACTTCAGGGTATGGCATCAGGTGTGACAGTAACCACAGCCGGTGGCGCTCCTGGAGCTGACGGCGCGAACATACAGATCCGCGGTATCGGTTCTTTCGGAGGTTCAGACTGTTCTCCTCTCGTTCTTATCGACGGTGTCGAAGGTGACATGAACTCAGTAGATGCTTCGCAGATAGACCAGATCTCAGTGCTGAAGGATGCCGCATCCTCCGCAATATATGGCAGCCGTGCGGCAAACGGTGTTATCCTTATTACAACCAAACGTGCCCAGAAAGGCACATTCGGTCTGACATACCGCGGATATGTCGGCTGGCAGAAGCCTGTAGTATATCCCGATGTCGTAGGACCGGAAGACTATATGCGTCTGTCACGTCGTTCCACTGAAAACGACGGCGCAACATCCATATATACGGATGAATACATCAACAACTATCGCAAAAACAACTACCTCGATCCGGACGCATACCCGATCATCGACTGGCAGGACAGGCTGATGAACGGAGACGGTTTCACCCAGAATCATGTAGTGTCAATGAACGCCGGATCTGAGAAGATACGTTCCATGACTTCGTTCGGATACCTGCAACAGAACGGTATAATCAAGAATTCCGACTACCAGCGTTTCAATATCCGCAACAATATGGACGTGAAGATAAATGAACTCTTCAATTTTCGTCTTGATATAGCAGGAACCTATGCAAAGCGCAATACGAATCCTTTTCAGGGAACGGTATTCTCTTTCATGAATGCAAAAGATCCGATCATGCTCGCACAATGGAGCGACGGCAGTTATGCGCCTTTTACCGGCGGTACCACCAACCCGCTTCCGATGATCGAGACAGGTGTGGGCGGAAACAATATACGCCAGAACGGTGTCCTCAAAGGAGCGGCATCATTGGAAATCAAACCCTTGAAATGGCTGAACGTGGAATTGAAGGCGGCTCCGCAGCTTACCGGTGTAAAAACACACAGATTTGTGGATCTTGTGGAATATCATTCAGATCCATACGGCAATGTTTCCCCGATTTCCAATGCCGAATACAACTCACTCAAAGAAACGGTTACATTCGCATACAACGGATATTACCACGCCACTCTCCAGGCCAACAAGGAATTCGGCAAACATGATCTGCGTCTTCTGTTGGGATGCTCATATGAAAATTACGACTACTACAGCCTCGGTGCATACCGCAACAGTTTCGCCTATCCGGATTATGAGGTAATCAATGCCGGCGGCGACAATGAATTCAAGGACAATGAAGGCACCCGAAACCAGATGTCTCTTATGTCCTATTTCGGACGTGTGAATTATAATTTTGACAACCGCTATCTTTTCGAAGCCAATCTCCGTTACGACGGCTCATCCCGCTTTGTCAAGAAACATCGCTGGGGTATCTTCCCTTCATTCTCGGCGGCATGGCGTCTGACAGAGGAGAAATTCATGGAGCCTGTAACCGAAGTGCTCAATGAATTCAAGCTGCGCGCATCACACGGAACACTCGGTAACCAGAATATCAATTCCTATTATCCTGCTTCACAGAATCTCGTTATCAGTTCCATATCTGCCGGTGGAAAGGTTCATCCGATCGTTGCACAGAACTCCCTTGCCAATGAGGATATCACTTGGGAAACTACCCGCATGACCGATATCGGTATAGATGCCACACTATGGAATTCTTTCACCATCGTTGCCGATTACTATTACAAAAAGACAAAAGGTATTCTTATGCAGCTTGACATACCCTCCACCATCGGTCTTGGAGCACCTTACCAGAATGCAGGTGTAGTAACAAACAAGGGCTGGGAGATAGCTCTCGGTTACCGACATACCTGGGGAGATTTCAACTTCAATGTAAATGCAAACCTGTCGGATGTCATCAACAAGATCGTCGACATGAAAGGAACATACGGCACAAGCGGTGTCATCCGCAACCAAGAGGGATCTTCAATCAACTCTCTGTATCTTTTCAAATGTCTGGGTAAGGTGCAGACACAGGAACAAGCCGACTGGATGAACTCGAACTGTCCTCAGTTCGGTATCGAGACACATCCGGGAGACCTTGTATATGAAGACACCAACAAAGACGGCAAGGTAACCGATGCCGACAAACAGATTCTCGGTTCTCTGATTCCGAGATATACCTACGGATTGACACTTAACTTCGGCTGGAAGGGAATCAACCTCTCGGCTCAGTTCCAGGGAGTAGGCAAAGCTGACGCATATATGAGCGGCGCCTACACACAGCCAAGTGTAAGTGGCGGCACATTCCAGAAATGTCATCTCGATAACTGGACCGAGGATAACCCCAACGCCAAATATCCCCGTCTGTCGTATACCAGCAACCTCAACACGAGAGTCTCGACCTTCTGGATGGCGGATGCGTCATATTTCCGTCTCAAGAATATCCAGTTGAGCTATTCATTCCCCAAGAAGCTGCTCAGACCTACGAAACTCAAGGGTGTGATGATATATGCCAATGCCACTAATCTTTTCACAATCACAAATTTCTATAACGGCTACGACCCGGAAATTTCTTATCAGAGCGGTGCACAAGGTGCGACCACCGGTTCAATCGGAAGCAACTATCCTCTTGTAAGCACTTATACATTCGGAGTTGAAGTTCAATTTTAACCATAGCAATCATGAAACTGAAAATAAAACATATATCGGCAATTTTTCTGGCAACGGTTCTGGCATCATGCTCACTGGACCGCGAACCGCTGACAGGACCCTCCACTTCCTCCTTCCCTGCAAGTGCGGAAGAGGCGGAATCGGGACTTCTCGCCGCATACAAGGCACTGCCAAACAACATCATGCAATATGAGCCGGGACCAAACCGATGGCTCGACCAGCTCACAGACATCGGTGCCACCCGAACCGCTCTCTCCAACTGGCCCGACTTCACATTGTCCACAATCGTATCGTCCTACGGTCATGTCGAGAACTTCTACGCCAGAATATACAAAGGTCTCGGACGCATACACCTGGTTTATGACAATCTTGACAAGATCCGTTCAAAAGCATCCGATGAGCAGTACTATCAACTGAAAGCCGAATGTCTGTGTCTGAGAGCCTATTTTTATGACTGGGCCTGCAAGATGTATGGAGATGTGCCGAAGATCGACCATTGCCTGAATCTTAACGACTACGCCTATCCCCGCGTTCCTAAAGAGGAGATCATCAGTTGGGTTCTTTCCGACATGAACGATGAACTTCTTGACAAGCTTCCTGTAGTATGGAACAAAACAGAATGGGGTGTGGCGCGTATCGGCAGAATCGCCGCATACGCACTCAAATCAAGAATCTGTCTTGAGTGGGGTTATTATGCTGATGCCGCAAAATATTCGGAAAAGGCTCTTACACTTGCCGAGGGTATCCATGATCTGACACCTCTTGATGTCACATATTATCCCTCACATGTCGAGGGAGAGCCGGACTGCACACCTCTGTTCGGATTTGCAGCTGAACAGGGTTCCAAAGAGTGGATATGGAGTATGGAATACAACCGTCTGGCAGCCGCAAACACACACACAGGAATCTATACCTTCGCATCCCGTGTACACAACGGTGCCGCCGGTGCCGGTCCCTCTCTTGCCCTGATGCAGACTTTCCAGTGCACCGACGGAAAGGCAATCACCGAATCACCGCTTTACAACTGGGAGGATCCTTGGAGAAACCGTGATCCGCGTCTCGATCTCTACTGCGCACGTTCCGGTTCCCGTGTTATGGGAGTACAGTTCTCTATCGATCCCGCCGACAAGACGGTAATGGATTACAATACCGGAAGTGCCGTAAACAACGGAGACGTTACCGGCAACAAGAGTGAATATGGACCCAACGGGACAAAAGGACCCGGCAGTTTCCTGTGGAGAAAATATACCGACCCGGCATATTACGGCACTATCACAGGCACAAGCTACGAAGATGAGCTTGACGTTCCCCTGATCCGTCTTGCCGAAGTACTTCTTATCAATGCCGAGGCAAACATTGAGATGGATGGAGGCAATCTGAGCAAAGCCAGAGCCGATATCAACCGTGTTCGTGCCAGAGTGAAAATGCCGGAAGTAACCACTACCGACAGAGATGAATTACGTTCTGCTCTACGTTATGAGCGTAAAGTGGAATTATGCTGCGAGGGCTTCCGCTGGTTCGATATCCGTCGCTGGAAAGAGGATGACGGCGTGACTCCTGTGGCTTACAAGGCTATAAACGGTCCCCAGTATGCCATAGCATTCAACAAGACCATAACCAATGCCAAACCTATCATTGACAAGAACTGGACAGTAATCCACGACGGAGTATCCACATTCGACGGCAAGGATTTTGACGCGCGTAAACATACTACCCGAAAATTTGTGATCGGCAAAGATGAGCTCTGGCCATTCCCGTATAGCGAGATGGTGACTAATCCTCTTATCGGTTTATCCAATAATAATCCCGGCTACTAATCTTAAATTCAATATGAAACTGAAATATAATATATTCCTTATGCTTGCAGTAGCCGCCATGGCTTCCTGCAGTGATAAAGAAGAGGTCTATGATCCCGGCCTGAAGTTCTCTACAACAGGAGATGTAAGGTTTATGGCATCAATAGAGAACTGCGCCTCAACCCGTACATCTCTCATCAACACAGGAGAGGCTCGCTGGCTCGGCGACGATGCCATCGGTCTGGTCTGTACAGACGGCTCAGTTGTGACACTCCCGCTCGACGGAACAGGAGAGACACGCAAAGCAATCTTCTCCGGTTCCATACCTTCAGGAAAGACACTTGGAAACTATGCGGTGCATCCTGCAACTGTGACGACTTCCGGAAAAGAACTTTCCATAAATCTTCCATCCGAGACTGTTCCGAATTCTTTCGGCGAATGCTCCTTGATGGTGGCTCCTGTCAATAATTCTCCGGAAATAACCTTCACCCAACTGATGAGCTATATTTCACTGCAGGTTAAAGAGGTCAACACAGATGCTGTAAAACTTGTGCTTAGTTCTGAAAAGGCTCTTTCGGGAAATTACACGGTAGAATTTGAAAAAGGTCTGGCAGAAGGTCTGCCTGCAAAAGCCGGATCAGAGACACTGACAATCAATCTTCCCTCCCGCAAAGACGCTACCGTCACCGCAACATTGGCAATTCCTGTAGGTGAATATGAAAGTCTGAAGATTGCGGCATATAACGCTGATAATCTCCTTATGTGCGAGAGCGATATCGTCAGCACCACTTTCAATGCGCGCCGGGGCGTCATGCGTTCGCTTGAAGTGACAATGCCCAAGGCTACGGTGACCAAACCGAAGATAGAAGGCACAGTGCTTGTCGCCGACATATATTGGGCTACAGGAAACCTCCAATATGTTGAGAATGCTACTCAGGACGGTTTCCAGACAAACTGGCGTATAGCTCCGGAGCAATACATGTTTGTCAATTATGAGAATATGAAAGAAGCCAATATGGCGGTTACATTCTCTCCCGGAAGCTATGCGGGACAATATGACCATTTCAACTGGGGCGGTATCAAAGATCCGTTCAGCAAAGATCCCAATTCTTCGGCTACAGCGGCTGTAGGCACCGACATATCAGGTAAACTCTTTACCGATCAGGGCTGTACAGTACCGACAACAGATTTCGCAGCAGCCAAATACGGAGACCTTGCCTTCTGGGCATCAAAGGGCAAATACCGTATGCCTACCAGACAGGATATCGATAACCTTATGACCAAGGCATCCAAACAGTACGTTTCAGTTAAAGTAGGCGAAGGAAAGTATGTGACAGGCTACCTGTTCTTCGATCCGGAAGATGGAGATGCTCCTACATCCAGTAATAATGTTGTGGGGATGACCCCGAAAGAACTTGAAAAGGGTCTTTTCCTGCCAAAAGCCGGCAGACGTTATAACGCATCAGATTTCACTGTAAATGTACAGGGTACCCAAGGCGTATACTGGGGATCAGAATCCGTAACCGGAACCGATGCCACAGAACCTTGTTACGGAATAGTGTTAAGACTGGCAAATGCGGCAGTCGGATTTCCATACTGGAACAAGGCATTTGATGCCAAAGCGGGATTCTGTCTACGCCCTGTTTACGTAAAATAGAAAACATTCATAAACGTACATATTAAAATGTATAAATTAGAGATGTTGTTTTTGTTAGTTGGCGCATTCCTTTCGGGGAATGCCTCCAACTGCAAGAATACGGCAAAGGTTGGAGAAACACTTCCTGCATGGTCTGAGGGTATGCTCGACATTCATGCCGTGAATACCGCTCGTGGAGAATGTACCTTCTTTATTCTCCCTGACGGAACCACCATGGTGGTGGATGCCGGTGAATTTATCCATCAGTCCAAAAACTTGCGGAATGACGCACAGCGTCCTAACGAATTTACACGTCCTGCGGACACTTATGCAAATTACATGCGTCATTTCTCCCCTCGGAAAGATTCAATCGATTATTTCATGCTGAGCCATTTTCATATGGACCACATGGGACAATTGGAACCGGAATACTCCGTCTCGCCAAACGGCAATTATATAGAATCCGGACTTACCGCCCTATATGACCGTATGCCGTTCAGAACTATTATTGACAGGGCTTATCCGGATTTCGATGCGATCGAAGTCAAAGCGCGTAGCGAAAAATCTCTGGACAACTATCGCAAGTTTCTTGAATGTCATATAAAGAAGGGAAATCTGAAGGCTGAGGCATTGAAGCTCGGAAGCGAAAAACAGATTTCACTGCAATACAATCCTCAAAAATATTCTTCGTGCAAAATAAAGAACCTTTGCGCCAACGGATATGTATGGAAAGAGGGGAAACCTTTCAATTGTTATGAACCGGGGGAAATCAGAGAAAACGGAGCTTCATGCGGATTCCTGCTTTCTTATGGTGATTTCGACTATCTGACAGCCGGTGATCTCAACGGTGGAAATACCGACACACAGAAAACATTGGCGGAAGCAGTAGGAAAGGAGATTGAAGCCACAAAGAGCAATCATCACCTCTCCCCAAAAACAATGAATGAAGCAACCATGGCTATTCTGAAACCGCAGGTAATGGTTACACAGAGTTTCTATGTCCGCACAATACAACCGGATCAGGAGATCATACAGAAAATAGCCACAGGAAAAACCCGTCAGTATTTCACAAATATAGACAACTCTCTTATTGAGACTAATCCGGAGGTATACAAAAATTGCGCAGCTATCGGAGGACATGTGGTGATAAGAGTAATGCCCGGAGGAAAAGAATTCTATGTGATTATGCTTGACGATACAGATAACGCCTATCGTGTTAAAAGTATCGACGGACCATTCAAAAGTAAAAAATAAGAAGTAATTTTAAAAATTTATAAGTAATCATTTCTAATGGACAAATTATCAATAATTATATCGACTTTGGTTATCGGCGGGACAATGGCGTCCTGTTCTGAGGAGCATATTAAAATGCCTTGGGAAGATGACCTCAATGCAAAGCATGAGGAGCAGAAGGGAGAACTGCCTACAGCACAGGAGGGTCAGGTTTTACCCCGATGGGCTGAGGGTTGTCTGGATATACATCTTATAAATTCCGGCAGAGGGGAATGCATATTCTATATTATGCCTGATGGAACCACTCTTGTCGTAGATGCAGGAGAGACGGAAACCTCAAGCACAAGTGTACCGCAGAAACCGAATGCCAACACCCGTCCATACATGACGGACGCTTCTTATATCCGTCATTTCCTGCCTGCAGGAAAGAAGGCATTCGACTATTTTATGGCAAGTCACTTACACATCGATCATATAGGTGATACTAAAATGGCTACAGAAACTTCGGAAAACGGATACAAACTTTCCGGTATAACAGCCATATACGATGAAGTGCCTTTCAATCATTTGATCGACCGCGGTTATCCTACATACAAAGAAGATAAAGATCTTCCACCCGTTGACAGCCGTTTCGCCGACGACTATATCAAATTCGTGAAATGGGGAACCTCAAACAAGAAGTTTGACGGTACGCGTTTTGAAGTAGGCAAAAATCAGATCAAGATGCTCAACGATGCGGAAAAATACAAGAATTTCTCAATTTTCAATATTTGCGGAAACGGCAATGTCTGGGTTGTGGATAATTCCAGCTCAACAGGTGGAAAAGTTGAGAATTTCTCCAAAACCGGAGGTAATCCTTCTTCTTGCGGTATCCATATCCATTATGGAAAATTCGACTACATAGCTTGTGGAGATCTTGTAAGTGCTCCTCAAAATGCAGTGGCAAACTATGTCAAGGCAACCATACCTATAAATGGATTCGAGGTGTTCAAGGCGCACCATCACCTGAGTGCCAATGCATGGGGATCAGGCATGCAGAAGAATGAATTTGCTCCAAAGGTGATTGTCAATCAGAATTTCTCCGATTATCAGCCGGATTATAATCTGTTGAACTCAATTTCAACCGGAATATTCGACAACAACACATATAAATGGGATAACAATTTCTTCACTACCAATCTCCATTCGCGGCAACAGGAAAACTATCCTGATATAAACCAGAAAATTACAGGATGCAACGGACATATAGTAGTTCGCGTGGCTCCGGGCGGAGAATCCTACTATGTATATGTGCTCGATGACACGGATATGATATACCGTGTAAAATCCATCCACGGTCCCTACACATCCAAATAACAGCCATTATAAGAAACTGTTTGAAACATTTTCTTATACAATCACGTATTATAGGAAGGTTGTGTCGTTAAAAATCATTACGGCACAACCTCTCTTTTGTTACTTACAATTATTAATGATTTTTAATAAACTGTTGCGTTATTGCATGATTATTCCTAACTTTCCTCTAAATCCTATTTGCCGTATATGAGGTAATATGCTTCCAAATATT
>CAJTWL010000005.1 GCA_910579845.1 uncultured Muribaculaceae bacterium | reverse complement strand
ACAGGTCTTGGTCTGAAAGAGGCTAAAGAATTGGTAGACGGTGCTCCTAACACTATCAAGGAGGGTCTTCCTAAAGCTGAGGCTGAGGGTCTTAAGAAACAACTCGAAGAGGCCGGCGCTGAAGTTGAACTCAAATAATAATCGACTTAATCTGAAAGTAGGTTAGGAACGCAGGAAAGACTGCGTTCTTAACCTATTTATTCGTGTTTTCACCTCTCTCTTCATCTCCCGGTCGGATAATGGAAACCGGCAGGGATCAGAGGTCCTTTATTAACTTATTACCAATGTCTGTAAAACTTACCGAAAAACCGCGCGTAAATTTCGCGTCGATAAAAAATCCACTGCCCTTCCCGGATTTTCTGGACGTTCAGTTGAAATCGTTTAAGGATTTTCTGCAGCTTGACACACCACCCGAGCTTAGAAAGAACCAAGGACTTTACAAGGTTTTTGCAGAGAACTTCCCGATTGCGGATACCCGTAACAATTTCGTTCTCGAATTCCTTGACTATTATATTGATCCGCCACGCTATACTATTGACGAGTGTCTCGAGAGAGGTCTTACTTATAGCGTGCCTTTAAAAGCAAAGTTAAAACTCTATTGTACCGATCCCGATCACGAGGATTTCGCAACCACTATCCAGGATGTTTATCTGGGACCTATTCCGTATATGACGGAACAGGGCACATTCATCATCAATGGTGCTGAACGTGTGGTTGTATCTCAGTTGCACCGTTCTCCCGGTGTATTTTTCGGTCAGAGCAATCACGCCAATGGTACAAAACTTTATTCAGCCCGTATTATCCCGTTCAGAGGAAGCTGGATTGAGTTTGCAACCGATATAAACAACGTGATGTATGCTTACATCGACCGTAAGAAGAAGTTGCCTGTCACGACTCTGCTTCGTGCAATCGGTCTTGAGAGCGACAAAGATATTATCCAGATATTCGATCTCGCGGAAGAAATCAAGGTTACCAAAACCAATCTTAAAAACTCAGTAGGTCGAAAACTGGCGGCACGTGTCCTTAACAGCTGGGTGGAAGATTTTGTCGATGAGGATACCGGTGAGGTCGTTTCCATTGAAAGAAACAATGTTGTGGTCGATCGTGGAAATGAGATTACCGAGGAAGTCATTGATGCAATTATCGACAGTGGTGTAAAGACTATTCTTCTTGAG
Source organism: uncultured Muribaculaceae bacterium (assembly GCA_910579845.1). Lineage (GTDB taxonomy): Bacteria > Bacteroidota > Bacteroidia > Bacteroidales > Muribaculaceae > Lepagella. The sequence continues at coordinate 144,354 of CAJTWL010000005.1, read as the reverse complement.
AAGGAGAATGTCAACGCCGTTGATTACAGTATTATCTTCAATACTCTGCAGAAGGATCCGTCCAACTCTGAAAAAGAGGCAGTTCAATATATTTACAGACAGTTGCGTAATGCCGAGCCACCGGATGACGCCGCAGCCCGTGAGGTGATACAGAACCTTTTCTTCAGCGAGAAGCGTTATGACCTTGGGGAGGTGGGACGTTACCGTATAGACAAGAAACTTGATCTTGATATCCCGATGGATGTAAAAGTGCTTACCCGGGAGGATATAGTGGCAATTATCAAGTATCTTATCGAGCTGATCAACTCCAAGAGTGATGTCGATGATATCGATCACCTCAGCAACCGTCGCGTCCGTACGGTAGGTGAACAGTTGTATAATCAGTTCGGAGTCGGGCTTGCACGTATCAGCCGTTCGATCCGCGAGAAGATGAATGTGCGTGATAATGAAGTCTTCACGCCTACAGATCTGATCAATGCCAAAACCATATCGGCTGTTATCAATACATTCTTTGGTACGAATGCGTTGTCACAGTTTATGGATCAGACAAATCCGCTTGCCGAGATTACCCATAAACGTCGTATGTCAGCTCTTGGACCCGGCGGTCTTTCAAGAGAGAGAGCGGGATTCGAGGTTCGCGACGTACACTATACACATTACGGTCGTCTGTGTCCTATCGAGACACCTGAGGGTCCGAATATCGGTTTGATCTCCTCTTTGTGCGTATATGCAAAGATAAACAATCTCGGTTTCATAGAGACTCCATACCGCGAGGTGAAAAATGGCAAAGTCAATCTGAATAATGACGAGGTTGTTTACCTGACAGCTGAGATAGAGGAAGGACAGACCATAGCCCAGGGTAATGCTCCTGTCAATGACGATGGTACTTTCATCCGTAATAAAGTGAAGGCCCGTCTTGATGCCGACTTCCCGATCGTTGCTCCTGAAGAGCTGCAGCTTATGGATGTATCTCCGGTACAGATTGCCTCCATTGCGGCATCGTTGATTCCGTTCCTTGAGCATGATGATGCAAACCGTGCGTTAATGGGATCCAACATGATGCGTCAGGCCGTTCCATTGTTGCGCAGCGAGGCTCCGATCGTAGGTACAGGTATCGAAGGTCAGTTGATCAAGGATTCCCGTACTCAGATTATGGCCGAGGGTTCCGGCACAATAGAATATGTGGATGCTACTTGTATCCGTATAAATTATGATAGAACTGAAGATGAGGATTTTGTTGAATTCGAGTCTTCTGTTAAAGAATATAAGATTCCTAAATTCCGTCGTACCAACCAGGGTACCACTATCGACTTGCGTCCTATCTGCAATGCGGGTCAGCGTGTCGAGAAAGGTGACATTCTTACTGAAGGATATTCAACTGAAAGAGGCGAACTTGCTCTTGGACGCAACTTGAAAGTTGCCTTCATGCCCTGGAAAGGATATAATTACGAGGATGCCATCGTGCTCAATGAGCGTATGGTACGTGAGGATATCCTGACTTCAGTGCACGTTGACGAGTATACACTTGATGTCCGTGAGACGAAACGCGGTATGGAGGAATTGACATCCGATATACCGAATGTAAGCGAGGATGCTACAAAAGATCTTGATGACAGAGGTATTATCCGTGTCGGCGCGTATGTTGTGCCTGGTGATATCATGATCGGTAAGATCACACCGAAAGGTGAGAGCGATCCTACACCTGAGGAGAAACTTCTCCGCGCCATCTTCGGTGACAAGGCCGGTGATGTGAAGGATGCTTCTCTGAAGGCGTCTCCGTCTCTAAAGGGTGTGGTTATCGGAACAAACCTCTTCTCGAAGGCTACCAAGAAGGGTAATAAGAACAGTGCAAACGCTCAATTACCGATTCTTGATGAGGAATATGAGGAGAAGCAGGATAAATTGCGTGTTCTTATGGTCAATAAAATGAAGACTTTGTTAAAAGGTCGGACATCTCAGGGTGTACAGGACTTTATCGGAGTCGACATAGTTGCCAAGGGTGAGAAATTTGATGATGTTAATTTCGGAGCGATAGACTACGAGACAATAAATCTTAGTAACTGGACAGGTGGCGAACGCATAGATAATATGGTTGCCAAGTTGATTACCAATTATCTGCGTAAATCGAAAGAGATTGACAGCGAACTTCGCCGCAAGAAATTCGATATAACAATAGGTGATGAGCTTCCATCCGGCATTATGCAGATGGCAAAGGTATATATTGCCAAGAAGCGTAAGATCGGTGTCGGAGACAAGATGGCCGGTCGACATGGTAACAAGGGTATTGTGTCACGTGTCGTGCGTCAGGAAGATATGCCTTTCCTTGAGGATGGAACTCCTGTAGATATCGTGTTGAACCCTCTGGGTGTGCCTTCACGAATGAACCTTGGACAGATTTTCGAGACAGTGCTTGGATGGGCAGGTCGTGAACTCGGCGAGAAATTTGCCACTCCTATTTTCGATGGCGCGTCACTTGACGACCTGAATGAATGGACAGATAAAGCCGGTCTCCCAAGATATGGCAAGACATATCTGTACGATGGAGGCACAGGTGATAGATTTGACCAGCCTGCAACTGTAGGTGTGATATATATGCTTAAGCTGGGTCACATGGTCGAGGATAAGATGCATGCCCGTTCAATCGGTCCGTATTCTTTGATTACACAGCAGCCTCTCGGTGGTAAGGCACAGTTTGGTGGTCAGCGTTTCGGAGAGATGGAGGTCTGGGCACTCGAGGCATTCGGTGCCGCTCATATCCTTCAGGAGATTCTCACAATCAAATCCGATGATGTTGTCGGTCGAAGCAAGGCTTACGAGGCAATTGTCAAGGGTGATCCCATGCCTAATCCCGGTATTCCGGAGTCCTTGAATGTGCTTCTCCACGAGTTGCGCGGTCTTGGACTGAGCATTAAATTGGATTAAGTCCAGCTTCAGCGAGAAAACCGGCGATAAAATCGTCGCCATCAAATAAATAATCCAAAACCTATCCCGCCTCCCTACAGGAGGGGGATAGGATAATATATAAGAAATATATTCTTATGGCTTTTAGAAGAGACAATAAAATCAAAAGCAATTTCTCGAAAATCACTATAGGTCTCGCTTCTCCTGAAGAGATTAAGGAGAAATCGAGCGGTGAGGTTTTAAAGCCCGAGACAATCAACTATCGTACGTACAAGCCTGAGCGCGACGGTCTTTTCTGTGAGAAGATTTTCGGTCCCGTCAAGGACTATGAGTGTCATTGCGGAAAGTACAAGCGTATCCGCTACAAAGGTATTGTCTGCGATCGTTGTGGTGTCGAGGTGACAGAGAAGAAGGTCCGTCGCGAACGCATGGGTCATATCGAACTTGTTGTTCCTGTGGCACATATTTGGTATTTCCGCTCTTTGCCTAATAAAATCGGATATCTGCTTGGTCTTCCTTCAAAGAAACTCGATTCAGTGATCTATTACGAGCGTTACGTTGTCATCAATCCCGGAAATGTAGAGGGGATTGAGAAACTTGATCTGCTCAGTGAAGAGGAATACATGAATATAATGGAGAATCTTCCTGAAGACAATCGTTTTCTCGAGGATGGCGATCCGAACAAGTTTGTTGCAAAGATGGGTGCCGAGGCAATCTATGACCTGCTTCAGGAATTGGATCTTACCAAGCTTGCTGCGGAACTCCGTCATAAGGCAAATACAGATGGCTCCCAACAACGTAAGACAGAGGCTCTGAAGCGTCTGCAGGTTGTAAACAGTTTCTTGAACTCGGCGGGTGTCAATAAACCTGAATGGATGATTCTTAAAGCAGTTCCCGTTATTCCGCCGGAGCTCCGTCCGTTGGTGCCGTTGGATGGCGGTCGCTTTGCGACTTCCGACCTCAACGATCTTTACCGCAGGGTTATCATCCGCAACAACCGTCTTAAACGACTGATAGAGATCCAGGCTCCTGAGGTGATTCTCCGCAATGAGAAGCGTCTCCTGCAGGAGGCTGTGGATTCACTGCTTGATAACAGCCGAAAGTCATCGGCTGTCAAGTCTGATGTCAACCGTCCGCTCAAGTCTCTTTCAGACAGTCTTAAAGGTAAACAGGGTAGATTCCGCCAGAATCTGCTCGGTAAACGTGTCGACTATTCAGCACGTTCTGTAATCGTTGTAGGTCCGGAACTCAAGATGCATGAGTGCGGTATTCCAAAACTTATGGCTGCGGAGCTGTATAAACCGTTTGTTATCCGTAAACTCATAGAACGTGGTATTGTAAAGACTGTAAAAAGTGCCAAGAAGATAGTAGACCGAAAAGAACCGGTTGTATGGGACATTCTTGAATATGTGATGAAGGGACACCCGGTTTTGCTGAACCGTGCCCCGACACTTCACCGTCTTGGTATCCAGGCATTCCAGCCTAAGATGATTGAGGGTAAGGCTATTCAGCTTCATCCGCTTGCATGTACAGCGTTCAATGCCGACTTCGACGGAGACCAGATGGCTGTACATTTGCCTTTGAGCAACGAGGCGGTTCTGGAGGCACAGATGCTGATGCTTGGCGCCCATAACATTCTGAACCCTGCGAATGGCGCACCTATTACTGTGCCTTCACAGGATATGGTGCTCGGTCTTTACTATATTACCAAGCTTCGTAAGGGAGACAAGGGCGAAGGTACGGTATTCTATGGTCCTGAAGAGGCTGAGATAGCCTATAACGAAGGACAGGTTACTCTGCACGCTCCTGTGACTGTCCTTGTTGATGATGTGGACGAGAACGGTGCTCCTGTAAAAGTTCTTAAGAAAGACACTTCTGTAGGTCGTATACTGTTCAACCGTTATGTCCCCAAAGAGATCGGTTATGTCAATGAGATAATCTCTAAGAAATCTCTGCGTACCATCATCGGTAAGGTGATCAAGACTTGCGGTGTGACACGTTCGGCACAGTTCCTTGACGATATCAAGAATCTTGGTTATAAGATGGCGTTTAAGGGTGGCTTGAGTTTCAACCTCGGTGACGTCATCATACCTAAGGAGAAAGAGGAATATGTAGCAGAAGGTCATGCACAGGTTGAAGAAGTGCTTAACAATTATGCCATGGGTTTCATCACCGGTAACGACCGTTATAATCAGGTGATCGATATCTGGACACACGTCAACGCAAAGCTTGCTTCAACACTGATGAAGCAGATGGAGGAGGATCAGCAGGGATTCAACTCTGTATATATGATGCTTGATTCCGGAGCCCGTGGTTCTAAAGACCAGATCCGTCAGCTTTCAGGTATGCGTGGACTTATGGCTAAACCTCAGAAAGCAGGAGCAGAAGGAGGTCAGATCATCGAGAACCCGATTCTTGCAAACTTCAAGGAGGGCTTGTCAGTGCTTGAGTACTTCATTTCTACTCACGGTGCCCGTAAAGGTCTTGCGGATACCGCTCTTAAGACAGCGGACGCAGGTTATCTGACACGTCGTCTTGTGGATGTGGCACATGATGTCATAATCAACGAGGAGGATTGCGGTACTTTGCGTGGCCTTGTATGTACGGAGATAAAGAACAACGAGGAGGTAGTGGCATCTCTGAGTGAAAGAATATTGGGTCGTGTTTCTGTACATGATATTGTCGATCCTTTCAATCCTGATGATGTGATAGTACATGCGGGAGAGGAGATTACCGAAGCGATTGCAGACCGTATCGAGAAATCACCGATCGAATCTGTAGAGATCCGTTCTGTACTTACCTGTGAATCCAAGAAAGGAGTATGTGCAAAATGCTACGGACGTAACCTTTCAACACACAGAATGGTACAGAAGGGCGAGGCTGTCGGAGTAATCGCCGCACAGTCAATCGGTGAGCCCGGTACACAGCTTACTCTCCGTACCTTCCATGTCGGTGGTGTCGCAGGTAACGTAACAGCTGTCAAGGACGTTACTTCACGTTATGACGGTAAACTTGAAATCGACGAGCTCCGTACAATCAAGGATGCAGATGGCGTGGATATCGTGGTTGGACGTATGGCTGAACTGAGGATTATCGAACCCAAGTCAGGAATTGTTCTCGTAAATGCAAATATACCTTACGGTTCAAAACTGTTCTTCAGGGATGGAGATACAGTGAAACCCGGTGACATGATCTGTGAATGGGACCCGTTCAATGCCGTGATCGTGTCTGAAGAGGGTGGTACAGTCAAGTTTGAGAATGTTGAGGAAGGTGTTACCTATCGTGTTGAGACAGACGAGGCAACACAGTTGCGGGAGAAGATCATAATTGAAAGCAAGGATCGTACGAAAGTTCCTGCGGCTCAGGTTTATGACAGCAAAGGCGAGCTGGTACGTTCTTATTCGCTCCCTGTCGGCGCACACCTTATGATTGAGGATGGCGATGAGTTGAAGCCGGGTCAGGTATTCGTAAAGATTCCTCGCGCTGCCGGTTCGGCAGGTGATATTACCGGTGGTCTCCCACGTGTGACAGAGTTGTTCGAGGCCCGTAATCCGTCAAATCCGGCTGTTGTCAGCGAGATTGACGGTGAGGTCAAGTTCGGCAAAATCAAACGTGGTAACCGCGAGATCAGTGTTACTAATAAACTTGGCGAGGAGAAGAAATATCTTGTTCCTCTGTCAAAACAGATTCTTGTACAGGAGAATGATTATGTCCGTGCCGGAACACCGCTTTCAGATGGTGCAATCACACCGAGCGACATTCTTAATATCAAAGGTCCGACTGCCGTACAGGAATATATCGTGAACGAGGTTCAGGATGTATACCGTATGCAGGGTGTGAAGATCAATGACAAACATTTTGAGGTTATCGTGCGCCAGATGATGCGCAAGGTCAATATTCTGGATCCGGGCGATACTCGCTTCCTCGAGCAGCAGGTTGTCGACAAGCGTGAGTTCATGGAAGAGAATGACAACATCTGGGGCAAGAAGGTGATTACAGATGCCGGTGACAGTACAAACTATCTTGCCGGACAGATCATCACCGTCCGCAAGCTCCGCGACGAGAATTCTTCATTGAAACGTAGGGATCTGCGTATAATGACTGTACGTGACGCTGTCCCCGCAACTTCAGAGCAGATTCTTCAGGGTATTACCCGTGCCGCATTGCAGACGTCAAGCTTTATGTCGGCGGCTTCCTTCCAGGAAACCACCAAGGTGCTTAACGAGGCTGCAATCAATGGCAAGACCGATACTCTTGAGGGAATGAAGGAGAATGTGATCTGCGGACATCTGATTCCGGCAGGTACCGGTTTGCGTGAATACAACAAACTCGTAGTTGCGAATAAGGATGAGTATGCGGCTCTTCAGGTTACAGATGATCCGTCTGTGCTTGACGTAGAAGTTGCAGAGGTTTCGGATAATGTATAAATGGCATAAATAAATACTTGAATATAACGAGGGTTGACACGTATCCGCGTCAACCCTCGTTGTATTTGTCAATCTTAGAGTATGTTGAGTTTTAAATGATTCTAGCACAAACAGAGACTTCGGAGGGATTTTTCAAAGATTCAGAAGGGAGCATAGCGGGCTATGTGACCGGATGGATCTTTGGGAAAGCACCCGAAGGATCGTTTGTGATGAAATCAAAAATTCCCATACTCTTTATAAATGTTTAATTTGGTTTAAAACTCAACATACTCTTAATAAATTAATTGATATACTATATGAAGAAAATATTATTCTTATTGGTTGCCGTAATGGTATCGACGGTTCTGAAGGCTCAGGATCCGGAAGATGTGAAAGTGCTTCTTGATACAGACTTCACAGTGTTCACTGAAGGTAGTGAAGAATCACCCAAAAGTCTTTACAGTAGTGATTTTAATAAATTGGTCTCCGGTTATAGCGCGGTATCCAATGTTGCCGCTGCGGGCGGGAAACTTCTTGTAAAAGAAAGCGGATATATACAACTCGGATACTTGACAGGTCTGCCTGTTTCAGGTGGAACAGTACGGATTACAGCCGAGGTATATATGAAAGATTATGACGGTATGATCCAGTTCCAGCCGGGTTATTCAAGTTCTGATTACGTGAATGAGCTTGTCGAGACCGGGAAATGGGTTAAAGTTGTAACTCTGGTCGGAAATATGAAAAGCACTACTAAACTTAAAATCACACCGTTCCTGTCAATCAGTGGTTTCTATATAAAATCGCTTAAAGTGGAATATAGTGCTGATTTCATATCGGCTCCGGAAGCATATCTCCCGAATGATGCGGACGGCACACAGTTTACTGCTTCCTGCAGTGTCAACGCGGCAGCTGTAAAATATGAGGCTGATGTGTTCACTTATGATAAGGACGGTAAAGAGATTTACTTTGTAAAAGATCTGGAACTCAAGAAAGGGTCTGTCTATTCTACTTCAGCAACCGGCAAAGTAACAGGTCTCAATCCTGCTGAAACATATTATTATGTCGCACGCTGTGTGAATGCCAAAGGGGCAAAATCAGTCAATTCCGAGGTAGTAAAAGTAGTAAGGAAACTTACTTCAATTGATTCACCTGAAGCTCTTCCTGCAACCGATATTACATCTGCCGGTTTTACAGCAAATTGGGGGAAAGTGTCTGATGCCCAGAGCTATCTGGTAAATGTGTATTCCAAAAGAACATTGACTAAAGAGGAGTCTGTCTCAATATTCAAAGAGGATTTCAGTGGAGTAACTGTGGGAACAGAGTCCGATCTTGAATATAGCGGTGATCTTAATGATTATACCAAGGTAAAAGGATGGACCACAGATTTGTCCAAAACATTCGCAAAGGGTTATTATGTATTTTATCCCAGCGGTAATTCCGGAGAACTTATTACACCGGCAATAGACCTCTCTGCTGTCAGCGGTAGGTTCAAGGTTGTGTTGAAGGCGGCTGCAAGAGATTATTCAGGATTCAAGGCATCTATAGATACTCTGAAAGTTGAGTTGCTGGATCTTTCCGGCAATGTTGTCGAAACCGCTCCTGCAAAGATCGTTGATAAGGCAGGAGTAGCTGAATATACATTCGATTTTACAAAGGGAAATAAGGATTCAAAATTGAACATTAAGTTTATCAGAGCTTCAGGCAGTTCGATGAAGCTGTTCCTCGATGATGTAGATATTTTCCAGACAATGCCGGCAGGTAGTGTTCTGGATGTACTTTTGAACAGTATCCCTTGTAAGGAAACGACATTGAAGGTCGAGCAACCGCTGACAAAAGATATAGAGTATGGCTATACTGTCATAGCCGTCGGAGAGACTGTGGAAGGCTCCGGTGCTAATGCGTCTGTCGGTGCTATACAGTCGAATGAATCCAATCGAATTGCAGTTGTATTAAAAGAATCCGGTGTAGGGGAACTTGAGACATCGGATCCTGCACCCAAGGCTTGGAAAGAGGCTGCGGGAGTTTTGTCTGTCACAGGTTGCAAAGTAGTTGTGGCAGATCTCACAGGTAAGGTTCTTTTGCAGAATATTTCAGATAAGGAACATACATATACTGTTAATTATAACGGTGTGGTTGTGGTGCTTGTGGATGGCAAGAGCTACAAATTCGCTTTATAGTCATATAAGCAAGTAATATTAATGCTCCATTCTTCCGCTTAATACAGAAGAATGGAGCATTAATATTACTTGCTTATCATCCGATATTCTCAGCGCGTTTGAAAAGAGAACCTGTAGGACATACAAAGCGGCAATATGGGCGTGTAACCACTGAGGAAAGTGCTATAAAAAGTATTGCAGTTCCAATTATCCACCAAGAGGCTGATTCAAATTGGAAAACCTGGAAAAGTTCATAGTCTGTCCATGTAGAAAGAGTTCCAATAAACAGGAATATCATAAGTATAACCCAGATTATTTTTCTCACCCAATCAAGAATATTCAAGAGCTTTCTTGACATGTGGATCTTATAGCCGCATATTTGTGCCATAAGTTGTTGTGCTGAACCCAACGGACATATATGGTTGCAATAATGTTGCGGATGTCCGAAAAGAGGATATATGAACGCCGCGATAAGCATTGCAATGGCTACCAGACCTATAGGGAGTGTGATTCCGTATGCGAGATATTGCATTATCCGTGCATAATCAAGAAATTGTCCGCACCAGAATCCAAGAACAAGTATATTGGCTACGATCTGTATATTGTGATATATCTTGTTTCTGATAAATAGGGGGAGTATGCATGCCGCAAGGGTTACGGCAAGCGCTATCCATATTTTCCATGACATTGATGCCGGAGTATCAGCTTTTACGCCCTCATAATAAGCAAGTCCGGATTCGACATTGCTGATTAATGCATTTGATGAATAAGTCGCGCCTGATACGGCATCAGGTCTGATTTTTAAACCATCCTCCGGAGTCTTTCCTAACCATGATTCGATTAAAGTTTCGGCTCTTTTGAAGAAATTAGGAGTCTCTGCGTTAGGAAGCGGTTCAATATCTGTGATTATGCCGTTGTCTATATGTATCTCGACCGGAACCGGACCTGCATAACCTGTAGGGGAACCCTCAATTTCGAGGGATGACGTGTTTATTATAAGAGATTCATTTGAGCTGAAAGTTATTGGATCAATCCGTTGTTCAGCCGATACATTGTCTTGACTTTGCTGCAGATCATATCCGAAAATGGATTTTTTTACAGTAATGGTCGCGGCTGACATAAGTAGAATCACTATCAGCAAACTTAGAAATTGTTTAAATTTATTTTTAGAGTGTTTTGAATGTCTTTTCATTGCAAATATTTGTAATTGAAGTGATTTAAACTTTTTACGAAAACTTAATAGAAGTGAATTTATGTTGTCTTCATGGTCAATATCCATCAATATTTTAGTGTCTTCCACCTCCTTCATCGGTTGCTATGCGGGCATAGCAACCGATGAAGGAGTCGAAATCCACTCAAAATCTTAATGAATCTTAACCATGAAAAAAGTTTAAATCACTTCATTATAGACAAAGGTACGAAGAAGTCGAGAGCAAAGCAAAATTTATTTTGCTTTGCCGAGCGCTAAGTATATTGGATGGAGTCAAATATACGAAAGAATATTCGACGAAACATAATAGTGAATGTCGGCAGAAAGCCGGTTTGTGATGGCAAAGCCAATTATTTTGGGCTAAATTTTATATTTTTGAGCTTTTGAATAGTTTGAAAGAACAAAAATATGTTTATTTTTGTTAAATATATTAAGAGTGTTAAAATTCAGATATACTCTAAGGTAAGGAAACTGATAAATTTTTTAACAACATCTAAACATATGAAAAAGATTTTAGTTACGCTTTTGGCATTTGCGAGTGTTATTAATGTTTTCGCTCAGGGAAGAATTTTCGATAATCCTGACAACAAAGCCTACTTCGGATTACGTGCATCTTTGGATGTGACATCTCCGGGAGATTTCACAGTATCGGATTATGAGGATAATCTGTCAATTTCAAGATCGATTTTCGGTGGGGGAGCCGGATTCAGCATTGGTGGTATATATAATTTGCCGGTAGTCGCAAACTTTTATATAGAGCCCGGTTTAAGTATATATTATAATACAATGTCCATCAAGACAGGAGCAATGGAAGATATCATTGAAGATCTGGAGGATGCCGGAGGCAAGCTTAAATGTCATTCCATACGTCAGTCAGGTATGCGTATTCCTGTAATGTTCGGATATCATTTTGATTTTACTAAAAATTTCAATATTGCAGTCTATACGGGACCGGTGCTTAATATAGGCTTTTCAATGGATTATTATGTTAAGGCAAAAGCTCAGGGTCTTGAATTTAAAGAAACAGGCTCAATGTATAAGGCTGAATATAAAGATAAAGAAGATCGTTTTAATCGTTGTAATGCTGACTGGCGGATTGGTGTCGGTGTAAACTATAAGAATTTCTTCGGTGCATTGAGCGGAGATCTTGGCATGACCAATGCCTATAAGGTTGCAAAAGATAACAAACGTTATTATTCTGCCACTTATCATCAGAATCTGTTTCAACTCACTGTCGGCTATAACTTCAAATAGAAAAATTGTAAGTAAGTAATAAAAATTAAACGATAAATGTAAATGAATTGATCTTGAACCATAAAACTTGTTATTTCTTGACGGATTTTGCTGCGTTTTATATGTTCATTAATTTTTATCACTTACTTAATAATATTCCTGTCCGTAGTGACAGCTTGTAAAGAGAGACCGCATGGTAATGAAAATTTACCATGCGGTCTCATTACAAATAGAACCTAAACCTATATGTTGACCTGTTTTATTCAGTAAGATTCTTTGGCAGTACAGGCATTGCTCCATGTTGTGTGCATACAAATGCGGATGTTTCCACAGCCTTGAAATGAGCCTGAGATACACTTTTGCCTTTGAGTATACTTGAGATGAATGCGGCTGTGAAAGAATCTCCGGCTCCTACTGTATCCGCAACTTCTACCATAGGAGTAGGAAGGAAAGAAACGTTGCCGGGAGTGAAAACATAGCTTCCGTTAATTCCGCAAGTGAGAATAAGCATCTTAAGATTATACTTTCCTAATAGAATCCAGCACTTGTCCTGGAGATCTATTCCGGGATAACCGAACAACCGACTGACTGTTACAAGCTCTTCATCGTTTATCTTCAGTATGTTGCAAGCCTTCATAGAGTTGGCAAGGATATCCGGTGTATAGAATCCCTGACGCAGATTGATATCAAAAACAATCAGAGGATCATTATCGGCGGGTATTGCATTAAGGAAAGCATTGATAGTGTTCCTTGTCACGATATTGCGCTGTGCCAAAGATCCGAAACAGAACGCTTTTGTGTCTTTGGCAATCCTGCGAAGGTTGTCGGTCTCCGGAATATTGTCCCAAGCCACATTTTCTTTTATCTCATATTGCGGTACACCGGCGGCATCCAGTTCCACCTGTACTGTGCCTGTGGGATAAGGCACTGTGGCGATATGATATTTCACATTCTTTTCATCAAAATTCTTTATAAGTTCTGCGCCGAGCGGGTCATCACCTATAGCGCTTATTGCAATACCCGGTAATCCGAATTGGGAAACGTGATATGCAAAGTTTGCGGGTGCTCCGCCTATCTTTTTCCCGTCAGGCAACACATCCCAGAGTGCTTCGCCCATTCCTATTACTAAATTCTCCATGAATTCTTACGCAAATTTTTTGATCTTTAAGGTGTAACACATCAGATAAATCACTCCGGCTGTCATTACTGCGACGGCACCAAGCTGTCCTATGGCATCCGCCGCAAAACCCATACATAACGGGAATACAGTTCCGCCGAACAGACCCATTATCATGAGTCCTGATACCTCATTCTTCTCCATAGGGGATGACAGCAATGCCTGGGAGAATATGATAGGGAAGATATTGGAGTTGCCATAACCAACCAATGCTATACCGATATATAATCCTGTCTGTGTGTGGGTTGTAAACAGAATGATCATGGCTGTAAGCATCATCAGGACGCTTATTGCAAAGAATGCTTTCGGTTTCATAATGCGCAGAATAAATGCACCTGTAAATGAACCTATAGTTCTTAAGATAAAGTATATACTTGTTGCGAAAGCGGCCTCTTCAAGAGTTTGTCCCAAACGCTCCATTATTATCATCGGTGCATAAGTGTTGGTGCCGACATCGATACCCACATGGCACATAATTCCAATAAAACAAAGAAGTATAAATGGTTTTCCGAGCAATACCACAGATTCCTTGAATCCGGAAACTTTATCTGCTTTCTCCTCTTGAATCGGTGTGGCGCCAAGAGCGACCACTGCCAATACACTGACTACAGCATAAATCAGGAAGAGGACACGCCAGTTAAGCCCCAAAGTAGGGAATAATGTTGTCGCGCCCCATGTGGCGATTATAGGAGCCAGAAAAGAGGCAATAGCTTTGACAAACTGACCGAATGTAAGTGCCGATGCAAGTTTGTCACCTGAGATAAGATTGGTAACAAGAGGATTGAGTGATGTCTGCATTACTGCGTTGCCGATACCAAGAAGAGAGAAAGAGATCAGCATTATGGAGTAAGAGTCTCCAAAAAGGGGCACAATCAGTGATATCGCTGTGATGATGAGCGAAAGCAGAACAGTCTTTTTTCTGCCTATCTTATTCATCAGAATACCCGTAGGTACCGAGAATATCAGGAACCAGAAGAATACGAGAGACGGGAATATGCTTGCTTCGCTTACAGAGAGGTTCAGATCATTCTTGACGAAATTGGTGGCAGTCCCTACCAGATCTACGAAACCCATCGCAAAGAAGCAGAGCATCACCGGAATGAGCTGCATGATAAGAGCAGGCTTATTGGAATTTTTAATGGTTGAATCCATGATTATTAAACTTGAGGTATATTATTTTAGAAACTTTTGTTTGTTTTGAGAGAATAAACTTTAAGATTGGATATCTCTGCTTTACCCTTCTGTACAGATATCGACAGTGTGGAATAGGGCTCATTCGGGAAAACAAGATTGGTCATTGCGAAACGTCCGTCGTTTCCAAAGATCTCTATACTTGAGGTATCGATAAATATTCTCAGTGTCAAAAGGTCGGAAGTGCCGAAAGTGGGAGCAGTTGTCACAGCAGGGAAATCCTTGCTGAAATCTGTTATTCCACTTTTTTCGCGGTTGAAACTGAATGTGGCGTTTTCAACATTATAAGTCATGACCACCTGGTCTTTTCTCTTGTTGCTCAAGACAAGGTTTACTTCCTGACTGTTCTTTGGATTTATTGTCATTGATATCTCGCAGATACCTTTGTTGGCTGCAGGAAGATCGATATTTCTGGGTTTGCCGGATATGGAACATTTCTTTAGATTCACCGCGAGATTGCCACGCATGGCATCAATCTCCTTGACAGGGACAAGTGATGCGTATATTTCTCCATTGTCGTCTTTAAAGAGCTTTATTTCCGAGGGGAGCGTATTTGCCGAACGGTATTGGGTGGTGGGAACATCGGCCGCATATTGCCAATTGCTCATCCATCCTACAACGGGACGGCGTCCGTCGGGGGCATCGCTCCAACTTACGAGTGCGTAATTGTCTTTGCCGAAGTCGAGCCATTTGGTCGGGACATTCCCATTGGCATCCGTATCAGCAGTAAATTTCTTTCCATCGAAATCTCCTATGAAATACTGAATTCCGCTTCCTCCGAAGGGACCTCCGGGATTCAGATTACATATCAGCATCCATTTTTTCTCATTTGTTCCTTCAACCTCGAGTTCCATGAGATCCGGACATTCCCATACACCTCCCTGTGCTCCGAGCCCTTTGCCAAATGAGCTCTGGAGTGTCCACTCTTTCATATCAGGAGATGTGAAAATCAGCATTTCGTGATCAAGAGCATGTGCGAGAATAAGAACCCACTGTTTGGTCTCAGGATTCCAGAACATATTTGGATCACGAGCCTCCGAATCAAGTGTAATGACAGGATTACCAGGATATATATCGAATGTTTCCCCATTGTCGTGGCTTACAGCCAGACTCTGTGTCTGATTGTCGCTGCAAGAAGTGTACATGGCGACAACGGCATCCTTGCCGAAGCCGGCAGAATTCTCTTTATCAATTGCTGAACTTCCTGAAAAGACCGTTCCCAGCCCGTTAGGCAATATGGCGGCAGGATGATGCTCCCAATTTATAAGGTCTTTTGATGAGGAATGCCCCCATGTCATATTTTGCCATTTGGATCCATATGGGTTCCATTGATAATATAGATGCCATACACCGTCTTTATAGAACATACCATTGGGGTCGTTCATCCATCCGTATTGGGGAGTATGGTGAAACATAGGGCGATATTTCTCACGGTTGGTGGTGTCAAATTTATCGACAAGCTTAAGATCACCCCACGCCGCGTCATCCTGTGCCTCGCGGAGAGTGGCCCTGCTGTGAGGAGATACGACCTCAAGAATCACGTTTTTGTCTTTATATGGAGACATGTCGAACGGGACAGTGAAATCGGTTTTGTTTTTTGCGAGACGCGCATAAAATGTGCGCTCAAGTTTCCCATCCACAATCACATTTATCTTGGCATCGTCTACCGACTCCTGTATAGGAAGCAGCAATTGCTTGTCGGATCCGTTAAGCCGCAAATATGTGTGACTCGGGCTTAAATGCTCGATTCTGATATCCTGTGCCATCGCGCCAAAAGCGGCAGCTGAGGCTGCAAATAAGGTCAGTCCTTTTAAGAGATTTGAGTTCATCATAAAGTATTTAAGTTGTAAGAGTGTATTTACTTTTAACACGAATTCACAATAAGAGTATGACTTACCAATGTCAAAAGTAAACACACTCTAAATTTTTTCGAATTTGAGTTTTCCAGTCCATTTTCAAATGAATCACAGCGCAAATATATAAGTACAAACCATATAACAATATAAATATTGAAGCAAGAAATACAACAGATGTTGCGGATGCATATTTTTTATTACCATATGCGGTATAATTCATATTAATTAGTATATTTGTTAGTCCGTATATTTGTATTGCAGTTATGACAACTTCAAAATCTGTCCGATATGAAAAACCTTAAAATCCGATCATTCGTAAAAACGGTATTTCTGTTGTTGTGCGTATCCCTTGCTTGTCCGTCTTGTCGTCAGCAGAAAACCTATAAGATAGGCGTCTCGCAGTGCAGCCGTGATGACTGGCGCCAGAAAATGAACGAAGAGATTGAACGGGAGATACTGATGCATCCTGAGGCAAAGGTAGAGATTCGCTCTGCAGATGACAGCAATGAAAAGCAGATTTCTGATATACGTTATTTTGCCGACAACGGCTTTGATATAATTATAGTCGCTCCTAACGAAGCGGATGCTGTGACTCCTGCGATAACGGATGTATATAAGAAAGGAATCCCGGTGGTTGTTTTCGACCGCAATGTAAACGGACATAACTATACTGCATATCAGGGTGCCGACAACGGTGCCATAGGCAAGGCTGCCGCAAGGTATGCCGCCAGCCTCATGCATGGTAAGGGAAAGGTGGTCGAACTTTATGGGTTGAAAGGTTCGACACCAGCAATGGAACGTCATAAAGGATTTGCTCAAGAAATAGCATCGAATCCGGGCATTGAGCTTATTGCCATTGACTATGGCAACTGGAATTATGACGATGCATATGCGAGTGCAGACTCAATTTTTCGACGTCATCCGGACATCGGTCTTGTATATGCACATAACGACCGCATGGCTATAGCGGCTTCAGATGCATCCCGGAAACTTGGATTGCATCCATATATAATAGGTGTGGATGCCGCTCCGGAAATAGGTGTAAAGGCAGTTAGGGATTCTGTTATCGATGCCACATTCCTTTATCCGACGGAGGGTCACAGGTTAATACGCACGGCATTGTCCATTCTCAAGGGAGAACCATATGACAGTGTGGCTCAGTTGCCGATACCTTCGCCTGTGGATCTGTCAAATGCGGATATTCTTCTTCTTCAGAATGAGTCGCTCAAAGAGGAGACTTCTAAAATGAAGAGTCTTAAAAAGGAAGTCGACGCTTATTGGGAGAGACACTCGGCACAAACTGTAATTCTCTATATATGTATTGCATTGGCCGCGCTTTTCTGTGCGGTGATATTTATTATTCTCAAAGCCTACTGGCAGAGAAAGAGATATCAGGAGACGCTGTTGCGTAAGAATGAACTTCTTGCAGAGCAGCATGAACGTCAGAAAGCCTTGAATGAGCAGCTTAATGTCGCTACACAATCCAAACTTGTATTTTTTACCAATGTGTCGCATGATTTGCGTACTCCTTTGACTCTTATCTCGGAACCCGTGTCGCAGCTCCTGAAAGCCGATAATCTTACGGAATCTCAGCGTACGCTTATGCGTCTGGCTGACAAGAATGTGAGAATTTTGCGTAGACTTATAAACCAGATACTTGATTTCCGTACGTATGAAAATGGTAAATTAGCTATGAATCGAATCGAAGTCGATTTCTCAAAACTTGCCCGTGAATGGGTTGAGTCGTTTCGAAATGTTGCCAGAAAACGCGATATAAAACTGAATGTTGATATACCGGAGAATCAGAATTTCAATATGGCAATAGATGTGGAGAAGATGGAACGCATATGTTATAATCTCCTATCCAACGCGTTGAAATATACACCCGCAAATGGAACCGTTTCATTCTCATGTAGTTGTGATGGCGTTATGCTGCATTTCTCTGTTTCAGACACAGGTTCCGGAATTTCCGATTCAGACAGGAATCATATTTTTGACAGATTCTTTCAAGTCGACAAATTGCGTCCGAAAGGGAGCGGAATAGGATTGTCACTTGTAAAGGCATTCGTGGAGTTGCACGGTGGCACCATTACGCTCGACAGTGAACTTGGAAAAGGGTCTGTTTTCAGTGTTTCTATACCGGTGTCGCATTGTGCCGAATGTCGGTCTTTGGAACAGACACAGGATATAAAACCGGTTATAGGAAAGGATGATGTAGAGGCAGAGTTGGGTATGGTGGATGAATCTGCAATAGAATTTGCCGATAACCGACCTCTTCTCCTCGTAATAGATGATAATGACGATATCCTTGTGCTTCTCCGTACAGTGCTCGGTTCGGAATATAATGTAATAACGGCATCCGATGCGAAAAAAGGATTGCATCTTGCGTCCAGATACACTCCTGATGTTATTTTGTGTGATGTTATGATGCCGGGAATGGATGGAATGGAGTGTTGCAGGCATTTGAAAGGGGAGATATCGACCTCTCATATTCCGGTGCTCATGCTTACCGCATGTTCTGCTGACGAACAGCGGGTGGCCGGCTATGACAGTGGCGCGGACGGATATCTGTCCAAACCGTTTGATGTGACTGTGTTGAGGTCAAGAATCGCAAGTCTTATAGCCAACCGCAGGATTGTGCGTAGTCTTTGGGAAGGTGGCAGGCATCTGTGTGACGAGGGTGATCTCAAAAAAACTGTGGCGGTGAGAGAGACAGAACGTCCCAAGGGAAGCAATGATGTGGAGGATGAGTTCTATAACCGTTTTGTATCTCTGGTGGAGAAAGAGATGGGTAACCCCGATCTTAATGTTGATCAACTCGCTTCCGAGATGGGACTTGGCAGATCTCAGTTTTATAGAAAGATAAAGGCTCTTACCAATTATTCTCCGGTAGAACTTTTGCGCAATATGCGTCTCAAAAGAGCACGTCATCTTTTAACCGCTACAGACAAATCCATAAGTGAAATAGGGTATGCTGTCGGTTTTTCAACTCCGGCATATTTCTCGAAGTGTTACAGAGAGGCTTACGGCGAGACTCCGAGTGAACTCCGTATACGATTGGGAAAGAGATAGGATCAGGAAGTTATTTTTTAACAGTGAACTCGTCTTGACTTATTTACGAAAGTTAAAACGTATAATGAATATATTCTTTTCTCAACCTCAACGGATCTTTCCGGTTGTTTCTGACTCTCTCATCACCGCCAACCGAAAGGTTGCCGGATTTTCGAGACTTAGAAACACCCCGGAAATATCTCGCTGATGTCAAGAAAAAATAAGTCAAGACGAGTTCAGTTTCTAAAAGCAATAAATGTAATATGGTGTGAGGTAGGAGATTGGGGAATATTAAAATTTGTGCAAAGAATGTTAATAATTGTGCATGGAGCTAAAATTTATAGTCTGCTCAACAAATATTATAACACATTATTAATACGGCATCTATCTTTGCTCCAGATTTTAATTCAAACCAAACTAATAATAAATCATGAAAAAATCACTCCTGAGCGCGATACTGCTCTTTCTTGCAGTTCTGACCGCGCAAGCACAAGACATTACAGTGCAGGGAACGGTTCGATCAAAGACGGATGGCGAGCCGTTGATGGGTGTTACGGTATTTTCCGATGCGACCCGGAAGGGAACAGCCACCGACCTTGACGGTAACTTCACCTTGACAGTGCCGAAAGGCTCAACGCTGACATTCTCATATATAGGATTTGTCACCTCGATTGAGAAAGTAGAATCCACAACCATGAAGGTGTTTATGACAGAGGATTCCGAACTTCTTGACGAGGTTGTGGTTATCGGTTACCAGACAATCCGTAAAGCCGACCTTACCGGTGCTGTGTCAGTAATGAATATGAAAGAACCATTATCTGAGAATTCCGGTAATATCATGAATTCAATGGCAGGTAAGATGCCTGGTGTCAATGTAGTGCCGGATGCGGCTCCTGGTGGTACAGGATCAATCAGAGTCCGCGGTATGTCAACCGCCAATTCATCCAACGATCCGTTGTATATTATTGATGGTGTCCCTACGGATAATATCAATTGTATCAACCCTTCGGATATAGAGACAATGCAGGTTCTCAAGGATGCGGCATCTGCATCCATCTACGGTTCCAGAGCTGCTAACGGTGTTGTTGTAATTACTACCAAACATGGAAAAGGAGACCGTTTGACGGTAAACGTAAATTATGCAGTGTCGGCTCAGACAATAGCAAAAAGATACAAAGTGATGAATGCAGAACAGTGGGGACAGGCATACTGGATGGCTTCAAAAAATTCAGGAATCAGACCTTCCCACATTCTTTATGGCAACGGTGAGACTCCTGTTCTTCAGAAATATGCCGACGGCAACACAAACTTCCCGACTACAAGCACAGATTGGCAGGATGAAGTATACCACACTGCATGGACAAACAATCTTACAGCTTCTGTAGCCAATAATACTGAGAAGGGTTCTGTCTTGTTCTCTGCAAATTATATCAACCAGAACGGCAATATCAGGGATACTTTTTATGAGCGTTTCTCCGGACGTGTAAATTCACGCTTCGCAATCAATAAATATGTATCTGTAGGAGAAAACCTGGTTGTCGCACGTTGGAGCAACAGAGGTATGGACGTGGCTGGAGACAGAGGTATACCGTTCACCGCACTTTCCCAGATGCCTGCACTTCCGGTGCGTGGCGTTGATGGATCATGGGCAAATCCGATGACTCTTATAAAGTCGGATCTCGCCAACCCTGTTCAGTTGATATCAAATGCCGCCGACAATTCTTCAGTGTCCTGGAGAATACTTGGAAATGCATTTCTTGAAATCTATCCGATAGAGGGTCTTACTATAAAGAGCAATATAGGTATAGAGCATTCCCAATATTTAAACCACAACTTAGGCAGACGTGTAAATGTAAATGATGTAAATTCAGTAGGAGAGGATTATGGACAGGGAGATACTTGGACATGGTCCAATACCGCGACATATAACAAAACTTTTGCAGAGGATCATCATCTGAATGTGCTTATCGGAACCGAGGCAATAGGTTATACGTACAAATCCCTGTCAGCTTCGCGTCAAGGTTATGCTTTTGAGGATGCGGATTACATGCAGATAGATGCCGGAACCGGCACGCGTGATAATGGTGGTAATAAGTCTCAGTGGAGTGTGTTCTCGCTTTTCGGTAAAGTAGACTACAATTATCATGACAGATATCTGGCGTCATTTACAATCAGACGCGATGAGAACTCCCGTTTTGCAAAGGGACATCGTTCGGGTGTATTCCCGGCATTCTCTCTAGCATGGAGACCTTCTCAGGAATCTTTCTGGCCTGAAAACGAGATATTGACCGATCTGAAGGTACGCTATTCATGGGGTCAGAACGGTAATGCCAATATTCCTGCGCTTTATCCTGCTTATTCAACATATATTTTCAATACCGGAAATGGTGCCTACGATATTGCCGGTACAAATTCAAACACTACATCCGGTATAACTCTTGCCGCAACAGGGAATCCGGATCTGAAATGGGAAACAACGACACAGAACAACATAGGTCTTGATCTACAGTTTCTCAATGGTGCAATCAATCTTTCGGCAGATTATTATATCAAGAAAACCACTGATATGCTTACGATTCCACCGGCACTTAGCGTAGCGGGTGAGAATGCGGCGACATGGCTCAATACTGGCTCAATGCGTAATACAGGATGGGAGATAACTTTAAGTTATAATTCTCCAAATTACGGTGACTTCTCCTGGAATGGATCAATCAACCTTTCCCAGTATAAGAATAAGCTTCTTAAATTGAATAACCGTCAGGAATTTATCGGCGGCAATCAACGCCTTGTGCCGGGTCAGCCTATGGGTATCTATTACGGATATGTATGTGACGGTATTTATCAGAATATAGAGCAGGTCGCCAATCATGCCACTCAGCAGGGCGCGGCTCCGGGACGTCTGATGTATAGAGACCTGAACGGTGATGGAGTGATCTCTGATGCCGACCGTTGTTTCATAGGTGACCCCAACCCTGATATGTCAATGGGTATAAATCTTGCATTCAAGTACAAAGCATTTACGCTTGACATGTTCTTCTCCGGTGATTTCGGGTTTGATGTCCAGAATCTTATGAAAGGTCAGCTCTATTCATTCGGTCGTGCCAACACTAATACAAATCACGCGGCCGATATACTGAATGCATGGACTCCTCAGAATACAAACACAGATATTCCGGCACTTTCACTGACAGATTCGAACAATGAGTCGCGATTCTCCACATATTATGTTTCGGATGGCTCTTACATGAAGATGAAATATCTTAAACTGTCATATACTCTTCCACAAAACATAACCAGAAAATTCGGTTGCGAGAATCTTAATGTATTCGCACAGGTGGAGAATGTATTCACAATGACAAAATATAAAGGACTGGATCCGGAGATACTGCCCGGCGAATATGGCGCAGTAATCGACAACGGAGCATATCCGCGTCCAAGAACATTTACTTTGGGTGTTAATTTCCAATTCTAATCACAATGAAAAATTTAAAAAATATAATAAAGACTTCTGTTATGGCAGTTGCAGCTCTTGCCGGAGGCTTGAGTCTGACATCATGCGATAGTCTTCTCGATACAAAGCCTCAAGGTGCATTTACATCCGATCAGATCGGCGATGAAGAGGCGGTGGACCTCATGACATCTGCTTATGCAACGCTCCTTTGTCATTATTTCGGAAATAATGAGTCGTTTGCCGGTCCTATCAATAACTGGGTCTTCGATATCAGATCCGATGATGCCCAAAAAGGTGGCGGTGAACTCGGATATGAGGTATACATGCATGAGTTCTCAATCGGAAATGTCCAGAGTGACAACCCGATCCTTGATTATAAGTGGCGTAATAACTATTTCTCGATAGCCCGTTGCAACACTGCGATAAATGCGCTCAAGTCGGCCGGTAATCTTTCAGATGAAAACCGCAAGGCTTATATTGCAGAGATGAAGACTCTCCGTGCGTATTATTACTTTGATATGTTCCGTATATTCAAGAAGTTTCCATATTTCGACGAGACTGTAACCGATCCGTCGTCAGTAAGTGCTTCCGCTTATACACGCGAAGAGATCGCCGGATTTATAGTTAATGATCTTAAGAACGCTTACAATGACAATGTGGTGTCTCAGTCTGATCCTGGACGTTTCAATAAATTTGTGGCAGCCGCTATTCTCGCGCGTGTAGCTCTCTTCCTTCATGATTATCCGACAGCTGAGGAATATGCCGGGTATGTAATAAAAAGTGGTCAATATCAGCTTTACGACAACTTCCTGGATATATCCAAACCTGAGTTGAACAATACCCGTGAGTCTGTAATGGCAGTGCAGTTCTCGTCAGCCAACCCGACGAGCCAATACAACTTCAACAACTGTCTGAACTGCACTGTGTCAGATGGAGACCTTTATGGCAACGGTGATGATTTCTATCTGGGATCTCAGGATCTTGTGAACGCATTCCGCACAGATGCGAACGGTCTTCCTTATCTTGACCCGGCAAGCGCACCGTCTTCCAATCTTGACCGTGCCGATTATCCGGGCAACGTCGACCCCCGCGTGGACTTCACATTCGGACGTATCGGCATGCCTTGGAGAGGACACATGTATAATGAGAAGTGGTGTCGCAACCTTAATAATTACAGCCAGTATTCAGGAAAGAAACCATATCCTGCCCCGGAATCTCCATATGTAAAACCGGGAATAGTTCCATGGGGTGCAAGCTCGCTTAACTATATCATCATCCGTTATTCAGATGTCCTGCTGATGAAAGCGGAAGCTCTTATAGAGCAGAATAAAGATCTTGACGGAGCAAGAACTCTGATTAATCAGGTACGCGCAAAAGCCGCGCGCTCTGTAGATCCGCAATATGCGCCTGTTGACTGCAATCCTTTGGTGGCGAATTATATGGTAAGAGAATACAATGCTCAGGGATGGACTCAGGATTATGCCCGCAAGGCTGTACGAATGGAACGCCGTCTTGAACTCGCGATGGAGGGTCTGCGTTGGTTCGATCTTGTCCGCTGGGGGGAGGTAGTGACAACGGTCAACGCATATTATCAGAAAGAAAAATCATTATTCCATTATCTTGACAAGGCTCATCTGAGTGAAGATGATATCTATTGTCCGATTCCTTTGAATCAGGTGGATAATTCAAATGGCCTTTACGATTAATTGTTCAGTAAGTATTCAAATACTTAAATTAAGAAAAATGAAAAAAATATCAATATATTGCAAGGCTCTCGCTTTTGTTATACTTAGTGTATTGACCGGAGCCTGCTCGGATTTAGAACCGTTTGGCTATACCGAAGCTCCGGAACTTCCCACGGCAACCAACGTGAATTGCACAGTCGGTGGTGAAGCCAATCATGAGGTGACAATCAACTGGGCTTTGCCTACGGATAAAAATGTTATCGGTTGCGTTCTTTATCGTAATGCTGAAGAGGTAGCCAGATTTGACGGAACCTCAACGACATCATATACCGTTTATGGACAACCTCTTGGTGAAGAGACTGTTTATACAGTAAAGGTCCTTTACGCCGACAACAGGATATCGTTGGGAAAATCAGTTATATCGACTCTACCGGCTGAGGAGCTGGCTGGCGTAAACAACCTTCAGGGTAAAGTCACTAACCGTACTGTTGAGTTAAGCTGGACACTACCGAATGCAAAATACATAACAGGTGTTAAGGTTTATCGTGATGGAGCGGAGACCGAAGCGATAATGCTTCCTGCCGATGCAACTTCCATTACAATGCGTGCCCAGCCAATGGAGGAGGATCTGACATATCATGTTCAGGTTGTATATGATACATATTATACTTCAACTTCCGATGCCACCTTCAGCGACCGTATACCTTATATAGCACCGAAGATGCTATATCTTCTCCTTGCTAATTCTCCTGCGGCTTTGCCTGATGATGATGAGCGTACCGCCGCAACATGGTTCGAACATCAGGAGAATGCCGAATTTGTAAAACCGGAGAATCTTGGAAATTATGATCCGGATATGTATCCTGTATTGTGGATTGAGGTTGACCGTGTAGGTCTGCAGCATGGATGGCAGAATCTGCCGTCGGCTGTCTCAAGTGAATCAACTATAGCGGCAATCAAGGCTTATACAGCTAAAGGCGGGAATCTCTTCCTTGCAAATATGGCTACCCAGCTTACTGTTCCGCTTGGATTTGTTCCGGAGAATATGGCTCCCGGCATATTTGGAAATGGTGACGGAGGAAACGGAGATGATGTATGGGTAATTAATCTCCAGCTTGGAATTGACTTCAAGAATGGTGGAGACCAGGGATTCTATGACCGTACGACTCATGCAATCTTTAAAGATCTGACACTTGAGGATCCTAATGGATATGGCTATGACGCACTTCCTCTTATAGGTCCTGGAAGACGGGAAGACCATAACTGTATGTGGGATTGCAACCTGTATGGGAAAGGAGTCCATAAAGACGTCATTCGCAATTTTGAAGATGTGACAAACAGTATGGTTCTCGCAACATGGGGTCATGTACGCGACCATTGTGTGGCCGGTCTTGTAGAATTTTATGGTAATGCCGATCATGGCAAATGTATCGCAATGGGACTTGCCGCTTATGAGTGGAACCAGAATTCAGGAGTCAACCCTTACCAGGGCAACATTGAGAAACTGACTTCCAATATTCTGAATTATCTGAAATAATTAATTACATTGAAACCGGGTCTTATCAGTTGATTGTTGATAAGACCCGTATGTTCATTGAGTATGTTGAGTTTTAAATGATTTTAGCACAGACAGAGACTTCGGAGGGATTTTTCAAAGATTCATAAGGGAGCATAGCGGGCTATGTGACCGGTTGAATCTTTGGAAAAGCGCCCGAAGGATCGTTTGTGATGAAATCAAAAATTCCCATACTCTTTGTTGATGTTAAATTTGATTTAAAACTCAACATACTCTTAAACGGAAATTATATGAAAAAGACTTTACTATCTGCAATATTGACTTTTGTAGCGGTGACTCCATTGTTTGCGGAACTCGTAGCTCATTTTCCGATGGACGTCAAGAATGGAAAGATCAATGAGGTTGTCAGTGGAAACAGTTTTTATGTATACGGTAATTTTACCCCTGAGAATGTGGCGGGGGCGGTTGGAGACGCTTTGCGTTTTGATGGGTATACATCTGCAGTGGAAGCATCATTAGGTTCGATTCTGCCGGAAGGCTCACATCAATTGACATTCTCTTTATGGGCTGCCGTGCCATGTTATCCCATTATTCAGATAGATACGGATACCAGGGAGCAGACGGCTATTGCAAGTTGTCTGAACGATAAGTTAAAAACGGGATTTGGTTTCTTTCTTGGATTTGATGGCACATATTCTTTTAAAACATATATAGGTGGATGGCCGTTGGAACTGAAAGCGACTGAAAAATTACCGGTATACAAATGGAATAATCTTGTAGCTGTACTGGATTATGATACAAACAGTGCGCGATTATATAACAATGGAGTTGTTGTTGCTTCCGGTAAGTGCAACTCTACATTTCAGTTTGAAGGGGGTAAATTGTGGATGGGTCAATCGGATTCACACAGATTTTCCGGACCATTTGAACTTATGTCATACAATGGTCTTATAGATGATGTGAAAATATGGAATGAGGCGTTGCCGGAGTCTGTGTTGAAAGGTTGGAAAGCAGAAAATACCGCTAATCTTGATATACCTGCTTCTCGTTTTGCAAATGACATACTCCGTCCTCGTTTCCATGGAATGCCGGCATCGTCATGGACAAATGAATGTCATGGAATGTATTTTTCTGAGGGTCGCTATCATCTTTTTTTCCAAAAGAATGCAAATGGACCTTATATGGCGCGTTTACATTGGGGTCACATATCAAGTGAGAATCTATATGACTGGAGGGAGGAACCCATTGCTATAGCACCCGGAGCACCGTATGATATCAAGGGATGCTGGAGCGGATGTGTGTTTGCAGATGATGTGATAACGGGTGGAAAACCAAATGTCTTGTACACAGCTGTTGATTACGTGAAGGCTACAATAGCTCAGGCATCTCCCGAAACTGCGGATTTAAACGTATGGAAGAAAGCTTCATCCAATCCTATTATTAACGGGCGACCTGCCGGTTTGTCCGATGATTTCCGTGATCCTTATTTCTTCCGTAATGGAGCGAATGCTTATATCATAGTAGGCAGCTCCAAGGATGGAGTAGGAACAACAACTTTACATAAGTATATTCCCTCATCGGGAACATGGAGTAATGACGGGTCGCTGTTTTTTACCGGAACTTCTGCAGCACAGGATGGAAGATTCTGGGAAATGCCGAATGTGACACCGATGACAGACGGTCAATGGCTGTTTACCGCTACACCGCTTGAAACGTCAACCGGAGTGCATACACTTTATTGGACGGGGACTATTGTATCTGACGGTACATTCGTACCATCTGTAAATTCGGTAAAACCAAAGAATCTTGAGTTGATTTCAAAACATGGTTTTGGACTTTTGTCCCCAACAATATATCAGCACGAAGGCAAAACGATAGCTTTGGGTATTGTTCCGGATAAATTGTCGGCTCAGGCAAACTGGGATCTTGGATGGGCTCATTGCTACTCATTGCCTCGTGAGTGGAGTCTTGATAAAAACGGGAATCTTATACAACGACCCTGGAGTAGGCTGAAGGAAATGCGAGGCACTGGTGGATTCTCAAGAACCGATTTTACATTGTCGGGTAATCTGGCAATGGATAATGTCAATGGGCGCGAGATTGAATTGTGTGCAACTTTTGTAGCCGGCAGCAACACTTTTGGATTTAATATCTTCAAAAATGCGAGTGCAAGTGGAGTAATTAAAATTAATCCCATTTCCTCAAGACTAACATGCGACTTTTCAACATTACGTAGACTGACAAATGATAATAACATTTATGACGGTGTATATGAATGTACATTGCCCGAGGCAATTAAAAATGGTGATGAGGTTAAGATAAATATATTTGTTGATCATTCTATATTAGACATTTTCATTAATGATAAGTGGGCTACCTCTATACGCGTATTCCCTACATCTGAAGATGCCAATGGTGTGGATGTATTCTCAGAAGGAGATGTAAAAGTAAAGAGTGTCGAGGGATGGAAACTTAGTGTGGGTTCATCGGCAGGGATTACAGATATAATGTCGGAGGTCAGTAATAGCCGGGTTGTAGATGTATATTCAATAGATGGTCAAATTCTGAAAACAGGTGTGCCTCCATCCGAGGCAAATCTTGATCTTGAACCGGGTTTATACATAATAGGCGGGAAGAAGACTATTATTAGAAACTGATCTTATAATATTTTTTCGTAATAAATTAAACAGTTTCTAAGAGTCGCTTTGTTAAAATTATTTATTAATTTTACTACGTACTTAACTTATTACTGATTATGGAGAGAAACATGAAAGGTGTGATCTGGGCGATTCCTGCAATACTTGTTTTGATTATAGGTGGAGCATTCCTTTTGCCGTGGTATAATGTATGGCAGCAGGAGATGGCGGGAAGAGCGGAATTTGCAAAGGCGGAGCAAAACCGTAAGATCAAGATTGAGGAGGCAAAAGCCAATCTTGAAGCTGAAAAACTGAATGCGCAGGCAGAAGTGGAAAGAGCTAAGGGGGCGGCTGAGGCAATCCGAATAGAGAATGGCAGCATCACGCCGACATATATCCAGTATCTGTGGGTCCGTCAACAGTCGAATCTGAACGATAAAACAGTGATTTATGTCCCCACAGAATCGAATCTGCCTATTCTTGAATCCCCCCGAATGCTGATGAACGAAAACAAGTAAATTACTCAAAAGCATAAAATATAAAGGTCTTGGGAGCACTCCGGGACCTTTATATTTTCCCGGCATTCAGTCTGAGACGAAAAATCGCAATAAAGGGATAGGTTCGCAGTGTGAAAATTTGGGTAGGACTTTGATATTATAGGAATTATGTGTAATTTCAGAACCTGAACAAACCCTTTGCTGAGAATTTATCGTAAAACAAGTTTCTATATAATTCCCGCTATTATGAAGTCTATCCGGTTCAATGCGCTTGTGATATTGCTGTTCGCTTCCTTTTTTAATATGTACGGCTATGTGTTTATTGAAAAGAAGTTTATAGAACAACATGACGTTGATAATGAGACAAAGGCTCTTAAAAGCGACGACCCTGCCGATTTCTGGACAAGTATGGTGAAAAATCACGGTCCATACCAGAAATTCCTGAACGATTGTCAAAAGAAGAGAGTAAAGAACCGGATAATAAAATTCGAGGAGCGCATCCCTAAATTCGATGTAAGTGACAGAGAGATGGTTCTGACCGACAGACAGGAGATATGTAATCGTATCATTTCGAGGCTCGGACTTGCCGACAGTATATCCTGTTGTATTGTAAATGATGCAAATTTCAATTCATTTTCCGCATATGCACCCGAAGGATATGTCATCGCATTGAGTTCGGGACTTTTGGATGCTCCCGGTATGACAGATGAAATGATCGCCGGTGTGGTGGCTTATGAATGCGCGCATATTTACCTTTCACATATATTGCAAAATGCATTTTTAGGTGGTAGAATTGAATCTGACGGTTCACTTGGCTTAGGTGCCGTAGGAGGAATGTTGGGTGGTGCTTTTGGAGGACTTCTCGGAGGTGTTGTCGGAGGAGGAATAGGAGGCGGAATCGATGGTTTGATATCTAATAATGCTCTGAATGGTAATTTGCCGAAGGGTCGGAATGTATCCGACTATAATATCAACTATTACAGGGAGATGGTGCTGGAAGCGGATATTGTCGCATATCGTTTTATGGAATGGTCTGGTATTGGTGGAGAGCATTATATAAAGCTGCTGCGCATGATCGGAGCTAATGATCCCCAAGGCTATTTGGGTGATGAGAACTCTTTCTATACATGCCATCAAGAACGAATAAGATTTATCAATTATGTTAAAGACCATCCTGAGACAGGAAACAAGGTCAATGATAAGATAATGCGGAAATTGAAGAAAAAATCCCGGAAACAAACCGATTGAAAATAATTATATGTCAGACAGTCATGTTTGTGACTGTCTGATAATCAAAAGAACGGGTCGCCACAGAAGCGACCCGTTCACGATTCCACTATAAACTATATCTAACTAAACTTCGACTCGCAACCTTTCTCACGAAACCTTGTGAGTCTTATCCATATTGCTTTGTACCTAATAAACGCTATTTCTTGTGTATAGTTCTTTATTTTCAATACTTTAAACTCTCTTAACATCATGTTAACATCGTGCTTTAAATTTACATAGGCAAACTTTAATCTGGAAAAAAGCTTGTATAATTAAAAATATACTGTATTTTTGTAAAATATAATTAAAGAATATATAATCTAATTGAATTTGTCTATGAAAAGAAATTTACTAAGTTTACTGGCATGCGGTGTCGCTGCCTTCTGTTGCTCTCCTGCTGTCAATGCTTATGATTTTGAGTCAAATGGTTTGTATTACAATGTAGAGAGCGGAACAAATAATGTCGCTGTCACATTTAAGGATACAAAGTATAATTCTTATAGTGGAGATGTAGTTGTACCTTCCACTGTAACCAACAATGGCACGACTTATACCGTGACTGTCCTTGGCAAGTATAGTTTCCGCAATTGTGCCGGGCTTACATCCTGTACGCTTCCTGAAACCTTGAAGGAGATCCAGATGGGTTCTTTCAGCAAGTGTAATGCTTTGACAAAGCTTGTTTTACCGAATTCGGTCGAGACTATCGGAAATCTTGCAATTCAGGATAATCCCAATCTAAAAGAACTTATTTTGGGAACGGGTATAAAGACTATCGGAACCGGTGCATTTATGGGTGATGTGGCTCTGACTAATATCGATATACCCAAGGGAGTTACAGAATTGTCGTCAAATGTCTTTGCAAATTGTATCGGACTCACAAAGATTGACATTCCTGCAGGCGTAATCAAGATCAATGGAGGTGCATTCGCCGGATGTGTGGCGCTACTGAATATCAATGTCGCAGCGGAAAATAACAGTTATAAATCGGTTGATGGCGTGCTCTATACCAAGGATATGACCATTCTTGCAGTTTATCCAGGCGGACGTACAGCAAGTGAATATACTGTCCCGGAGGGTGTCAAGGAATTAGGTTTCAAAGCGTTCAGCCAAAGATGCATCACTGTGAGCGGTGCTGAGTTTTATGACACATCTCTGAAAAACATTAAATTGCCATCTACTCTTGAAGTATTGGGCAACAGCTGTTTTCAGCATCTCAAGGCATTGGAATCAATAGAAATACCTTCTAATGTGAATAGTGTGGGTAATCAGACATTCGCACAATGCACGGCAATCAAGTCAATCGTATTGCCCGATGCAGTGACAAAAATAGATTTATCTGCATTTTCCGGTTGCACTGCACTTAAGGAGGTAACCATTGGATCCGGTCTGAAAACCATAGCGGCAAGTGCTTTTAAAGGTGATGCGGCATTGACAACTGTAAACTGTAGCGCGATAGAACCTCCGGTATGTAAAGACTCGTCATTTGATACCACTGTGTCAGCCGCTGTTCTGGTAGTCCCTGCCGCTTCAGTCGATGCTTATAAAGAGGCTGTTTCCTGGAAAAAATTCGGTACAATCAAAGCATCCGCTGGAGCCGGAATAGGTTCTGTCGATATGGATGCAAGTGTGGAAACAAGTGAAATCTACAATCTGAACGGTGTCCGTATTGGAGAACTTCAGCAAGGTCTCAACATCATCAGAATGAGTGACGGCACAGTCCGCAAGGTGATGGTGAAATAAATGGCATGGATCAGTAGCCGAGTAACAAAAAGCAGGGTGCAGTTCACTTTTAAATAAACTGCACCCTGTTTTTATCTTTTCGTCAATCAAGGCAATTGTCAAGAGCCTTTGTAATCGCTTCGCGATCCATATCTTTCCCGATGAATACTATCTTGTCCATACGGTCACCGTATTTTTCATCCCAGTCACGAAGCAGTCCCGGTTCCTGTTTAAACAATTCTATCAGCTCCTCTTCCGGTGCCGTTGCATACCAGTAACCTGCCTCCTTTATGCTCTTCTGTACTCCGGCCTGTTCGAAAAGGAGTGACATGTCTTTGTTATGGCTGAAATATAACACACCCTTTGCACGGATAACACTTTCAGGCCATTCAAGATTCACAAACCGGTCGAATTTGTTGAAATCGAACGGTCGGCGACGCATATATACGAATGTTCCTATGCCATATTCCTCAGCCTCCCCTTCATCATGGTGGTGATGATGATGATTGTGTTCATGTTCATGTTCATGTTGGTGATGTTCGTGAGAGTGTTCATGCTCATCGGCTTCGTGTATATCCGAGTTTTCAATTTCGCGTACCCATGTTGCCGAGGTAGCGGTTCTTTCAAAATCGAATTTGTCTGTGTCGAGAATGTCCGACAGACTGATGTCGCAGTAATTGCAATCATAAATTGTCGCTTCGGGTTGCAGAGCCTTGATAACCGATTTTATCTCTCTTGCCTCATCCTTTGTTACTTCGTCAATCTTGTTAAGAAGAATGATATTGCAGAATTCTATCTGTTGGATCACGAGGTTTTCTATATCCTCATCATCGATATTATCATTTTTGAGTGCATTTCCGCAACCGAATTCACTTTTCATCCGTAGTGCGTCTACTACTGTGGCGATGCAGTCGAGATGCGGCCGCACAATGTCGGTTCTTGCCTGATTGACGGATTGCTCCATCTGGCATATTGTCTGTGCAATAGGACCTGGTTCACATATGCCGCTCGCTTCTATCACGATATAATCGAATCTTGCGGATTCTATAAGATCAGAGATCTGTTGCATAAGATCTGTACGTAGGGTGCAGCAGATGCAACCGTTTTGCAATGCTACAAGGTCTCCGCTGTCTCCTTGTCCCACAATCCCGCCTTTTTGAATAAGCCCGGCATCAATATTTACCTCTCCGATATCGTTTACGATAACTGCAAAGCGTATGCCGCGTTCGTTTGTGAGAATACGGTTAAGCAATGTTGTCTTACCACTTCCAAGATAGCCTGTGAGCAATAGCACAGGCATGATGTTTTCAGGATATTTCATGACAAATGTCTTTTTAATGAGGTGATTGCATAAGCAGGAATGCTGTTTCCCGCATTCTCCATCTCGGATAGCAGCTCCATCGCGAAATCAAGGCGCTTGAATATTCTGAATGCGAGCATATCAGCTTCCTCAGGAGTGCTGCAATCTGCCGCGAGTGCGAGAGCTTTCTTCATATCAACGCTTTCAAGCGGAAAAAGATAGGTTGCGAGCAGTCGTGACTCTCTGACATTGCGGTCATCCCAAAGGGTCATTGCCAGTTCCGGAGATGGCGTCAGATTACGGGCTATTCCGGCGATCTGAGGTATTTGCAGACCGAAGATAACCTTATAATGCATTCCCGCCTTGCGCAGGGTATCGGCTACGATACCGTTACGCAAGGCGTAGAATTCTTTCTTTATGTCTTGAAGCATTTCTTTTGCGATTACTTTGTACAGACTGAATTGGATTTTTTAGTAAGAGGCGAATAGTCGCGGCTCAGACGAAGCATCTGCTGTACATAATCCTCCGGATAAGATATGGTCACATCCGTGATCTCTCCCTTATCATTTACGACCGGTGTATAAACAGGATTTATGAATCCTCTATAAGGTGGAATGTCAAGCTTGGAGAATCGGTTAAGCACCTCTTTGTGTAGTTTTGGATCTACTTTGACTGCGTATTTCAAAACGAGTTCGTTGCCGCCCTTGTAGTCTCCTTCGCTCTTTATGCGTTGCACTTCGGCAAGGAGTTCGCCGAGAAGCTCTCTCATTTTAGGATAATCATTTATCTTGACAAATGTTTTGCCCCCCTTCTTTGTGAGTTCAATGACATCTTTGCCACCTTTAGCTTTCTTTTTACCATGCTGATAGATCCATTGTGCTATAAGCTGGCGGTTACGCATATGAGCTTCCTCAACATCCTTGCCGAATTCGATACGGTTGAGCTGGGTCATGAGCCCGTTGAGGATATATTTGTAATATTCAGCCTTGTAGGCTTCAGGATTATCGAGTATGCCTATTTCAATCAATTTTGGATCAGCAAGATAATACAATGCAAACAAGTCTGCGCGAGCCTCCTCAAGGGTTGAGCCGTGTTCTTTGAGAGCATCCGGATCTACTCCGGGAAGGAGTTTGCCTGAACCATGACCGAGGCACTCGTGAAGATCTGTGTGAAGCATATCCGTGATGTAGAGATAGTCTTCAAGCAATTTGCGGGTATTGGCGTCTATAACGAACTCCTCGTTGAAGCCGTTTCCGTGGCTTGCCATGTCATATGCTTCGGTGATATTCTCAAGTGTGACTGATTTTGAACCATGTTGTGCGCGTATCCAGTTGGAGTTAGGGAGATTGATGCCGATCGCGGTTGCCGGGAACGCATCGCCTGAAAGCATAGCCGCAGTGATAACCTTTGCAGAAATTCCTTTTACCTTATCTTTCTTGAAACGTTTATCGACGGGTGAATGATCCTCAAACCACTGGGCATTCTTTGAGATTGTCTCTGTGCGTTCAGACGATTTTGCATTACGGAAGTTGACATAAGACTCCCATGCTCCGGTCATTCCAAGAGGATCGCCATAGCTCTCTATAAATCCGTTGACGAAATCTATATCCGATTTTGTATCCTCTGCCCAAAGGATGGAGTATTCATCAAAGAGACGAAGATCACCGGTGATGTAATAATCGATAAGCTTGGTTATATATGCTCTTTGAGCATCATTCTCTGCAACTTCTTTTGCCTTGTCAAGGTAATATATTATCTGTGCGATAGCCGGTCCGTAAAGTCCGGTCAGCTTGTAACGCTGCTCTTTAAGTTTGCCGTTCTCTTTTATTACCTTGGAGTTTAGACCGTAAGAAACAGGTGTCGGATCCGAGGGATCCTTCATATTGTTATAGAACTCTTCGACTTCGGCTTGTGTTACACCCTCCCCATAAAGATTGTTGGCAGATGTGGCTACAACATCTTGGGAACCGTCCTGATTTACACGTTTAGGCATTACTGTGGGATCAAAGATCACCGGTATTATTGTAGCCATGAACTGTTCCCGAGTCTGTCCGGGAGCAAGGGGAAGGCAACAGTCATGAAGCTTGCTTACCTGCTCTTCAAAGAAAGCCTGGGAGAACTCTGGCTGGAATTTGTCGGTGGAGTAGTGGTGGTGTAAGCCATTGCCGAACCATACAAGTTTGAGATATTTCTCGAATGCCTTGAAATCGGCTGAATTTCGGTCGCCATTATATTTTGTATAAAGTTTCTCGAGCAATTGACGGATCTGCAGATTATATTTTCCATTCTGGTCCCAGATGATGTCTCTACCCATTTGAGCGGCCTCTGACAGATAATAGAGCATTTTCTTCTGGTCAAGTGTAAGTCGTGAGTACTCGGGAACTTCGTAACGAAGCAC
This sequence comes from uncultured Muribaculaceae bacterium, assembly GCA_910579845.1. GTDB lineage: Bacteria > Bacteroidota > Bacteroidia > Bacteroidales > Muribaculaceae > Lepagella. Next base: position 108,702 of record CAJTWL010000005.1, on the reverse strand, counting down.
CTCTATATCGCCGAATCGATCTACGTGGAAATTGAAATTCTTGTCTTCCACGGCATTTGAGTTGACTGATACCATTGTGGCAAGTATTAAAGCCGGAAATAAATTTTTCATATCAATTGATGTTGGATTATTCTAAATGAGTTTATGAATTCTGTGTCATTCCACATACAGCACAAGACCCTTGAGATACTCACCCTCCGGATGGGAAATGTCTACGGGATGGTCGGCGGGCTGGGAAAGCTGATGAAGAATACGTACCTTTCTGCCGGATTTTGCGGCTGCTGTGAATACAGCCATGCGGAACATCTCTTTGGTAATAGCCTGTGAACAAGAGAATGTGAAAAGCACTCCACCCTTCTTTATCTTCTCGAATGCTTTCGCATTGAGTTTACGATAACCGATCAGACCATTCTTTATCGCGCTTCGGTGTTTCGCGAAAGCCGGCGGATCGAGAATAATCAGATCATATCTGGACTTCTCCATATCGGCAAGGAATTTGAACGCATCTGTGTCAAATGTGCGGTGGCGCCGGTCATCGGGGAAATTCAATGCTATGTTTGCATCCGTCAGTGCCGCGGCTTTTGATGAAGAGTCCACGGAGTCAACCGATTTCGCTCCTCCGCGCATAGCATAGACCGAGAAACCTCCTGTATAGCAGAACATATTGAGAACCGTGCGGTCTTTTGCAAACCGTTCAAGCAGGGCTCTGTTCTCGCGTTGGTCAACAAAGAAACCTGTTTTCTGACCTTTGAGCCAGTCTATATTGAACTGCAGACCGTTCTCGACAGCGATGTTGCCGTCATAGCTGCCGATCAGATATTCGTTATCGGGATCCAGATGAGCCTTATACGGGAGTGTCGTATCACTTTTATAGTATACGTTCCTGATTCGGGCATCGGGGATCATAGTCAGTGATTCCGCAATTTTATGTCGTGCAAAGTGCATGCCGGGAGAATGAGCCTGCATAACAGCGGTGTCTCCATATATGTCGATTACAAGACCCGGCAGAAAATCTCCCTCGCCGTGAACGAGTCTGTAGCAGTTGTTGTCATGACGTATGAGATCAAGTGTTCTCCTCAGTCTGTAGGCAGACTCGAGACGTCTGATATAAAAATCATCAGTAAGATGATCCGTGCCGAATTCCAGAATACGTACTGTGATGCTTCCGATCTGGTAATGCCCGGTACCAAGAATTTCACCTTTGGAATTGCATACACAAACTTCATCTCCCTCCTCAAGTCCATCGGAGGTGCTTGAAACGGCACCTGAGAAAACCCAAGGATGATAGCGAAGAACAGATTCCTCTTTGCCTGGTTTTAACTTTATAACTTTAGTCATGATTATCTGTGATTTGTGAGGGGAGAATCTTCATTATTTAAAAAGGCGCACTATGTCCATTCCATTGGCATAAAGCAACAGAAGAATAAGAAGTGTCATTCCTGCTATCTGCGCATATTCAAGAAATTTGTCGCTCGGCTTACGACGGAATATGACTTCATAGAGCAGGAAGAGCACATGTCCTCCGTCCAGACCCGGAATAGGAAGAATATTCATGAATGCGAGAACGACAGAAAGAAACGCGGCTATGTTCCAGAATGCAATCCAGTCCCATTGCTCGGGAAATATCGAACCGAGTGTGCCGAATCCTCCGATACTCTGGGCTCCCTCTTTTGTGAAAATCATCTTCATGGATTTTGCATATGAGGTGAGCTTGTCAGTACCCATCTCTATACCTCGAGGCACGGACTGGAATATGTTATACCTTATCTCCTTTGTTTTAAAGAATGCCGCAGGATCTATCTCCAGACCAATCCCCATCTTGGAATTGTCGGAAAGTGTGACCATTGCGGTGATGGTGTCGGTCCTGTTGCCGTTTTTGCGGGCTATGCCGATAGGAATGGTTTTTCCATCATGTCCGGGCAATGCTCTGAAAAATTCATCGAGGGTAGGTGTCGGCACAGAATCTACCGATATGAGATCGTCGCCTACCTTGATGCCGGCTTTGACAGCACCCTCACCGGGCATCAGTTGTGTCACGCGGGCGGGGAAACGATAATTGTAGAAACTTACAGTAGCTGTGTCGCTTTTGGCCTCTTTCTCCAGATTGAGAATGAATTTTTCCGGAATTGAGATATTCACAGTATCTGTTCCGTTTCTCAGCACAGTGACGTTTTTTGCCTGAATCATTTTCATGCGGGCCTCTGCCGGATTCTCAAGAACCTCACCATCTGCGGTGAGTGGTATATCTCCGTTATGAAATCCTATTTTACGGGCTTCACCGGAATAAGTAAAGCCTTGTCCGGCTTCACTGACGGGCACATATTTTTCACCGGTTACATAAACAATACCGGCATATATGATTATTGCCAGAAGGAAATTGAAGAGCACTCCTGCTATCATTATGAGCAACCGTTGCCACGCCGGTTTTGTGCGGAATTCCCATTCTTTTGCCGGCAGTTTCATCTGCTCGGTATCCATGGACTCATCGATCATGCCTGAGATCTTGCAATATCCACCGAGTGGCAGCCATCCTATGCCGTATTCTGTATCTCCCCAGAAGGAAGATTTTTTATTGTCTGTTTTATCTTCATCGTCGGGAGTCGCATTCTTGAATCTTTTCTTTTTGCCGAATCCCCCATAATATTTTTTTGGTTTCCATTTGAAAAGTTCAATCCAGGGATCGAAGAATATATAGAATTTCTCTACTTTCACACCGAAAATGCGGGCAAAGAAGAAATGACCGAATTCATGAATAATCACAAGAATGGCTAATGCAAGTATAAGTTGTGTAGCTTTAATTAAAAATATATCCATTTTTGATGTTAATAGTATGTCAGGTTTTAAATAAATAAAAAAATAATAAAATCAGACCTTAATTTATTGTCAATTTGTAATTGATTCAGAAACTTTCAATAATCTCTCCGGCAATTTTTACAGCTTCTTTATTTGTCTGTATAAGATCGTCCAATGAGATATCTCTTATAAAATCAGTACGTCCCATAGTCTTATCAGCAACTTTAGGTATATCTGTAAATCCGATTCTTCCATGCAGGAAAGCGTCTACGGCAACTTCATTGGCGGCGTTGAGAATGCAAGGAGCATTTCCTCCACTGTTTATCGCTTCAAATGCCATCCCGAGCAGTGGAAACCTGCTTGTATCGGGAAACTCGAAAGTCAGATTGGAATAAGCCGATAATGACAACTTTTCACGTTTTGAAGGCAGCCGGTACGGATAGCTGAGCGCATAGCTTATAGGAAGGTGCATGTCCGGTACTCCAAGTTGTGCTTTGATGCTTCCGTCTGCAAACTCCACCATAGAATGTACAATTGACTGGGGGTGCACGGCTATTTCGATCTTTTCAGGTGTGCAATTGAATAGCCAGCGTGCCTCAATCATTTCAAAACCTTTATTCATCAGTGAAGCGGAATCGATAGTGACTTTGGCTCCCATATCCCAGTTAGGGTGATGAAGGGCATCTTCAACCGTGACCCGTTCAAGTTGTTCTGCAGTGAAAGTCCTGAAGGGTCCTCCGCTTGCCGTGAGAATGATTTTCTCGATTGGATTCTTATCTTCACCTGCAAGACATTGGAAAATCGCTGAATGTTCGCTGTCTACCGGAAGAATCGTAACGCCATATTTTGCAGAGAGACGTGTGATTATCTCTCCGGCTACCACAAGAGTCTCTTTATTTGCAAGAGCAATCTTTTTACCGGCTTTGATTGCTTTTACGGTAGGCAACAGTCCGCTGTAACCTACCATTGCCGTGATAACCGTGTCAACACATGGTAACGTGGTCACATCGGCTATGGCTTCAGAACCGGCAAGCACTGTTACCGGAATATCCTGTAACGCCTCCTTTAAATCGGTATAGTGGCTCTCGTCAGCTATTACCACTGTGTCAGGTCTGAATTTATGTGCCTGACGTGCAAGCAAATCCCAGTTCCTGCCGGCAGTCAGAACAGTTGCCCTGAATCTGTCAGGAAATGCTTCTATGATATCAAGACTTTGTGTGCCGATACTTCCTGTGGAGCCAAGCACAGCTATATTTTCTATAAATTGCATAAATCAAATATCCCGAAGGATTATAAATTATCTGCCCCGTGGGGCTTCGTAATTATCTTCTTTTGAGTATGAGTGACCTGCACCGGAGCCAATGTATTCAAAAGGCTTGAGCGAAATACCGTTATGCCACATCATGACAGCGACGATTCTTCTTCCTTTGGCATCCGGTTTGGGACCAAGCGCAATCATTTGTCCCGCAAGCACCATATCTCCTGCCGAAACCATAGGATTGCCGGTTCCTTCATAACTCGACACGAATCCTTTGGCATGTTGTACAAGTATAACATACCCTTTCTCCGCAGGAGAATAATATGAGGCAAGTACAGAACCGTCGGATATGCTGAGAACTGGCTCGTCTCCGCCGATAAGTATCTCTCCACGTGTGGAGTCCTTAGATGCGATGGTGAATATCCCTGACTCGGCAACAGGTGAGAACATCATATCCTCGGCGGCAAGTGGAGCAAGTACCGAAATATTGAACCGTTCTCGTTCTTCCATAGCGTTTACAAACTTTCGTTCGAGGGGCGATGCAGGAAGGAGAGAATCGGATGAAAGCTCGCGTGTCTCGCCGACCATAAGAATGGAATCGTTGGGTATCCGCTCTGTATCGAGTGCTTTTACAAAATTCTCTATATAAGCCTGATTTGTTTCATATACCGCCTGAATGGAGTCAAGGCGTAAAATATTCTCTTCGGTGGCAGTGCGTTCCTGCTGTTTCATATATCCCGGCAATAGGGTCTTCAGAGGAGTCGCTATGATGAAAATCCCGGCAAAGAGAAACATGACGGCAAGAAAAAGTATTCCGGCAGCCCACATGCCGAAGCGGGTAAGCTTGATATTGAAAATGCAGGATAGTCTTGACTCATCCTCCAGTTTCAGCAAGTATTTGGGATGCCTTTTCATTGATGTCCGAACGTTTTTATGCCAAAATCATTTAAATCCAAACACACTAAATGCGAAATTAGTGAAAAATCATGAATTTTTAATAAACTCGATTCAAACAAAACTTTAATTTGAAATGTTAGATATGTAAAAATTGTAAAAATTGATAACCAAGGGTTGCGTAAGCTGCCCGGAATAAATAATCGATTTCACAAACTTATTCTTAAATTTATATTTTATGAAAACCAAAAATCTCTACTACGCTATCGCACTTTGTGCTGGAACTGCAGCATACTGTGCTCCAGCAAATGCTCAGGATGTTTTCGTAGATGAGGCTACAACAGTTACTGAGTTTACTTGTGATCCGACTACGCATTATTTCTCCAATTGGCGCAACAATTGGTTCATTGAGGTAAATGCAGGTATTAACCAGCCTTTCGTGGAAAAAGGCACATCGACAGGTCCTGCCGTGGATCGACATAAGATGACACTTACATATGGTGTAGGTTTCGGCCGTTGGGTATCTCCTTACTTCGGATTCAGAATCAAAGCTCTTGGCGGATCAATGCATTGGGACAATCCTACCGGTCCTGAATATAAAAATGGATGGACACGCGCACAGCATGTGAATCTCCAGGCCGAAGTTATGTGGGATATGTTCAATTCACTTGGCGGCGTTAACGACAACCGCGTATTCTCAATCATTCCGTTCGTCGGTTTGGGTGGAGATGCAATGTGGAATTATCGCGATGCACATGGAGCGAAACCGGCAGGTACAAATATCTATCGCGAAAATGGTAAACAGAAATCAATACAGTGGACACTCCCTGTTTCTGCAGGTCTTCAGTTCCGTTTCCGTTTGTGTGAGTATGTTGACTTCTTTGCAGAGGCTCGTGCTACATTCTATGGCGATAACTGGAACAACTGTGCACAAGGTCAGTCGGTTGATGCCAACGTAGCTGTATTGGGCGGTTTCAACTTCAATATCGGCGGACGTAAGTTCAACAAATTCAACGAATGTAATTATGTATCCCAGATTGCCGCATTGAATGGTCAGGTAAATGATCTCCGCGCTCAGTTGCTCGCATGTGGTGCTGAAGTTGCAAATCTTCAGTCTCAGCTTCCATGCCCCGAACCGGTCGTACAGGATTGCCCGAGCACGCCTCTGATGACAACAGTCCGCTTCACCATCAACTCTGACAAGATCATGCCTACAGAGCAGGTAAATATCTATAACATGGCAGAATGGCTTAAGGCTAATCCGGACGAGAAGGTTGTAGTTTGCGGATATGCTGATAAAGACACCGGTACTTCCGAATACAATATGGGTCTTTCCGAAAGACGTGCTAATGTGGTAGCCGATGAATTGGTCAACACATACGGAATCTCTCGTGATCGTCTGCAGGTTAAATATGACGGATCTTCTGTTCAGCCTTATGGAACAAATGACTGGAACCGTATAGTAATCTTCAGTCAGGGAAAATAATGGTGAAAGAGTAATTATAAATAAAACAGCACTTTAGAAGCTCTAAGATTAGTATAGTACTGTTCTTCAAAACAACGGGAGGCTGTGTCGTAATTGGGATTTACGGCGCAGCCTCATCTTGTCTTCCAGTACACTCTCTCTTAATGTTAATATATTCTTAAAGATCCTTGAGACATAAACTTTTAAACTATGGTATTGTTTTATTGATGTGCAAATATTGATATATAGACCTTGTTGTAAAGGCAAATTTTATTATACACTAAAAATTATCAAAAATGTTAGATCCTAAAACAGACCCCAGCTTCCGTTCAGGCGATGCAAAAACTGATGTATTCGGTTCGGACGCTATGTTGCAGCAGGCTCCGGTACAGAGCATTCCGCAAGGTCCTACAACACCTGAAATCGCGTACCAGATGGTGAAAGATGAGACTTTCGCCCAGACACAACCAAGATTGAATCTCGCTACTTTCGTAACCACGTATATGGACGAGTATGCCACACGCCTTATGAATGAGGCGGTCAGCATGAACTATATTGATCAGACAGAATATCCCCGTGTGGCGGTAATGTGCCAGAAGTGCATCAACATCATGGCAAACCTCTGGAACACTCCGGAGACCAATACATGGAAAGCCGGTGCGCTTGCAATCGGTTCGTCTGAAGCCTGTATGCTCGGAGGACTTGCGGCCCTTAAGAGATGGCAGGAACGTCGTAAGAAAGCAGGTAAACCCTACGACAAGCCTAATTTGGTGATCTCCACCGCATATCAGGTAGTATGGGAGAAGTTTGTTTCATTCTGGAACATAGAAATGCGTTGCGTTCCTTTATCGGTTGAACATCCTACGCTCGATATTGACGCCGCCATCAGACTTTGTGATGAGAACACCATATGCGTGGTGCCTATTCTTGGCGTTACCTGGTCAGGTATGAATGATGATGTAGAGGCTCTTGACGCCGCTCTCGACAAATTTAATGCTGAAACCGGTAACGAAGTGTGTATACACATTGACGCCGCTACCGGCGGCTTTATACTTCCATTCGTTGAACCGGAAAAGAAGTGGGACTTCCGCTTGAAATGGGTTCTTTCAATCAGTACATCGGGACACAAGTTCGGTCTTGTTTATCCAGGACTGGGATGGGTGATTTGGAAAGATAAGAAATATCTGCCGGGTGACATGGCTTTCACAGTCAACTATCTTGGTGCTGAAGTAACCCAGGTCGGATTGAACTATTCGCGTCCTGCCGCTCAGATACTCGGACAATACTATCAGTTTATCCGTCTTGGATTTGAAGGTTACAAGAATGTACAGCTCAATTCACTTACGGTAGCACGCTATCTGCACGAAAAAGTTGGGGAAATGGCAGAGTTTGAACCTTATGCCGCTGAAGTGCCCAATCCGATATTTGTATGGCGAATGAAAGCAGATGTGCAGAAAAATGCCAAGTGGACGCTTTATGACCTGCAGGACAAACTCTCACAGAAGGGATGGTTTGTGCCGGCATACACTATGCCTGCAAATATAGAAAATATGGTAGTTATGCGAGTTCTGTGCAAGCAGGGATTCAGTAGGGACATGGCTGACCAACTCCTTGCGGATATCAGTTTTGCGGTAAACGAACTCAACAAACTCGAGTATCCGACAACAACACGTATTGCCATGGAGAAAAACATACCTCTGGTCTCCAAAACATTTAATCATACCGGTAAATAACACATACTGAGCTTTATATAAAGTATAACTGCACCCCGGAAGTTTGACATAAAACTTATAGGGTGCAGTTATATTATTATATGATCTTTCCCAGTTTCTAAAATTAGAAAAAATCGTGGTATTTTTATTTTGTGGATTTAAATAAAGTTTGTAAGTTTGCATCAGACTCATTTCCTGTCAAGAGGAAGTGGATCGCGATAGAAAACACACCATAAATCTAAAAATTTATATCATGAACATTAACGAGATCATGGCCAATCTTGAGGCCAAGCATCCGGGGGAGAAAGAGTATCTTCAGGCGGTAAAAGAAGTTTTGCTTTCAGTTGAGGATGTATATAATCAGCATCCGGAATATGAGAAGGCGAAGATAATTGAAAGAATGGTAGAGCCTGACCGTATCTTTACTTTCCGAGTATCTTGGGTTGACGACAAGGGCGAGGTACAGAACAATATCGGTTACCGCGTTCAATTCAACAATGCAATCGGTCCGTATAAAGGCGGTATCCGTTTCCATGCGTCGGTAAACCTTTCAATTCTTAAATTCCTTGGCTTTGAGCAGACGTTCAAAAATGCACTTACCACACTTCCTATGGGTGGCGGTAAAGGCGGTTCCGACTTCAGCCCACGCGGTAAGAGCGATGCTGAAATCATGCGTTTCTGCCAGGCGTTCATCCTCGAGTTGTGGAGAAACCTTGGTCCGGACCGCGATGTTCCGGCCGGCGATATAGGTGTAGGTGGTCGTGAGGTAGGATATATGTATGGCATGTACAAGAAACTTGCCCGCGAGAATACAGGTACATTCACAGGCAAAGGTCTCAGCTTCGGCGGCAGTCGTATCCGCCCGGAGGCTACTGGATTCGGTGCCCTTTATTATACAGTGCAGATGCTTGCAGATCTTGGTCAGGAGATCAAGGGAAAGACTATCGCTATCTCAGGTTTCGGTAACGTTGCGTGGGGTGCGGCTACAAAGGCTACTGAACTTGGTGGCAAGGTTGTAACCATCTCCGGTCCTGATGGATATGTATATGATCCGGCAGGTCTTGATGCCGAGAAGATCGATTATATGCTTGAACTCCGTGCTTCCGGTAATGATATTGTGGCACCGTATGCGGATAAATTCCCCGGATCGACTTTCTATGCAGGTCGTAAACCTTGGGAGCAGAAAGTTGATATCGCTCTTCCATGCGCTACCCAGAATGAGCTCAATGGAGATGATGCAAAGCAGCTTGTAGACAACGGAGTGCTGCTTGTAGCTGAAGTCTCCAACATGGGATGTACGCCTGAGGCTATCGATACATTCATTGCCAACAAGATTCCTTATGGTCCGGGCAAGGCTGTCAATGCCGGTGGCGTTGCAGTTTCAGGTCTTGAGATGACACAGGATGCAGAGCACCTGCAGTGGACTGCCGAGAAAGTGGATGAGATGCTTCACCAGATCATGCATGATATTCATGAAGCTTGTGTGGAACATGGCAAACAGCCCGATGGCTATATCAACTATATGAAGGGTGCCAACATCGCCGGCTTCCTCAAAGTGGCAGACGCAATGATGGCTCAGGGTATCATCTGATTCCTAACTTATAAGACTCCAGCGGCAGGTATAGACCTGCTTTGCTGCCGGTCTTCAAGAACAGCAGCGTTCCCGAATCCTATGGATTCAGGAACGCTGTTTCTTAGTGTATCAAGTTGAATTATTAACTGTACTGTGTTTTACTCTGTCTCAATCGTCTTCTTCACATTCTTCCGACATGCCGAAATCTTTGTCGGCAAACAGTTCGGCGAGTCCGGATATCTGTTTTAACCGCAAAAGTTCATCCTTATCCATACCGATATTGCGCATGATCCAGGTGTCTGACATCCCGGAACGCGTCAGTTCGGTAACAATGTGACTCATAAGTTCAACATTATGTATACCTCTCGCACGGTTATGCCTTATGGTAGAAGTCATCCTATGTGACATGTCTTTGTCAATCACCGTTACTGGCAGCAGACCGCCTTCCCGTTCATATATGCGTCGGGATGTTTTCATGACCATATAGCGGTGAAAACCATCCACAAGCTCATATTGATCCGTGTCTTTTATATAATAACAGACACACGGCATAGTATATCCGTCTTCCCATATGGATAATTCAAGCAGCTTCATCTCCGGCGGCGCCACTACATTGGGATTATAACTGTTTGCAACAACCTTATCCAACGGAACGGCAATTACGTTATATACGGGACTCTTATATCTTGTCATGATTCAGCAATCGGTATTTTTTCATTACACTTTCTTTCAATAGTTTCTCCTTTTTGGTAAGTGCGAATCCCATGTATTTGCAGGCATGGTCATTTTTTAGTATGCAGATACACATGCGTTTATATGTCGGTATCTCTTTGAATTCGGGAATGTCTATATCGTCAAGATATTCCATTCTGACAGGTCGTTTATCGGTATGATATGCCGACATGCCGCCTATAGAGAACGAAATATTTCTATCCCGGAGCTTTTTTATTGTTTCTTCGGAGAGACATCCTCCGCGTTCCCGCCAGAAACGTATGCTTACGCGGAGTTTATCACGGTAATTTCGGGCAGCTTCCTCCGGAAGTGTGCCAAGAAGAAATTCCATGTATTGTTTCCATGAGAAACCAGCGGGGCATTTGATCGATTTCCATCCCATAGCAAAAGAACTCCCGTAAAGACCGGCAAAGTTCACTCCGTTGACACGGCTTACCATCTTGCCCCATGTATCAGGGTCAACTGCCTTGTATATCGAGAGAGTTGACAGCGCTTGTGAAATGAACGGACTCGCCACACGTTGACGCCCTAAGGGTATTCCTGCCTGATAATATAGATCGTAAAGACAGTTGTATTTCCATCTGAATTTGCCGTTGGCTGTCCAGATGTCGGAGGTCTTCCAATCATGTATGGGGTATGCGTTGAACACGTTTCCACCCATCATGTGAATCCACTTTGCCGATCCGAAATGACGGTAATTTCTACTGCTGTGTATGGTACGCCATCGGTTATAGCTTTCCTGTGTGCGTATGCCTATGAGGCAACATATCCTACGTACCTGTTTCCTTTGCCGTAGCCATTTAGCAAACAATTGATGGAAATCATAGTCCCACAATTCGTCATTGAAAAAATCGAAATCATTTTCTACATAGCAATTCCCGGGCATATCCCTTACCCATAGCTCTTTCTTTGACTCTTCCCACGGACGCCAATATGACTGATACATTGATGTGCATGTCGTCACTTTGAAAGGCACGCAGCAATGGTAAACTTCGAGGATGTCTCTGTCTTCTGCCAGCCGATCGGCTACATATTCGGTGGTCTGGGAATATTGCGCCTCATAATCGAGATGCAATACACCGAGTTTTCTGCCCGGAAGATTCTTGCGCAGATACTCCACGCACAAATTCAGCAGTACGCCACTGTCTTTGCCTCCGGAGAAGGAAACATAAACATAGTCGAAATTGTCAAAAACCAGTTTAAGGCGTTTTTGCGCCGCTTCGTATACATTCAGCCTATGTATCATCGACTCCGTCTTCCTTTCTCCACAATATGTTGCATCTTGTTGTATTGTGCGAATATTGTGCATGTGATAAATTCGTGTTGACGGAACACTTCCGTGTGTCTTTTATGGCAGAGAACCGTTACGGGTTTGTCTGAAGCGGCAAGGATATTGGTTATAAGAGCGTCCAAAACCTCTCGCTTATCCTCTTTTATATAATAGTTGTCAATATACAGACCGCGGGAAGTGTTCTTTACCGGCATGAAACCTACGAGCTCACTGTCACCCATGCATATGTACCAGATATACTGTGGTGTCGTCTTGAACGGATAATTGTTGTTTTGGCGGATTATATCAGGATCCATGACCAGGCGCGCCACAAGCTCATATAAACGGTCTTCTGTTCCATGCAGGCTTATTACTTCCATAATAGTTCATATTAATTTGTCAACGGATGTGTTTTAACGATCTGATATCCTGTTGCAGTGTCTAAACACCCATCCGGGTGCAGAAGGTCTTTGATATCCAATCAGATAGGCTCTCTGTTTTGTGGTTAAGATGAGTCTCTGTAATGACTTTGTAAATATAATCATTTTTTGATAACTTACGCATATTGGCTGCAATTAAATTGGAACAAGTCATCAATATACTAATTCCAATATTTAGTTGTGTTGATTATATGTGTTATAATGTAACCGGTTATTCTATGAAATGGAGAATAAACCTTATGTCTTAATATGATGTTTGAATAGTTGAATAGTAGAATTAATTAAATCTTTAATGTTATGGAGAAAATATTTTTGAAAGGTCTTGAAATGCATGTGAAAGGGTTGCCTGAGGCTGGAGAGAAGGCTCATGATTTTACCCTTGTGTGTCAGGATTTGTCTGAGGTAAATCTCGATTCTTTTAAAGGGAAAAGGCTTGTCCTTAATATTTTCCCGAGTCTCGATACAGATGTATGCGCCACTTCGGTACGACGTTTTAATTCAGATGCATCCGAATTCCCCAATACTCATGTATTGTGTGTAAGTATGGATTTGCCATTTGCGGCAAGCAGGTTCTGCACAGTGAATGGTATCAAGAATGTCAGCACCGGAAGCGGATTCCGTTCCCGTTTTGGAGATGATTACGGTGTGAGAATTGAGGACGGTCCGATGAAAGGTCTTTTTGCCCGTGCGTTGGTAGTGATTGACGAGAACGGTATGATCTTGGGTACATCATTATGCGAACAGGTTGCTAATGAACCCGATTATGAGTTCATGAAGAAACTTCTGTGCTAAAAGCAATAAGTATAAACTGCACTCCATAAGTATGATATATTGACTTTTGGAGTGCGGTTCTTATAGTGTTGACGCATGTTTTGATCATGGTGTACTAATTTGATTGGAGGTACGTTATTACTTATATGAAAGTTAAGCTGATAACGTATGCTTTGTTGCTGTTTGTCGCCATGGTATCATGCAACGACGAGGTATTTGTATCTCGTCCGGCAGAGGTTATCCCTCCTGAGGAGAATCCGGATCCTGAACCGGAGAAAACTGACAGCCTTGAGCTGCTTTCTCTGACTTATGATATAGCTTCATTACATGTCGAGCCTATTGGGGAAATGGTGCGGGAGACAATCTTTCGTAACAACGGTGGTAAGTCTATCGAGGTTAATATCCTGTATGACAATTATAATAATTCTCTTGTAAAAATAACCAACAGTACTTATTACGTTATTCCGTGGAAAAAAGAACAACCTGATATTCAGATTCCCTGTATCGATTCTTTCGGTTTTCCCCATTTTGATGATACTGAAATTCCTTTTAAGTTCGGAATCACTTCTGTTCCTCATCAATTTATGGTGGGTCATATGGAATCGTATGAAATTCCTCCATATAGTAAGGTCTCTGCTCAAATTTATGTAAAACGGAAGGTTATTACTGCCAAAGCGGATATAATATATTATATTTCCGGTTTTCCGGATTCGCTGAGTTATAATTGGGTCGACGTAAGTGTTTCTGTGCCTGTCGGAATAAGAGTCGAATGGAGCGATGTGTCACCAATACAATGAGAGTAAGGCAAATTATAATATTGATGATATTATCCTCTGTTGTACTCGGTCTGATGGCAAAGGAACCACAAAGGTTTGTTTCCCGTTGGGAAACAGGCTTGCGTGCAGGTTATGCTTTCAATTCAAATCCGATATTGATGGATAGAATGGAAGCAGACGGGAAAGTCTCCCATTCGGCATTGTCATGGCATCTGAGATATTCATTTATGCGTCCGAATGCAGGACGTACCGCCTCCGTGTACCAGGGTCTCGGTTTTAGCGTGAATACATTCATGCAGTCTCGCGATGTCGGTACTCCATTGGGAGTGTATGTTTTCCAGGGTGCGCCGATGTTTTGTTTTTCAAATAGATTCTCTCTTGATTATGAGTGGAATTTCGGAGCGACTTTCGGTTGGAAAAGAACGACACAGGATGGCGATATACGTTCCAATCTGGTTGTAGGCTCATCTACGAACGCTTATCTCAATCTCGGCTTTAAACTCAATTATGCGCTCACTGCAGGTCTGCATCTTTCAGGAGGAATTGATCTGACCCATTATTCCAACGGCAACACCTCCTGGCCGAATCCCGGAGTCAATACAGTGGGAGCGGCAGTGGGTCTTACGTTTATCCCGGGTGAGAAAATGTTCAGAAGGACTTCACCTTTCGTGGCGGACGATGGCTTTCGTAAAGGGATCTTATACGATGTGATGGGATATGGTGCGTGGCGCAAAGCATATTTCCCAGCTGAGGAAGGCGCTTTTACCGAGGAGGGAGAGAAGGCGCTTTTGCCAGGTCATTTCGGTGTGGCAGGTCTGACTTTCGCTCCGATGTGGGATGTCTGTCCTGTTTTTAGGACAGGACTGTCACTGGATCTGCAGTGGAGCGAGAACACCGGGCTTTCGGAATATCATGTTCCGGATACATCCGGAGAGGATTCCAAGTTTTACAGACCCCCGTTCTTTCGTCAGGTATCTGCCGGGTTATCGGCAAGAGCCGAACTTGTGATGCCGATATTTTCGTTGAATGCGGGTATTGGCTACGGATTTGCGGGACCACGGGAGACGCGCAAATTATATCAGTTGGTGAATTTGAAGGTTTACATATACGGTCCTTTGTATTTAAACGCAGGTTACCGGCTGTATGAATTCCATTCACCGTCCAATCTTATGCTCGGACTCGGACTGACCTTTGGCAGAAAGTAAACACATTCTTAAAATTGATGTGTGCCGTTTTTTCTCAAGCGACTTAAATGAGTTGGTGTGATTTTTAGAAAAGACGCTATTTCCCGCAATGAGAATAATGTGAACAGATCCGGATGTTGACAAATCAGTTCGTTGTACCGCTGTTGGGGAGATTTGGTGTATAAATCCTTATATCTGTCATATACAGTACTGAAAACCGCCTCGGTTGATTCGAGAATCACAGTCATGAGCTGGCTGTCTGAGGCAAGACGCTCATGAATAAGTTTTGTCGGTACGCATAGAATATCACAAGGTGTTGTAGCTATTACAGATGTTCGAGCTTTTATTCCATGAATGGAGAAAGGAAAATCGGAAACGAATTCTTTATCAAATTCCAGCCCAAGAATGTACTCTGTTCCATCAGTATCGTATGCTGTGTATTTCAGAGTACCGGATTGGATATAACCGAAATATTTAGCCACCTCTCCTTCTTTGAAGAAGTAATCGCCCCTGTTGTAATGAATCATAGTACCTTCATTCAGACAGAGATTCTTCCAGTATTCTACAGCCGGACAATCTATATAGGAGTTGAATTTCTTCTTGCAGTACATTTATATAATCAGCGAGGAAAGAGCGAAATGCTTGAAAACAATATCGGAAGACCTGTATTGTGTGATTGTAGGGAAACCGATGATGACAGGGGCGTATGATTATGACGGAGTATTGTCACAGTGTCTCCGAAACTGCCTTCGTGAAGAAACGACAATTCAATCCTTTTTACAAAATTACGGTCAAAATCATCCAGTGAATATTGGTTAAGGAGGATTGTGAAGTATCTGACGGTGTTTACGTGACGATAAAAATCGATGTCATTGTATTTGAAGGTATAATCGGTTTCCGGGGCGTTGGCTTTAAGAACACGGGCAGTGATTGCTTCATCCGGAGTGTCATATGGCATGATTACCGTATGTTTGCCTTGCGGAGGAATCGGGCATTCCCTTGTAGAGATCATTTCCGGAGGAAGGTTAAGGTGAGAGGTGCCGAAATTCTCATGAGTCTCGGTGTTGAGTACCATCCAGACAGTGCGGGCATAGCCATATATTTTCCCCTCGTTGCCTTCAATACAGAAATTGCGGGTTGAGAAGTGTCTGTTCCATCCTTCAATCCATGTAGTAATTGAATAATCTGTATTGCACGGCGGATACGATTCCATTTCAATTGCAATACGGCTTAAGACCCATCCAGCGCCAAGGTGGCTCATTGATGGATTACCTATACCCAGTGAATTCGCATGGGCGGTGGCAATCTCAATTATATTACTTACTAAAACGGAGAGGGCAAGTTCCCCCTCCGGATTAGATTCGTTTGCTGAATTAAAAAAAGTTTTACTGAATTCGAGATTCATTGTATCTACTACTTCTTTTTGTTTTTCTTCCCCTTTTTTGATACTGATATCACCTCGTCAGGCATAGGAACAAGATTTCCTGTAGCGCGGACTGTAGGCATAGGAGCTTCCCATTTGCGAAGGCTGTTTCCTAAATCCTTAGCCATGCTCTTTACTTTTTTCGGATATTTGGATGCAAGATTGTTACGTTCCTCTATATCTTGTGCGAGATTGTACAGCTCAAGGTCTCCTGTATGCATTCTATAAATAAGCTTCCAGTCGCCTTGACGTACTGCGCTCATGAAATCGATGTCATCCTGATCTTCGAAGCGGAGCTGATGGGGATAGTGGGAGATGATAGAACGGTTGTCGGCGATACCTGAAACTTCCTGTGGGATCTGATAACGGTTGGCTTCATATTGGTTCTTTATCTTGCCCTCTTTCTGAGCCTGCGCGATATAATTGGATCCGTCGGTCACAAGTTTTACGAAAGATACGCCGTCACGTTCCTGAACTGTCTGTGGATTCTCGACTTGGGCCCATTCACAGAACGAGGGGAAGAAATCCTCAACACACACCGGTGTGTTGATACGGGTGTCGGGTGCGACCTTTCCGGGCCATACGACCATCATCGGCACGCGGATGCCACCTTCATATACAGACCCTTTGCCTTCGCGCAACGGCATATTCTGTGTGTGCATCTTACCGCCTTTCTCGCCTCCTACAGAGTGACCTCCGTTATCAGAGAAGAATACGAGTACTGTATTGTCGGCAATTCCCTTTTCATCAAGGAAGTCAAGAACCTGACCGAGACTTACGTCCATACCCTCTACCATAGAGGAATAGCGGGCTTCGCCCTCATCGAGACCCATATCGATATATTTCTGATAAAAACGGTTGTCTCGCTGGATAGGGGTGTGGTTGGTATAATGACCGAAATAAAGGAAGAAGGGGATATCCTGCTTTATAGGATGTTCCATCGCTTTGAGAGCTTCGCGTGTAATGGCGTCTGTCAGATGTACATTAGAGCCGTAATATTGGCTCATGTTCTGTACCGATCCGTAGTCTCCCTGTCCGGGAATATTCCCGAAATTGTCTTCAGGCTGGTAGCTTTTAGGATGACCGTTCTGAGCTCCGGCGATATTTACCACAAATCCCATATTATATGGGTTGGATCCCGGAGTTCCGGCGGGCGCCCAGTGTGCTTTGCCTACATGTATTGTGTGATAGCCTGAATCGCGAAGCAATTGAGGAAGCGGAGTCGCATATGTCGTATTGTTTAAACCGTAGGTGGCACGGTCGGTATCATTGTCAAACTGTACTGGACACAGAGCATTGTAGTTCCATTTCGGATGAGCGAAAATATCGTCAAGATTAGGATTCGTAGCGCCCGGATGTCCGCCGATAGCATCCGGCACAATGTCCTTATAAAGTGAACTGAAAGATGTGATATGGCTATGAGCGGAATTCATGCCGGTAAGCAATGAGGTGCGGGTCGCCGTAGACAGGGAGCATGCATACGCATTGGTAAGCATAGTGCCCATTTTTGAGAGCCGTTCCATATTTGGCGTGTGGAACTGTTTGTTACGGGGATAAACCTCGTCACCGAAAGGAAGAGATGTTTCTGTCCATCCGAAATCATCCACAAGAAAAAAGATTATGTTGGGACGATCGGCTGCCATTGCCGCTCCTGATGTGAGCAGCGGCAATGAAAGTGCAATATTCTTAATTGTTTTGTGTGCAGTCATATTATATCAATCTTATTCGAGTATAGCATTCTGTTGTGTCAACTCTGATTTCAGCTCATTGTAATTGAGGTCGCGGGGTGTGCATCCGTTCTTTCCGCATAGAGCCGCCGCAACGCCGGCAGCATGTCCGATTGCGCCACATGTGGCACCTACACGAAGTGTTCCCATTGCTTCGCGGTCCGATGATATGCAACGGCCTGCGACTATGAGGTTATCTACTTTGACCGGAATCAGAGAGCGGTAAGGTATCTGATAGGGGAGCGGAACAAACATGTCGTGCGCGCCGTTTTCTCCCTTTTGCGGATGAACGTCGATCGGCCAGACTCCCACTGCAACAGGATCTTCGAAAGTATGATGTTCCGCAATGTCTGTGCGGGACAAGGTATATTCACCGGTAAGGCGGCGCGTTTCACGGATACCCATTGTGGCGGCTGTGGTCATGATCCAGCATTTTTCAAATCCAGCGCAGTTTTCACGATAGAAGTTCACAATCTGATGGGCGTCATGACGTCCTTGCATCTCAGCCTCGGTAAGTTCTTTGGCATTTACTGCCGAACCATATACACGTGTTGTATTCACCCAGGGATAATTTGTGCGAAGACCTCCGAACCAGGGACCACCGAAAAACGGGAGCTTGCCATCTTCGTAGGCTTTGTTAAGCATGTCGTTGTCGACAGCCATGTCACGACGTCGTGTCGTATAAGGCATCATTTCTTTGCCGAGATATCCGGGTTCCGGTCCCATAGGAATCACAAGTTCATCATCGAAAGGAGCATCTCCTTTGGGTGTGACTTCTGCAAGGAAGAATGGCATTGTCATTGGCTGCAGAGCTTCGGAAATACGGAATTCGGCTCCTGAACGTGCCATGACATCTCCGTTTCCGGTGCAGTCAACCACGTTCTTGGCAAGAATGACGCCTCGACCGTCAACATTCTCAACAATTACACCTTTCAGGGAATTGCCTTCCATGATGGTGTCTACCATCCATGTGTGAAGAAGCACATCTACGTTATTCTTTGCAAGAAGTTCATCCGCAGTCAGTTTCATGATCTCCGGATCTGAGCTCAGAACCCAGGATCGGTTATCTTCGGCACCATTTTTTGCGGCAGCCATGCGAAGCCATTCGCCCATCACGCCGTCAACACAACGGCGATATGGTTTCAACCATGAGTTGAAACCTCCGAGTGTGGTGACGAGACCGTTGGTCCACATTCCACCGAAGGATCCAAGTGATTCAACAAGCATTGTTTTTGCACCGGTACGGGCCGCGCCTACAGCCGCACACACACCTGACGGACCTCCGCCTACTACGAGTACGTCGATATCTGCAAGTACGGGAACCTCTCTTGCAGGCTCTGTATAAATTTTTTTCTCTGTCATGATATTATCTTGTTTTAAGTTAAATTTAAAATTCGACCTGACGGATCTTGACTCCGGATATTCTGGTTGATTTGTCAACGGGTCTGATATCTACTTTCGGAGTCTCGTTGTAGAGTGCGACCTGATGTATGACTTTTTTTACTTTATCCGGTGAAGATACTTTGAATTTCTGACTGCCCATTTCCACTTCCGCTTCACCGATTATGTCAAAACTTACATATAGCCCCCCGAAATCAGAATGGGATCCTGTTTTTATAACCTTGCCTTGACCATGATAATCCGGCACAAGCATATCCGTGGATACATAATCCACCGGTGCTCCGTTTATCATGTCGAAATGTTTGAATTTATCGGCATGCGATTCTGAAAGCAATCCGTCATGGTGAGCCTGAAGATGCAGTCGGTCATACTCTTCCGGTTCGAATTTTGTGGCGCTTATAGCCATGATGCAGTTGCCCAGCTCATGTATTGCCGGATATGTGGTCTGATAGAGAATGCCCATAATCGGTACTTCTTTATATTTTAGCGTATAGCGGATAATATTGTTTGCCCTGTTGTTGGATGTGATTATATAGTTTCCGGATCCATAAATATCATCAGCAATTCTGATTATGTCCCTGTAATGATTTCCTGTGGAATCGATGAGTTTTGGCTCTATGAATGGCAGAAGACCCTCTTTTTTGCATTCGCGTAGGTAGGTGCGGAGAGATGGAATCCTGGACCTGTGTGCCGGATTATCAGCTTTTAATATATAATTCTTCTGCAACTCCTTCCATGTAATGTTTTTTATCTCAACAGGGTCGATGAGTTCTGATCCATCGGCAAGCAGGCATGTACGGTTAAGTGTTGCATCGTGCATCACTACAATTGAATCGTCTGATGTCATACGGACATCAGTTTCGATGGCTTGAAAGCCGGCCCTTTTTGCCAGACGGATAGCCTCAAGCGAGTTCTCGCCTGCAATGGTATGTTTGAGATCCACTCCACGGTGTGCTATAAATTTTCTCTCAGCGTGTGTTTGGATCCCGATGGCGGACAATAGGACAAGAAGATAAAAAATAACTTTGTTCATAGTTTAAGCTGCATAATTTGTATTTATAAAGTTACAAAATTTTATCCATTGATAAAACTTTTATTATTTCTTAATATATTACATATATGCAAGGACGTGTTAATTCAACGCAAACGATTGAGGAGTAAGATGTGCGTCAGAAGTAAAATGTTTCATCAAAAAGAGGGAAGGTTGCTAAATTTTTAGTAACTTAACATAAAATTTAAACACACTCTTCACACTCTTAGACACTTTACCATGAGGTATGTGACGATAAAAGATATAGCTGCTGAATTAGGCATCTCAAAGTCTACGGTGTCTCGTGCGCTCAATGACGACGCGCACAATGTCAGTAGTGAGACTATGAAAAAGATACAGGAGACAGCCCTCCGTATGGGATACAGACGGAATGAGATGGCTGTTAATCTCCGTGCGCAGAGCAATCATGTGATCGGAATTTCCGTTCCGGAGATGACTACACCGTTCTGCATAAGATTTATTTCTGCCGCTCAAAAACATATCCTGCATAATGGTTATCGCGTAGCTATCGCATTCTCGGATGAATCTTCTGAAATTGAAAAGCTCAATCTTGAGACATTCAATAAATCCCGTGTTGACGGGATTCTGATAAACCCTTGTCATAACAGTGCGAACCTTGATATATACAACAGTTTTCTGAACAGTCGAGTACCACTGGTGTTTTTCGACAGAATCATACCGGATCTTGATGTGTCTATGGTGCGCAGCAACGACTACATCAAATCTTTCTTTATGGTCGAGCATCTGATCTATAACGGTCAGAAGCGTATCTTGCATCTCGAGGGTCCCTCTTATATTCAGAACGCTATCGACCGTCGCAAAGGTTGGCATGATGCATTAAAGAAATTCAATCTGCCGTGTGGCGCTGAATATTCCATATCCGGCGGTGTGCTTTTCGAAGATGGCGTGCATGCCATAGAGGTGGCTTTGGAGAGGGGACTGGAATTTGACAGTGTATTTTGTTTTACAGAGACACAGGCGTTGGGTGCCAAACGCGCACTGCAGGAGCGCGGTATCCGTATACCAGACGATGTGGCTATATGCACAATGTCGGGCACTGTCCTTTCAACGTTGGTCTATCCACAGATTACAGCCGTTGAACAGCAGATTGAGGAGATGGCAAGAATAGCGACAGAACTTCTATTAGCCAAGATAGAGGATTTTTCATCACCAAGCAAGTCGATAGTGCTTGACAGCAAAATAATCAAACGCGCTTCAACGGTCAACAATGTTTAGGATTTCTTCAGGAGATGTGACTATGTTGTCGGCATAGGCACCACGTAATTCTGAAATTGGGCGGAAACCCCAGCTCACACCTGTAGATTCCACACAGGCTCGTCGTGCTGTCTCGATATCTACAGAGGAATCCCCGACGTATAGTACATCATTTTTCGGAGTGGGATACTGACTCAGAATTGAAAATACAATTGATGGATCCGGTTTTACAGGCATTAATGGTGAGTGCCCCTTGATTGACACGAATGGTATGTCCGGAAAGAAATATGGCACTATTCTCGACACAGCCGCCTGATATTTGTTTGATGCCACGGCAATGGCTACGCCACGCTCTGTAAGACTGCGCAATAGTTCCGGGATTCCCGGATAGGGTGTGGTCTTATCCGTGAGATGGTCGTCATAATATTCACGGAATAAGGTCAATAGCTTGTCAACAGTCTCGGGATTCGCGTCGGGTTCGGCGCGTTCCACCAGTTTTCTTACGCCGTTCCCGACCATGAAATTATAAGTAGATATGGCATGCTCGGAATATCCGAGAGTGCGCAATGCATAGTTACATGCATTCCCAAGATCTGTTATGGAATTTACAAGTGTGCCGTCAAGGTCAAATATTACGAGCTTTTTCATATTTAAATATATATCAGAATGGATATCCGATTGAGAAGTGGAAAGAGTGGTCGCGTTTCCAGTGCGGGTGTATTATTGGCCATGGCTCCTGGTTTATTGCAGGGTTATGTGCTTTCATACCCATGTCGAAACGTAACAGAAAGTATTTGAAGTCAAGTCTCAGACCTACACCGTAGGCTGCCGCCAACTCTTTATAGAATGATTTAAAACGAAAAAATCCATATGGCTGGTTCGAATAATTGTGAATTGTCCAGATATTTCCTATATCAATGAAAAGTGCGCCTTCGAGAATCCAAAAAAGCTTAGGGCGATATTCTACATTGAAATCAAGTCTTATATCTCCACATTGATTTATGAAATCGCTTACGGTATTTGATCCGGGGAATCGTCCGGGACCGAGTGTGCGTACATCCCACCCTCTTACTCCATTTGCGCCTCCTCCATAGAAACGTTTCTCGAACGGAAGGATAGTGGAATTGCCATAAGGAATTCCTATGCCTCCACCCACATGATAGGCTATGGAGTTGCGCTCATCAAAGATATGCAGATAGGAGAAATCCGCATCAACCTTTGCATATTGTGAGTATCTGATTCCAAATATTTTGTATGGATCTTCATGAAAATTTGAACGGTGATGTACTATACTGCTGACAGCAAACAGCAGATTACCTGCTACCTCAGCATTGACACGCAGTGTATAAATATCGCGCAGAGATTTATGGCTGAAAGGAGATTCCGGTTGTTTATTTGTCTGATACAGGCTGTAGCCCATACGCATTATGAAATGGTCCTCATAACTATAGCGCAATAGCGGATTGTCGGGTGCAATCTGGTTCAGAAAATCGTTTGTACTCTCCGGAAGATAAACGTAATTCACATCTATGGGTGTATATGTATGCCGACGATGATATTTTTGCTCAGTCCATTTGTAGTTCCATCCGGCAGTGGAAATGAGTCGCGTATATTCCGGTCGCTCCTGATAGTTCATGGATATGTTGAACTCCGTGGAAGCCTTTATCTTGCGTTTAAAACTCTCTTTAAGCAAAGGAGCTTTGAATTTTGGAAAATTTATGCCCACCTCACCTCCGAATTCGAGGTATCTGTTGTGTATGATATCCTGGAAACTTCCGTTAAGAGCCTCGTATGCACCACGGAGTTTTGCGGAGAATGTTTCGGATCCTTTCCGAAGGTTGCGGTGTGTATAGTGGATTGCCGCGGCAACTCCGAAATTACCTTCGGAGTTGGTCCCTTCAAGTTCTGCCGAAAAGCTTTGACTCTTTCCGGGAGTAAGCAATATATATCCGTCAAGCAGTCCGTAGTTGCCTAATGTGCCAGCCGGTATAAATCGTATATTGATAAATTTGAGAATGCTGAGACGGCTGAATGCCGCGTATGTTGCATTTACATCTTTTGCACTGTATAATTCTCCGGGACGAATGAAGCAATTTTCGAAGATGGTATGGGGGTTGAGATAACGTTTCCTGCTTTCAAGAATATTCAGACTTTTGTATAAAAGTGTGTCGGTTGCGGGATATTTGTCGAGACTTTCAGAGGCTCCGGGCGTATAATCCGGAATTACGTAAATATTACGGACAATATATTTACGGTGGGAGTCGAGCTTAATCCTGTCCTGAACAGATGCGTGTCTGGGAGGAAGAATGGTCATCCGGAGATCCACATCCGTGGATCCGGCCGCCGTGTCGGCATTGAATGTGATATTTTCTTTTCCGAATGCGTAATATCCATTATTCTTCAGGTGGTTTATTATTACGTCTCTCTGGGCTTCGAGGCGGGTCAGATCGAGAAGATCTCCGGGCGTGATAATAAAAAGAGAGGAATCGTTTTTAAACAGATCTCTGATGGCGTCGTTCGGAAAATCATACTCGAGTGAACGGATGCTATGAGGGATGCCGGGGACTACATCAAACTCAAGTCTGACTTTTTTCTTTTTATTATTAAAATTTTCCTTGACAGTGACATCCCCGTCCATATAGCCTGCATTTATAAGTGCGCGTTTCAGCTGCGAGACATCATTGATTGTTGCCAGTGAATCATAAATTACAGGTGGCTCTCCAAGTTTTCGCATCCATTTGTTCCAGCGTTTTGTGGAGTCTTTGCCGCTAAGGTTATACAAACCGAGACGGAATTTTGCCGACCAGAGCATCCGGGTATTTGGCTGCTGCCGGATATATGTTGACAGTTGTTGTTTCGATACTCTGTGAGTGGAATCGATGACATTTATTTTTATGTCATCAAGTAGATATCTTCCCTCAGGCACATGCTTCGCCGAATTACATGCGGTCAGCGCTACTAAAGAGATCAGCAGTACGGCAACCGGTATTTTAGTAATCTTGCGAAGCATAGGTTATTTCTATATGGATAGATAAGTACTATGGTTATTTATTTTATTTTTTTGCCGAATTCGGGGGCTATCCTCAACCGTGCGCAGACAGCGAAAGTTGCTAAGGAACATAATATTACGAGCCAAAAGAAGTTTACATATCCTTGAGGGATTGAGAGATCGAAAATATTAAGAGGTGTCAGTTTTTCGTGAACCCATCCGGCTATCATGCCCGGAAGCATCATTCCGAGCGCCATGAATGCAGTGCAGAACGCATAATGTGAAGTCTGGTTTTCGCCCCGACAGAAATATATGAGATACATCATGAAAGCTGTGAAACCAAACCCATATCCGAATTGTTCCACACCTACTGCGGCACATACAACTGAAAAATCACTCGGTTGGAACATTGCCAGCAGACAATAGAGAATACATGGAAGTGTCAGGGACATAGCCATTGGCCACAACCATTTCTTAAGTCCGTTACGGGATATTACTATACCTCCGATTATGCCTCCGGTCAAAAGAGCGATGACGCCTACGGTACCGTTGGCGAATCCGACTTCAGCGGTCGTCAGTCCGAGTCCTCCCTCAGATAACGGAGATACCATGAACGGCTGGACAAGCTTGATACATAATGCTTCCGGCAATCTGTAAAGAAGCATAAACATTATTGCCGTCACAATACCTTTTTTCTGAAAAAAAGTAAAAAATGTATCGGCGAAATCGTGCAGAATGGTTCGTGCCGTAACTCCGGGACGCGGTCGGTCATCGTTTGAAACAGGCATGAACCTGGTATCATAAACGGCTATTCCTAAAAACAGTAATCCTATGATTATAAAAACGGCAGACCAGGCATTAGGAATATTGCCATATCGGTTTTCAAGATAGCCTGCAAACATAACCAGTCCGCCTTGACCAAGTACCGATGCCACGCGGTAGAAAGTGGAACGGATACCGACAAATGCCGCTTGCCGGTGAGGTGGAAGCACAATCATGTAATATCCGTCGGCCGCTATGTCGTGTGTGGCGGAGAAGAATGCCGTTAGCCAGAAAAGTACCAATGTTACCGTAAAAAAGAACGGTGTCGGGAGCATGAATCCTATCAGAGCCAGCGCTATGGCCATTCCATATTGCATGGAAAGTGTCCAGAACCGTTTTGTTTTGAACAGATCTATAAACGGACTCCAGAAAGGTTTGATTACCCATGGCAGATAAAGCCATCCTGTAAAGAAAGCCATTTCCTTCAGACCTATCCCCAATTTATGATACATGAGGACTGTCAGAGTGTTTACTGCAAAATATGGTAATCCTTCGGCAATGTAAACTGTCGGAATCCAATACCAGGGTGAACTTTCCCCTGTAGATGCCGCTTTATCGGCTTGTTTTGTCATGTCAATGGCGCTCATAGGTCAAAAGGAGCTTTTACTGCATCCGGCAGAGAGACGAATGCGGTCTCGTGATATATTTCGCGTACCACCTGTTCCGTGATTCGCTCGTAGTCTTCCACACGTGGCATTACAAGTATTCCGGCCATGTCAAGAGCACCGGGGCTTATCATGTATTTGTCTGTGTCGGAGAAATAATGTGATGGACGGTGAGCCTTGCGAGGAATAATTATTATACGTAACAATCCCGAATTGTCAATCCAGAAGAATGCATTGAGAAAGTCTTTGCAGAGAAGCCCGCTGGCAGGATCTATACCTGTGGCGTCATGTACTTTTGATAGATTCCGCATTCCTTGGTGATCCGGAGTGATTATCGCTGTCAGAAAATGAAAAGGGAGGTCGATATCAAATTCTTCACTTGAGTGCCATCCCGCTAAATCCGGTGTATGGAATCGTTCTGTAAGTGAGATTATCGGCAGCTCGGATTTGAGAACAGCCTGACAGTGCAGATGGTCGGGTGCTGATGCACCGGCTTTTGCACCGTTGAAAAATATGGCAAGGTCAGGAGCCATTTCCGCCATACTCGCCATCTCAAGTGGAATCTCGTTCTGTGGAATATGATTTGATGACGGTATTGTGAAATGAATAGGAAGAATAGGGTAGGGATTGACAAGAAACTGCCAGTCTTCAAGCCATTGAAAAACAAGCTGCTCTTTGGGTCGGTTTGATTCACAGAGGAAGCAGGGTCGTTTTTCGATAGTTTTTTTATCAACAGATGCGCCGGTGGAACGTACACGTGCCGGATTTAACTGCAGCTGCACATTGAAATCACCTAATGGCATAGGTCTGCGTCTGGTGAGCAAAAGGTTGTCAAAATTACGTTTTGCCTCCTGCCATACTGCCAGCTGCGTTTCTGTAATTGTATTTATAGACTCAATATCCATGAGGTTCTGAAGTTCTTACAAATCAATCTTCAAAATCATCTTCAAAATCATCTTCAAAGTCGTCAAGATCGTCTGAATCGAATCCTTCCTCAGTGTCTGAAGACCGGTTGTCTCCCGGGAAAATCCCAGGAGGGAAGCCGCCTTGCATAAATTCAGCCGCATCCATCATATACGGATTACGCAAAGGATGATTATGTCTTACACGCGCAAGCAATTCAATGGACCGCAGACAATCTTTATAGTTGTTGTGTGCGTTTGTGCGTTCGATAGACAGAGATGCGTCCGAATTCCCCTCCCATCTGCGGCAGAAATATATGGGTTCATATATACGACCGACTCTGTAATCTCTTGATATTCTCAGAGCCATCGCGTAATCCTCTCCATAACTTACGTTAGGGAAGAGAAAGCGACGCACAATAGGGGTGAAGAAAGCACGTGGAGCACCGAATCCGTGTGTGCGCAATGCATTGTTGTGCCCGTTTTCGTCGGTCCATTCCTCGTGAGCGATCAAACCGGGAGGAATAGGATTTCCGTTAAAGTCAACCATCATATAGCTGCCTACAACCATACCGAAATTGCCGGAACGGAATTTATCCACAACCGTCTGAATCACATTTTCTGAGTTATAAATATCGTCTGAATCGAGCTGTATGGCAAACCGTCCGCATCTGTCATCCAAGACCGCTTTGTTCCAGCATCCTCCGATTCCCAATTCTTCGGAGGCGCTTACTTTTATCAGATTTAATCTGGGATCATTGCACTTTTCAAGCAATTCACGTGTGCCGTCAGAGGAATCATTGTCTACCACTATTACATTGAACGGGAAGCTGCATTTCTGTGTCAAGGCAGAGTTTACAGCATCCATGACAGTGCGCACGCGGTTCCTTACAGGAATGATTACAGAAGCCTCCACCGGGAAACTCTCCGAATCATAATCGACATCCTCCGATGCAGGAGGAAGCAGTCCGCCGATTGTACGGAGATGGGCTGTGAGCACCTGCTCCATCTGAATCTGATATTCGCGTTGGCGAGGATCAACATAATCGTGCTGCTTCTGACCGCTTTTGCGATAATCGACTCTTTGGGCTGTGTAAAGATATTCCGGAATCATAGCCATCATTTTTCCAAGGGTCAGTTGCAGACGCATGGCATACCATCCACCATCGAGCATTTCGGAGTCTTCCTGCGTGAAGTCCTCTGTAGCCGAGAGCACATCGGCGGCATTAAGCATTACTAAAGGACCGAAATCAAAGTCGTTGCGTAAAGACCCCGGTTGATAATCATTGACCGGATGAAGCATTATAGAACCGTCTTCATTCTCTTCGCGGAAATAGGAGTATGTGAGCGTGGAATCAATCTCACCCGCTACTTGCGTGAACCGGTGGATCATGTGTGCGTCAAGTTTTATTTTGCGGTCGTCGAGCTGCACCAGAACGTATTGTTCGAGAGGAGTCCTGAAGATCTCCTCCCGAAGTTCGGCTACAGTGGTGAATCGTATGATATTCATTGTTATGTTGTTGTTTGAGTGCTTAAGGTTTAAGGTTGTGAAGAATCTCTTTAATGATTCTGCTTCGTTCGTGCCTGCTGTTTAAAGCTTCAAGAGGAACGGACATTATGGCGTTCTTGCTGTTTCCTCGATTCACTATTATGCCGGCGATGGCATCCGAATCGGAAAAAGTCAGGAAAGTTTCCGAGTTTGTTCCTGTTGCCGGTGTCAGCTTGTCGGGAGACTCCACGATGTAAATTTTTTCGTTAAGTGTATTGGAGTATGACACGCTGTTGCCGGATCTGTCTCTAAGTTTTCCGGATCTCAGAGGAATAGAATCGGTTGTAGCTTCAACTCCGAGAACGACAGTTGCGAATTCCCGGTCGTCAGCACCATATTTAAGAGATTGTAAGTCGGAGGCGACATATTGTCCGCTGATAATCATCTTGCCGCCCCTGTCTGAATAATCGCGTAGTTTCCGTTGCATTTCCGGTGTGAACGTGCGGTGTTTTATGCCACTGTGTCCGTTTCCGATAGTCGAAGCTTTCTGTTTTCCTAAAATCAGGTCTACGAGACTGAAATCATTGAGATTCAGATCTCCTTTCTCTACGGCTGATGCGCTGCATGAGATAAAACCGAAGTCTGCGTCTGCAAATGCTTCGCCGTGTATGGCAGGATAATCAAAAGTGTTACCAGCTATTATCTGTCCGATATAATTGGACGCGCTTCTTCCAAAAGATTCACCGGCATTTCGGTTGAATTCGGTCTGATAACCGGCAAATGATATGTTTTTAATGTATGGTACACCAAAATCACGCTCGGCATCGAATCCGGCACGATTGCCGTCCGTGAAATGAGCAGGTGCACTCACCCGTGTGAATCCGTTTACTATCAATACGGTTTTCTTTTCTACCGGAGCTTCGCGAAGTGCAAGAATTTCTGACGGGAAAGACTTGCCTCCTCTGTTCAGAGCAATGATCTTAAAACTGTGAATCTTATTGTCACTGGTGCGGAATTCAAAATGAGTGTTTGATGTTTCTCCGATCTTATGGAAACCGAGTTCTCCTTCGGTTCTTTCCATGATGACATATTTGTCGGGCATGGCTGTCTCTTCGAGCGGATCAGGAGTGGGACGCCAAGTAAGCTTATAATGGTTTTTCCTTAATCTGTGAATTGCAAAATCCTTTACAGGGAGCGGCTGTATAACCAGTTTACGGTCTTTTCTCTCTGACAAAAATCTTGCGATACCTTTATAAATGGATCTGCCGACAGTGAACTGCACCTCCGGATCAAGTCCATAATACATATCCGCGAAGTTCTGGTGGCTCATCAGTTCGATAAGCGTTGTCGGAACTTCAGCTACTCTTGCCTCAAGATAAGATTTGTCCCACATTGAGCGGCGTGTCCATGACGGCTCGTATTCACGTCGTATGTCGTTGCAGATCTGTCGCATCACTATATCTGTAAGCATTCGGGAATTGATTCTCGGAGTGCCGTCTGCATATGAGTCTCCGTTCTGGGTGAAATAAATGCCGAGGGTGCCTACAAATGAATCATCGGCACGTTTCCCTGCATCGGAATGCAATGCAAAAGATAGATCCACAGGTATTCCCAACCCCTCTTGTCGGGGAAGTACACGTGAGCCTCCTGCAAGATAGTTGACCCAGTAACCGCGGCAGGTGTAGTCGTCTTTATAATCGTCTGAACCATGATACGGAGAGTATACTGATTCAGGAATACCTGCCCAATGAAGCCAATATCGCGCTCCTTCCAGAAAGCGGGGCATTCCGGAAGTCCGGAATACCGGCGCTGTCCGTATTATATTCGGTGAGGTCTCCGGAGTCTCTTGTGCAGGTACCGAAGTGTCTTTCGGTTTAGCATCCGTCTCGTTGCCTGATTCCTCAGTTGCGTTTTCATCCTCATCCGCATCCTCACTTTCATCCTCCTCCTCTTCGGTTTCGTTGTCAGCCTGATCATCAGGAGATGACGGGTCGTAGAATATATCTGAACGCAGGTTGCTGCGTGCAATGTTTCCCATTCCTCCTCCGATTTTCACGGCATCTGCCGTTACGACCGTCCCGTCTGCCTTATTGGTAAGATTGGTAAGTGTGACTACCGGCTCTGTATCGGAATATCCACGTTTCAGAGGGAATGTGCCGAGATATATCCATGTTCCTCCTCCCATTGTCTGGTTAATGATGAACTCTTTTGCACCGCCGGAGTAATTTACGGTATAACGTGCATCCTCTGTAGAGTTCGGAAGCGATTTGTAGCTGATGTATACGGCATATTCTCCATCTTCAGGTATGTCCGCATACCAGGCTGCTATCGACGGTTTCCCGTTGCGTTGTGTTTTGGTCTGTCGATATGTGCCGTTCTCAAAAGGATTCTCAGTATCTCGGAAATCAGGAAGATCGTAGATAAAGCCCTCCAGTTCACCTGTGCTCCAGGGCTGTTGTCCTGTCAGTTCCTTGTAATAGGGCTGGGAATATACCTTCCCGTCGGGATTTATATCGTTGTCTACAATCACTTCATGCCTGTTGGTGTCGCGTTCTCTTGGAAGCATTACGTATGCTCCGGCATTTTCAAGCATGGGTACGGCATATGGGAGTATGAATGACATTGTATAGGTGTCTTCTATGGACTGGAACAGCAACGGTCGTTGCCATGTCCAGCTTCCGGATCCCGTCTTGAAATATCTGCCGTGTGAGTGCCACATCGCCACAATGTCATTCTGCATTCCCCGGTCAATTTTTGTCCAGGGGGTCGCTTCTGTTACAAACGGTGGATTCTTACGGAATTTTTCCGGCAGTTTGTCCACCTTTGTTATGTAATAGGCGAGAGGTCTTGACCCGACGTTCAGTGTGACACGATAGTCGGTAAGTGAGTCTGGAAGATTGTTATGGATGTGATTGGTTAAGGAATCAATAAATTCCTTTGTTACCGGAAGATAGGTATAGTGGTCGTTTAAGCTTATTTTTGCGGTTCTTGAGATGCTGTCCGGACGTACACTGTTCACACGAAGCCCTCCCGGATTCATTTTTGAAGGAATCCAGTCGAGTACAGTCCGGTTTACATACAGAGTAAGAGAGTCTTCAAGAATAGGATCAGGTGGCGGAGTCTGCGCTTTAGGGGCGGCTTTGCGTGTCGATTTTTTACGTCTTGATTTTGAATAGCGTTTTTTTGACCGTTTCTTTCTGTAAGTCTGAGTCGTGCGGGATTTTGTGCGTTTCCTTGCACCATAAGCTTCTACTCCTTCTATTGCGGAGACAGATATCAGAAGTGCGAGAATAATATAAATATATTTGCGTAAATTCATTATAAACAGCTTCTTGGTTTTAGTGCGCTTTTATGAGTGCATAGCCTTACAAAATTACTAAAAAACTGACAGCTTTCCAATAGTGAAAACTTAGAGCATGTATGGATTTAAATGATTTTAGCACATCGAGGGATTTGGAGTTTGTTTATTCAACATTCTGAATAGTAACTTGATAGTAACCTGAGATAGAATTATTTTGTTAAATTCATTAATTAGTATTAACTTCGCGTTAGTATAAAATATATTTAAGTATGAGTGACTTCGGGAAACAAGCGGAGGAGTTCTGACAAGTAAATGCTTGGTTCAAACTTGTTTGTCAAAGGCACTTAAGATAAAAGTCAATATACAATGGCAACAAAACCTTTTCATTACCAGGAGATGTTTCCTCTTGGACCGGATACCACGGAGTATCAGCTGATAACGAAAGATTACGTGAAGACTGAAAACTGGAACGGACACGAAATGCTCGTTGTTGATCCGGAGGGTCTGACAGTGCTGGCAAATGCAGCCTCACACAATTGCTCGTTCATGCTTCGCAGAGAGCACAACGAAATGGTGGCAAAAATCCTTCATGATCCTGAAGCTTCTGAGAATGACAAGTATGTTGCATTGACGATGCTCCGCAATGCAGAAGTGGCGTCAAAGGGTGTCCTTCCATTCTGTCAGGATACAGGCACATCGATATGTGTCGCTTACAAAGGACAGCATGTGTGGACCGGCTGCAATGATGAGGAGAAGATTTCCGAGGGAATATACAAGACTTATACAGAGAACAACCTCCGCTATTCACAGAATGCGCCTCTCACGATGTATGATGAAGTCAACACTGGATGTAATCTTCCGGCTCAGATAGAGATTCATGCCACAGAAGGGAATGAGTATGAATTCCTGTTCGTAGCCAAGGGTGGCGGTTCTGCCAACAAGACTTATCTTTATCAGGAGACAAAAGCAATCCTTAATAAGAAAACACTTGTGCCGTTCCTGATTGAAAAGATGAAAACCCTCGGCACAGCTGCTTGTCCTCCTTATCATATCGCTTTTGTCATAGGCGGCACATCCGCTGAAGCTAATCTTGCCGCTGTGAAAAAGGCTTCCGTAAAATATTATGATAATCTTCCTACAAAGGGTAATGAGTACGGTCATGCTTTCCGCGATGTGGAACTTGAGAAGGAATTGCTTGAGGCTGCCCACAATCTCGGACTCGGTGCCCAGTTCGGCGGTAAATATTTCGCTCACGATATCCGTGTTATCCGCATGCCGCGTCATGGCGCTTCTTGCCCCGTGGGTATGGGTGTTTCCTGTTCTGCGGATCGAAATGTAAAAGCCAAGATAAACAAAGACGGTCTCTGGATAGAGAAGCTGGATGAATTCCCCGGTGAATTGATTCCGGAAGAACTCCGCAACGCAGGTGAAGGCGAGGTCGTGGAAATCAATCTCAACCGACCGATGAAGGAAATACTTGAGAGCCTGGATAAGTATCCTGTTTCCACACGTCTTTCACTTAACGGAACAATTATTGTAGGTCGTGACATAGCGCATGCAAAGATCAAAGAGCGTCTCGATGCCGGCGAACCCATGCCACAGTATCTGAAAGATCATCCTATCTATTATGCCGGTCCTGCAAAGAAACCGGAAGGTATGCCTTCTGGTTCGTTTGGTCCGACAACTGCAGGCCGTATGGACTCATACGTTGATCAGTTCCAGGCCGCCGGTGGATCAATGGTTATGATTGCCAAGGGTAACCGCTCACAACAGGTGACTGATGCCTGCAAGAAACATGGTGGTTTCTATCTTGGCTCAATAGGAGGTCCTGCCGCTATTCTTGCACAGAATTCTATCAAGAGTGTCGAGTGTCTCGAATATCCGGAGCTTGGAATGGAAGCTATCTGGAAGATAGAGGTAGAGAACTTTCCTGCATTCATTTTGGTTGATAATAAGGGTAATGATTTCTTTAAGCAAATCAAACCCCGCTGTCCGCTCGATACATGTGGGAAATAACAGAAAATTACCGATATTTAAATGAATAAAATATTTGCATTGAGTGCGGCATTTGTTATGTCGCACTCGATATGTGTTAATGCAGAGGTGATTGTGTCCACGGATGTCTACCGCTGGGTTGGCGATACCATTGAGCAGGGAAGCAGTAGGGCGTATGCTCCTGGTCCCTATCAGATAGTTTCCGATTATTCCGCTCAGCCCGGATACAAGATGGGTATAGAGAAGGAATGGAAATTAAAGAATGATATTACTGTATACCCGCAGCTTAGGACTCCAAACCGTCTTCAACAGGCTATATACAACATGGGTCTTGATGAGATGGTCAATGCGGTGGAGCCGGATACAACCTTGCGCACAGGAGCCGAATGGGCCGGAGTCTGGACCAGGGACGTAAGCTATTCGATTCTATTGTCCATGGCTTATCTTCAGCCGGAGGCATCGATGATATCTCTTCGGAAGAAAGTAGACAAATTGGGTCGTATAATTCAGGATACCGGCTCAGGTGGAGCCTGGCCGGTTTCGACAGACAGGGAGATATGGGCTGTAGCCGCATATGAAGTGTATAAAGTCACCGGCAGCAAAGAATGGCTTGAATATATATATCCGATAATCAAACGCTCACTTGAGACTGACAGGAACAAGGTTATTGACAAGTCTACCGGATTGGTTAAAGGCGAGACCTCATTTATCGACTGGCGTGAACAAAGCCACCCGCGTTGGATGCAGACAGCGGATATATTCAATACAGAAACTCTCTCTACATCAGCAGTTCATGCGGAAGCGTGGAAAGTTTTGTCGGAAATAGCAGGTCTGCTGGGACATAAAGATGTAGAGAAAGAGGCTCTTGACCAGTCTGAAAAGATAGTATCTGCGATCAACAGATATCTGTGGATGGACGACAAAGGTTATTATGCCATGTATCGTTATGGTCGTGACAATATGATAGTCAATCCGAGAGCCGAGACCCTTGGAGAATCTCTGTCAATAATGTGGGATGTCGCTGACAAAGACAAAGCCTTGAAGATAACGGAGAATAATCCCACAACACCGTTCGGTGTGGCTATATTCTATCCACAGATTTCTGATATTCCCGCTTATCACAACAATGCCCTATGGCCATGGGTCGGAGCGTGGTGGACTTTGGCAAATGCAAAAGCCGGAAACGAGGAGGGGGTGCTTGAGGGAATAGGCTCGATCTACCGCCCTGCGGCATTATTCTGTACCAACAAAGAGAATTTCAATCTTGATAACGGAGATATTGCCACTGAGTTGAATTCATCCAATATGCTATGGTGTCTGAGCGGGAATCTCGCTCTCATCCATAAGGTTCTTTTCGGTATTGATTTCCATAAGGATGGTCTTGCATTTCATCCGTTCGTGCCCAAGGCTCTTGGTGCTGACAGGTCTCTGACCGGTTTCAAATACCGTGACGCTATTTTGGATATAAATATCAGCGGATATGGCAACAAGATAAAGTCGTTTAAAGTCAACGGCAAGGAGCAGTCGCCGTTTATACCCGCTGACAAGGCACAGGGAAAGATAATAGTCGATATTGTGATGGCTGACGAGTTTTCCCATATAGCAAAAGTGAATAGGGTAAGCAATGCCAAAGCTCCGTTGACTCCCATAACTTGGCTTGAAGGCAGGACACTTGTATGGAATCCGATCGAGTATATTGCCAAATATAAAATTATTAAGGATGGAAAAGTGATAGCTGAAACCAACAGCACTACTTTTGATGCTTCAATACCCGGTGAGTATCAGGTTATAGGTGTTGACAGTTCCGGTATCGAAGGTTTTGCATCAGAACCGCGGAGCACGCGCGATAGCGAGTGGTTCGAGGTGCCCGGCGAAGGAACCCAGTTGTCATCTCTGGAATTATCATACATTCCGGAGAGTGGGGTCAAAGGGTATTCCGGTGATGGCTTCGCGGAAATTGACCATAAAACGGATAAATTCGTAATGCCTGTGGATATTGCCGAGGACGGAACATATTATCTGCAGTTCCGTTACTCCAACGGTAATGGTCCGGTAAACACTGAGAACAAATGTGCGGTGCGTACACTGACAATAGATGGAAATAATGCCGGCACACTTGTTTTTCCTCAGCGAGGCACCAATAATTGGAATGAATGGGGATGGACCAATAGCGTAGAGATACCCCTGACAGCCGGAGGACATCAGATCGGACTCGAGTTTACAGACGACGATGAAAATATGAATATGTATACCAATCATGCCTTGCTTGACGGTGTGAGACTGGTTAAGAAACCGTAAAGATGAAACATATTAGAAATTTTTGCATCATAGCGCATATAGACCATGGTAAATCCACGCTTGCCGACCGTCTTCTGGAGCGTACAAATACTGTAGCCGCAAAGGATATGGAGGCTCAGGTTCTTGATGACATGGATCTTGAGCGCGAAAGGGGTATAACTATCAAAAGCCATGCCATTCAGATGGATTATGAACTTGATGGTGAAAAATATGTGCTTAACCTTATTGATACCCCGGGGCATGTCGATTTCTCTTACGAGGTGTCTCGTTCCATCGCTGCCTGTGAAGGCGCTTTGTTGATTGTGGATGCCTCACAGGGAATACAGGCACAGACCATATCAAATCTGTACATGGCGATAGATAACGATTTGGAAATCATACCTGTGATAAACAAGTGTGATCTTGACAGCGCCAAACCGGAAGAGGTAGAGGATCAGATAGTCGATCTCCTCGGTTGTGGAAGAGATGAGATCATACGTGCAAGCGGAAAGACGGGTATGGGTGTGGATGATATACTTCAGGCTATTGTAGAAAGGGTTCCGGCACCAACCGGTGATCCTGATGCTCCTCTGCAGGCTCTGATATTCGACTCTGTCTTCAATCCCTTCCGTGGAATCATAGCTTACTACAAGATTGTCAACGGTACGATCAAAAGCGGTGATTTTGTAAAATTTGTATCTACCGGTAAAGAATATCACGCCGATGAGATCGGAGTACTTAAGCTTGACATGTCTCCGCGTAAGGAATTGTCAGCCGGTAATGTGGGTTATATAATTTCAGGGATCAAGTCTTCAAAAGAGGTGAAAGTCGGAGATACCATCACACATGTAGCCCGTCCATGCGACAGGGCTATAGCAGGATTTGAAGAGGTAAAACCGATGGTGTTTGCAGGTGTGTATCCTATAGAAACAGAGGATTTCGAGAATCTTCGTGCATCGCTGGAGAAACTTCAGTTGAATGATGCGTCGCTGACTTTCCAGCCGGAGTCGTCTGTTGCGCTCGGATTCGGTTTCCGTTGTGGATTCCTCGGTCTGCTTCATATGGAGATAGTGCAGGAACGTCTGGGTCGGGAATTTGATATGGATGTTATCACGACGGTGCCCAATGTCTCCTATATGGTCTACGATAAAAAAGGTAACAAGACTGAAGTGCATAATCCCTCGGGTCTGCCGGAGGCTACGCTGATCGATCATATAGAGGAGCCGTATATCCGTGCCACAATCATAACCCAAGCCGATTATATAGGTCCCATAATGACCCTCTGTCTTGGCAAACGGGGTGAACTTGTGAAACAGGAATACATATCCGGCAATCGTCTTGAGCTCACATTCGATATGCCGCTTGGCGAGATTGTGATAGACTTTTATGATAAACTGAAGAGTATTTCGAAAGGTTATGCCTCATTCGATTATCATATTCATGATTTTCGTGAGTCGAAGCTTGTAAAACTGGATATATTGCTGAACGGGGAGAGTGTAGACGCTCTTTCAACTCTTACGCACGAAGCCAATGCCGTGAGATTCGGAAGACGAATGTGTGAGAAACTTAAAGAGTTGATACCCCGTCAACAGTTCGATATCGCAATTCAGGCCGCAATCGGTGCCAAGATCATAGCCAGAGAGACGATAAAGGCTGTAAGAAAGGATGTGACAGCCAAATGTTACGGAGGAGACATATCGCGTAAGCGCAAGCTTCTTGAGAAACAAAAGGCGGGAAAGAAACGCATGAAACAGATAGGTTCCGTAGAGGTTCCCCAGAAAGCGTTCCTTGCCGTACTGAAGCTTGATTGATCCGGAATATTTTCGGATCAAACCGATAAAAATAATCTTATTATACCATGAAATCGTTATAAGGGTGAGAAGCATCCTTATAGCGATTTTGTTTTGGAATATGTCCGAAAATTTATTTTAACAGTTTCTTAAGGTGAATTTCCACATAGAACTATAACTTATAACTAAAGTTCAGATTATGTCAGTGTTTTATACTGCCCAAAAGACTATTAAGAATTATGCGAATGGAGGAAATGTACTCATATTCGCTACCATACTTGCCTTGTTAATTGTCAATCTGCCGTTTTCGAAAGACTTTTATGAATCTTTGTGGGTCAACGAAATGGCACTTAAAGTAGGTGAATTCAATCTGTTCAGCCATCATGGAGAACCGATGTCGGTCATGGCGTTCATCAACGATGCCCTTATGGCGATATTTTTCTTCTCCGTAGGGCTGGAGATCAAGCGGGAGGTACTGGTAGGAGAGTTGTCCTCGTTCCGCAATGCGCTATTGCCTATCATTGCCGCGATAGGCGGCATGGCTGTGCCCGTGCTGATATACTGGCTTATGTCAAAGGGAACATCCTATGCCGGAGGAGCAGCTATTCCTATGGCGACGGATATCGCGTTCTCATTGGGTGTGCTTGCCATGCTTGGTAAACGGGTTCCGATAGGATTGAAAGTTTTCCTGACCACGTTGGCTGTCGTTGACGATATAGGCGGAATACTTGTCATCGCGATATTCTACAGTACACATATAGATTACATGCTTCTTCTGTGGGCGGCATGTTGTCTTCTGGCGTTGTATGTCGGAGGGAAACTTGGAATACAATCGAAGATGTTTTACGTCTTTATAGGAATAGCCGTTTGGTTCTTTTTCCTTAATGCAGGTATACACCCTACCATTGCAGGTGTGCTTGTCGCATTTTGTGTTCCGGCAAAACCTGTATTTGCGCCAAAAAAATATATAAAAGCCATACGACAGAATATCAGCCATTTTGCACACGAAGATGACGATAAACTGAATTCTCGTACGATTCTGAGCAAAGAACAGATGAACTGGCTGAAGGAGATCGAGTCCTCTTCCGATAAGGTTATATCCCCGTTACAGGATATGGAGGATACGTTGCATCCCTTGGTAAATTATGTAATTGTACCGTTATTTGCTTTTGCCAATTCCGGTATCTATTTCGGAGACATGGAGATCGGTCAGCTGTTTCATGGTATTGCGCCATCCATTATCGCAGGACTGGTAATCGGTAAATTCCTGGGAATATTCCTTTTTTCGGCATTTTGTATATTATTTAGACTTGCTCCCATGCCGGAAGGTGCGGGTTGGGGAAGCCTCGCTTCCGTATCGTTGCTGGGAGGTATCGGATTTACAGTTTCGCTGTTTATTGCCAATCTGTCGTTTGGCGGAGGTGATCCGATTATGTCTCAATTGCTTAATGATGCCAAATTAGGTATTCTTGTAGGTTCTGTAATAGCTGGAGTCATGGGCTGGGCGGCACTTCATTTCACCCTTCCGAAAAATGTCCCGTCTAACGACGAATAAGCCGTTATTTAACAGTTTTAACCTTTTTTAACTTTTCGGGGGGGGGTAAACGTATTTTTCAACAAATGTTGAGATTTATTTATTGCAGTCATTATAAATTTGCGTAAAAATAAAGATTACGAAAATTATAATGAAAACGACAGTATCTATTCTATTGACAATTTCGGGAACAGTCTGTGCGTCTGCCCAGTCTGCTGATTCAACAGATTCCGTTTCTGCTAAAGAATTGAAGGAGATTGTGATAGAGGCTCCTAAGGTTATCAGGAAGGCAGATATGGATGTTTATCATCCTTCAAAAAGTGCGATAGAGAACTCAAAAAACGGTATGCAGCTGTTGAATAATCTGATGATTCCGTCGCTGACTGTCAATGACGCACTCGGATCTGTACAGGCTGCAGGACAATCGGTACAGGTGCGCATCAATGGGCGTGAATCGACAATAGATCAGGTCAGAGCTTTGTTGCCGGAAACAATCAGGCGCGTGGAGTGGATGGATAATCCCGGGCTTAGATATGGCGGCGCAAATTATGTGTTGAACTTTATTGTTGCGAATCCTACAGTCGGAGGTTCACTGCAGACGGTTGCACGTCCGGCACTCAATACCGCATGGGGATTCTATATGGCGGACGCAAAATTCAATGTCGGCCGTTCACAGTGGGAGATCGGTGGAAATCTGAAGCTTACGAACAAGTTGAAGAACCACCGGGACTATTCTGAAACATTTATCTATTCCGACGGAGCCTCGCTCACACGTAAGGAAACATCCCGTGGCGGAGTAATGGATAATACCTTCGGGAATGCGTGGGCGTCGTACAGCTATATAAAGCCTGACACAACGGTGTTTATGGTCGAGTTCGGCATGTCGCATAAATTCAATGATAAATTCAGTTATCACGGTCTTTTGACTCTGGACGACGGCTCTGACGATATCTTGCTTGACGATATCCACGGCGACAAAGGCTCGACACCGGGGGTGTCGTTATATTTGCAGCAGAATTTCAGAAACAGACAGATGCTTGTGTTGAACTTCAGCAGCTCGTTCTATTTCGGGCGTTCATTCTCAGATTATCTTGAGCGTGTTCCTGAAACGGACAGTTATCTGACTGACATACATACTTCCATCAAAGATAAGAATCAGGCTTATGCCTTTGGTGCCGATTATATAAAGAACTGGAAAAACGGTCGTCTGACTGCGGGGATGTCATACATCGCTAACCGTAACCGATCGTTATATGAGAGTCTGGGAGGAGCGCTTTTCCATCAGCGTCAGGATAAAGTGTATTTCTATGCCGAGTATTTCCACCGGTTCGGGAAGTGGACTGCCACTGCAGGAATGGGTGCACAGTATACCGATTTTCTTTTTAGGGAAACCGATCAGGGGAACCATACCTGGAGTCCGCGTCCGCAGGCTACAGTCACATACTCTTTGAATCAGAATCATAATTTCAGGCTCAATTTCACCTCCTGGCAGTCAACGCCTACGTTGGCAGAGACGAATATTGTCCCCCAGCAACTCGACGGTTTCCAGTGGAGGGTAGGCAATCAGTCTCTGAAAACAGCCAATTCCTATATGCTGACTTTCAGATATGGCTTCAATCTGCCTCGTGTAAGCGGTTCATTTGGAATCCGCGCGTTCACTTCTCCCAATGCCATAACGCCTCTTCTGAAGTGGGAGGATGAAAAACTGCTCACCACTTATGAGAACAGCCGTGGGCTTCAGAATCTATCCTTCTTTCTCGCCCCTCAGGTCGAGATTATTCCCAATTGGCTGACGGCAAGCGGATATATTCAATATCGTATGGAGCGTATGAGGGGTACCGGCTATTCCTATCATAACAATGCTTGGAGTGGAAACGCTCAGATTCAGCTTATGCACTATGGCTTTGTGCTTAGCGGGCAGTATATGCGTGCGCAAAGGGATCTCTGGGGAGAGAAGATATCATGGGGAGAGGATCTTAATATCATAGATCTGAGCTATAATTG
Organism: uncultured Muribaculaceae bacterium; assembly: GCA_910579845.1. Lineage (GTDB taxonomy): Bacteria > Bacteroidota > Bacteroidia > Bacteroidales > Muribaculaceae > Lepagella. The sequence continues at coordinate 67,309 of CAJTWL010000005.1, read as the reverse complement.
GAAATCGTGGCAATTCGGGGCAGGTATAATCATGCCTTTCGGGAAATATGACCAAGGCAGCAAATCATTAAGCAAGTGGAATAGAAACGAACAGCATATGCGCCTGAATATGCGGATGCCATACGTTTCGATAAGTTATAATCTGCAATGGGGAAGGCAGAAGCAGGGAGCACGGAAACTCACGGATGTAAATGCGGATGCAGACCGTTCTACTGCAGGAGGACGTTAGAGAAGAGCTTAAATAATCGTTAATAAATGTTTGGAAAGTAATATTCCCGGCAACCGTCAATAGGTTACCGGGAATATTATTGTTTATAGTGCGTTGATTCAGGGTTTTACATTGGCTGTGGCGTCAAGTGCCTGAATATCCTTTGCAATTTTTGCTTTGTAATGGGAGTAGAAGTCATTCCATTTATAGCATTTGTCGGCAACTTCCGGTAATGGCAGTTTCATTGCGTTTCCGTTAAGAATCGCCTTTACCAATATAGGAGCATTGGCATCATTGGGATTACGGTAGAAGTTTATGTTGAAGAATGTGGCCATCGGTATCAGATATGTCTGCCACAGGTCTTTCACTTTTGCCGGATCCTCAGTCTCTATGCCCCATTTGTCAGCCTCCATTTCAGCTAAAATTGCCATGATGCATCCGTCGTGTCCAAGACGCAGATAAAGACCGTTGCCGGCTCCGTTGTCAAGATGTTCTTTTGAAGATTCAAGAATCTGGTCAAGCATAATGGCGCCTTTTCTCCATGGACGGCCGAGGTTGGGTGTCCATGGTCCCTTTTGCTGGAAGTATTTAAGATTGTCTATCTCCCACCATGCGATCATCTCTTCGGCAGTGAAGAGATCGTCGAACAGCATAGGCATGTCCAGAGACATGGCGTCGTTTTGCATGAGGAAAAATGCGTTTTCAAGTTCCAGCAGATCCACGCCTGCGGCTTCCATGGCTGCGACATCGGTGAACAGGCGACTTGCAAAATCATTTATGTTGACTTTTGATTTTGCAAAATCGCACCATACTGGATACCATACGCCTTTACGGTTTCGGAATGATTCGTCAAACTCTGTTTTGTACGGAACACCGTCGGTATACGGGTTGAGGTAGGGATGATAAGTGACACTGACGTCCATATGAGGATTCACACCCGGCAGAAGTTCTCTGAGTTTGATATTGAAATTAGCCATGCTCATGGCTGTACGCATAACGGATGTGGACTCGAGATGTACGTCAGGGTTGTTCTGGAATATTTCAGGATAATTGTCTACATATCGTTTGGCATGTTTCTGCCATTGCTGCATACCGAGCTGGGTTAGTTCTCCGGTTCTGTTATCAATAGACGGAAGAATCATATTGAAACGGTTCTGTGCAACTTTACCGAGAGGTGTCAGCACTCCTAATGAATCCGCGATGCTGAAAGCCTCCTTAAGACGGGGCACAGTGGTCTTGTCATCCAGATATCTCATACCGTGGCGACCATATGCGCTCATATAGAACGGCTCATATCCCGCAGGAGCCTCACGTTGCTCCGGTCTGTCGATCGGATCTATCCAGTATGTGCCACCGGCCATCTCCGGAAATTTGCGTAGCAGAGTGTATGGGTCCTCTTTTAGATCGGGTGTGGCGCTTTCCTTTACAGGGAGACGGTAAACATTGTTGCTGTTGGTATTTACATACATATATCCGTCTCCCGGAACAGAAATGCATTCACATTCCTCCGGAATTTCTGTGCGTAGGTCATAACGCTCTGATATGACACGTCTGTCAGTATCGAAAACTCGTATTTTAGAGGGAGACTCATAATTGCGTGCTTTGCCGAATCCGAAGGAATAATATATTTTTCCATCGACTGCACATCCTCCCTGGGTAGCGTATGCATCAAAATCGAATATTCTCTGATCAAGCACGTCCTTATGTGTCAGTTTTACGTTCTTTCCCTCTTTGAGATCCGGCACCCGGAATTTCAATGCCACATATTTATTGTTATAGGGTTCGCCTGTTGTTTTTAATTTTGTTCTTTTCAGACCTGATAGAACCCAGATTTCGTTACGCTTGCTGTCGACGAGCCATGACGGGGCACCGAATATCTTCAGTATATTTTTTTTGCTGAAATCTGTAGTATCAAGAGTAATTGTCTGTACAAGTTCTGATTCCCATTTCTTGCCTTTACGTTTGAAATTCTCGACAAAGCAGGTGAATTCAATAGGTACGCCTACTTTACCCACTGTGACATAAGCCAGTGGCGCAGCGGCACCTTTAAGTGTGACAGATCCGAAATTCACCTGATTGGCATGGTTGTCTTTCTGGGCAGACTCAAGCTGGAATTCAGCTATAGCCGGCTGTCCGCTCTTGCGGATATCAAATACGCTGCATGTCCCGCCATCGTAGAAGCTGAACAGGTAGTTGCCGTTGATAGCCATACCCTGATTGGATTTTGTCCTGGGACCTTTGTCGAAGAATTTTACACATTCCGGAGATTTTTCGGCTTCTACCAACAACTGCGCGTTGGCAAACGCCGGAGCAAGCATGAAGCAAGCTGAAAGAAAAAGTTTATTCATAAGTATAGGTTATTGTTTCACAAGTTTGCTAAAGCATATAGGAAATAATGTACGCAAATGTACCTAATTTTAAGCAAAATAAAAATCCATTGCCATTCGGACAATGGATTTTTATCAAATATAAAGTGAAGATTGTTTCTCAACCGTTCCCAAATGTATAATGGAGGGTCGTATCAGAATATTGGCATTTGCCATATGAAACCGACTTGCAACTGATTGGTGGAATAGTTTTCCTGACCAAGGGCTTTTGCTTTTGCCGTGTATTTGTAATCACGACCTACGTATGCCGCAAAGAAATGAAGGTTGCGGTCTTTAAATGGATAATATTCGATACCGCCGATATATCCGAGAGAAGTGCGGTATTTGCCAGATGCTATCTCACTGCCGAGTTCATTCTTGTGAGACTTATAGATACCTTGGTTCTCATACATGACTTTGGCAAATAGATCCCAAGCGGGATGGAAACGATAGTTGAGATGCCAGATAAAACTCATGTAGCTGCATTTCTGTGCGTTTCTGCCGGGTCCTTGTTCACCGGCAATGCCGGTCATGATTCCCTTGCGGTCCACGCCCTGGAGCGCATACATCCAGTCGAAATAAGCATTTACTTTATCTGATATATTAAATTCATTTCCAAGAGCGAAATACCATTGATGCTCACCCTTGGTCTCGTTCATGAACGAAGCGGACCAGCGGGTTTTGTATACATCATTGAAATTACCGTTCCAGTTCAGAGTATAGACCAGAGGCAGCTTTGCCTTCTCATAATCGCCGTACATCTCTTTGGATGAGCCGTTATATGCATTGAGAATCTGGAACTGCAACTGCTGATTCGGAGTGAAGTCGTATCCTACAAGAACACCGGTCATGAAGTTGTCCATATAGTCTACCATATCGGAATACTGATATATCTCAATAGGATTGAGGTCAAATTCAATACCGCCGTAAGCGGCACATTGCTTTCCGATGAATGCCGACCATCCCTTGTGACGCAATCCGATACCCGCTATGTCGATACTCTTGAGCACATTGTCATGGTATCCCTCCGGTTTGTCACCTTTGTTGAGACGCTGGCGATAGCGATAGCTCAGCCAGTCGTTGATGTTACCTTTCATTTCGATCCGCAACTGCTGCATCTCGAATTTTCCGCCATTGAAATGCGATCCGTTCCAATCCATTTTGAAATCAGAGTGCATGTTGAGGTAAAGGTTGAATTTATCAGTCTTCTTCTCAATCTTGGCTATCGATTCTATGATTCCCTTTTCATCTGTGGTGCGGAAATCATTGATGCGTTCCTGTTGTGCGCCTGCAGAAGCCGCACATACGGTCGCTACGGCAATAACAAACAAATATTTGGTTTTCATAGTATGTCGTTTTAGAGAACGTTAAGTGGTTGTCAATACTCCTCGAAATATTTCTGGATCTTCTGCCAGTCTGTAGTTTTTGTAAGTGCGAGCATAAGTAATACGCGTGCCTTTTGAGGATTCAGTTCCAAAGATGCTACAAACTGATATTTTGCATCGTCAACTTCATCTTCAAGACATACGGGACCGGTGGGAACACGGCTTGAACGAACAACGATTATTCCCAGTCTGCGGGCTTCCTCAAGTTTCGGGAAGATGTTTTTATGAATATTGCCGTTGCCTACACCTGCATGAACCACACCTTGATAACCCCCTGTCAGGAATGGGTTCATCACGTCTGCGTCAACATTTGAATATGAGTAAACGATACCTACTTTCGGAAGCGCGTCAAGATTTGTAACATCGAAAACAGATTCTGTGGTATTCTTCTTCAAGGTCTTCATTGTGAAGAATGTTTTGCTGTTATATATGTATCCCAACGGTCCGGCATCCGGTGCCTGGAATGTCTGCACATCTATGGTGTTCATCTTCTGGTTGGCATGTGCTCCAAGAATAAGACCGTTCATGACAATCATGACTCCACGTCCCACAGCATCCGGACTTGCGGCAGTGACAACCGCATTGTATAGGTTAAGCGGACCGTCCGCGCTCAACGCTGTCGATGGACGCATGGAACCTGTAAGCACTACCGGTTTGGAACTGTGGACCGTGAGATTCAGGAAATACGCCGTTTCCTCCATGGTATCTGTTCCATGAGTGATAACGATACCGTCGCATTCATCTGTGGCGAGAAGCTGGTTTATTCTTTTTGCAAGAGTAAGCCATACCTGATCGTTCATATCCTGAGAACCGATATTTACTATCTGTTCACCGGTAACATTAGCTATGTCTTTGATCTGCGGTACAGCCTCGAGGAGCGAACTGATTGCTACCTGACCGGCTGTGTAGCCTGAAGAGGTTGCGGATTTGCCTGTACCGGCGATTGTTCCGCCTGTTGCAAGAATTTTGATATTCGGTTTCTGTTGTGCAAATGCCGAAGCTACGCTGACGAGAAGCATCAGCATAAAGAATGATAAAGATTTAAGATTTTTCATAGATTTATATATTTTAATATATCTGAATCAGCAGTAGTCCTGCAAGTATCGCAACGATGGTCGCGACCATGCCGGGCATCATGAACGAATGGTTAAGAAGATATTTGCCGATGCGCGTCGTACCTGTACGGTCGAAGTTTATTGCAGCCACTATAGTTGGATAGTTGGGTATAAAGAAATATCCGTTGACTGCGGGGAAAAAAGCTATAAGCATCATCGGACTGATACCCAGCGCCACTCCTAATGGCACGATAGCTCTTACAGTAGCGGCCTGACTATACAGAAGAATTGACATGACAAACAAGGCTATGGCAAATAGCCAGGGCATTTCAGTTACCATCCCTTTTATAGATTCTGTAAGAACAGTGATATTTCCGTTGATAAAAGTATCGCCCATCCATGCGATACCGAAGATTGCGATCACAGCCTGCATTCCGGCAATGAACACACTGCCTTGTGTCGGAGCGATACCGTTTGTTTTTGTGACAATAAGTATCAAGGCACATGCGGACAGCATCAAAATTTCAATGATTGCGGGCATCTGCATCTGTGAACCGTTGAAACTCGGACGTAATGCGGGAATTGAACCGAACAACACTATCGCCACGGTGGCGACGAGAAAAAGAATTACAGATGTGAGGGCATATTTTGTATTTCTGATCTTATTGAATTCGAGTTTATTCTCTTTTATCATTCCTTTCTCCACACGTCTCAGGTATTCCGGATCCTCCATCAGTTCCTTGCCTACTTTTTTTGAGAGGAATGCTCCGACGAGCACGCCTGCCAATGTTGCCGGGATTGTAATTTTCAGAATATCGAACAATGTTATATCAAATCCCGTCAGAAGACCGAGAAGAGCCACGGTTGCGGCGGAAATCGGACTTGCCGTAATTGCCTGTTGCGAGGCGATGACGGCAATTCCCAACGGTCGTTCGGGACGTATTTTTGTTTCACGCGCAACTTCGGCTATTACCGGCAATACGGAGTAGGCTACGTGTCCCGTGCCGGCGATGAATGTAAACAGATAGGTGACGAGCGGACTGAGAATGGTTACCTGAGAGGGATTCTTACGCAACATTTTCTCAGCGAGGCGTACGAGATAATCGAGGCCTCCGGCAGCCTGCATGGCGGCAGCTGCGGATATGACAGATGCAATCATCAGCATTACATCGATAGGAGGGGAGGTCGGTTCAAGTCCGAATACAAATACAAGGATTGCCATGCCTACACCACCCATTACTCCTAATCCGATACCGCCAAGCCTTGCTCCGATTATAATGGCAGTCAATACAAAAAGCAATTGTATAATCATACAGTGAAATTTCTATGAATTGGTTGAATTGGTTAAAAATATAACTTGATAAATTATTAAAATGTTTTTAGAATTATTATGTTTTATAACATAATTGTAACATATCCTTGTCACAATCTTCCCCTTGCTTCGTTATCTAAATAAAGCATTAGTGGATACTAATGTAGTAAATTCTAAAGTCCTGGGAAAGTGTCAGAATCCGTATTGATATCTACATTCATGAGGTTGCGTGGTCATCTGCGTGGCATTGCTATCGGAATGACGGGTAGTCGGGAGGAGGCGGATGATGTGTTGCAGGATGCATTCTGCAAACTGTGGATGGGTCACAAAGGGATTGAACGGGAAATTGATGTCGCGAAACTGAGCTATACATCTGTAAGAAATTCTGCCATTGATGTGTTGCGTCACAGGAATGCACGACACTCTGTGTCGGATGAATGTCTGGCGGATATGACTTCAGATTCCGAATCCGATGCTGACTGTGAGACGGATGAAATTTATTCAGCAGTCCTTTACTTAAGTCGCAAAGTACTTAATGACAGGCAATATCAGGTTTTCATGATGCATGATGTGGAGAATATCACATATCCGGAAATTGCCCGGTCTTTGGGATTGAGTCAGGAAAATGTAAGGGCTATTCTGAGTCGTGCAAGAAAAACAATACGGGAGGTTTATCGCAAAAGATATGAATAATAGAAGGATTGAAGATAATGGTCTGCTGAGAGATATCGAAAAATATTTTGAATGTCAGCTGACAGATGAGGAGGAATACAGGTTACGTCAGAGGCTTTCTGTAACATCACTTGATTTGCCGGAGGTCAGGGAAGCAAAGGCGGTGATGGGTTTCAGGGGAATGCGTATGTCTGATTCCTCATATAAGCTGATGCCACGCAAACCGAAGGGTAATAATGTTTTGCGGATTGCCAGCGGCATTGCCGCCGCATTGATTATAGCAATGGGAATCGGTCTGACAATACGTTTCGGTAATAAATCTGAAGTCAGACCGGAGTGTGTGGCATATGTCAACGGGAAGTGTGTGACGGATGAAGCACAGGTGATGGAGATTATGGAGCAGAATGTCGCCGATCTGGAATCCGGTGTCGCTGAGGCACGGAACGATATGCTCGATGAGATGCGAGAACTGCTTCCTGATATAGAGATCACTCCGGAAGAAGATAATGAGAAACTATAAACGGATACGACTATGACTCGGTTACTTATAATCATATTGCTGATGATCGGCGGTGCCGGAACGGTTTCGGCGCAGTCGGGATTGGCGATAGATAAGTTTATCAATGGTGGATATTCATCTGATACGAAGGTGACAGCCACATATATGACTGCGCCCAATAAATTCCTGAGCTCCCATAAACTGAATGTTTTTGCCTCTTTCAAAGGTCCGTCGGCAACATATGCGTCGGAAGTGGAACGAATGGTGCTGTCAGACGGATCATCTGCTGCGGCAAAGAATGTAAGGTATAAGAACGGCAAGTTATATTTTGCTTTTTATATGCTGAAGCCGGTTGTCATCGAAAATAATAGAATCAACCGATATATCTATTATCTTAATTCGGCTGCAAACAAAGGATCTGATGTGCTGCTTGTGTATCTCGAAGGAAGAGCCGGGGAGCGGGATGTGACTGAGCTGATAAAGAATATGGCTCAGAAAGCCAAGTGATTGGATTCTATAACTGATTAACCCCAACAATTGCAAATTTATATAACTAAGTAAGTGATAAAAATTAATGAACATATAAAACGCCGTTGTTTATGACGGATTTTGCCGCGGAGGGATGGAGCATACTAATGTATGCGACTGACCGACAAGGCGGAATACGCAATAAAGAACAAATTTTATGGTTCAAGATTATTTCACTTACATATATCGTTTAATTTTTATTACTAACTTATGATACGTAAAATATTCACATTGCTTTCAATTTTATTTACCGCACTTTCACTTAATGCACAGACTGAGACCAACGATACTATAATGACAGCATCAACTGCGGGTGAACTTCGTGTGCGCACCGACAATTCCGGTATCGCATTGACGGTCAGGAATATTGATGGTAAAGGAGAGAATTTCTATTACACTACGACATCTTCGAATCCGGTAGTCAATTCCGAGACCAATGTAACGGAGTTCAAGCATATCAAGGATATAAAGATTGTGGAAATTGCCGGCAGAAAGATAATGATAGAATTTGAAAATGAATCGTCTGACGCAAATACTCTATATTTCGATATCCCCGACCATGAAAACAGAGAAGTAAAATCCTATACAGGACAGAAGTATCGTGAATTCGGCATAAATCTTTCAAATCAAGGCAAAAGTCAGTGGAATCTGATTTCTACGGGACTTGGTCTCGGTTGGCTGACACCGACAGATTCAGCGCCGGATATGAATACTTCGATGGGTAGAAGCATGGAATGGTCATGGCTTATGGTTTTGGGAGTATCCTGGGATTGCGGTCCTCATTCAATCTCTGCCGGAATCGGTCTTGACTGGCGTAATTATACGATGAAGAATAGCCGTTATTTTTATAAAGAGGATGATGGTTCTATTGGGTTCAGGTCGTTCGAGGAGGGTGTGACAAAGGGGAAATCAAGGATACTTGTATTCGGTCTGCAGGTTCCGATGCTTTATAATTTCAAATTCGGCAAAGGACGCAAATTCGGGTTGACGGCAGGTCCGGTTCTTAATTTCAATACAGGAGGAAATATAAAGACCCAATATGAGTATGGAGGAAGCAAATATAAGATAACAACCGGCAAGATTCATCAGACACCGGTTACTGTGGATCTTCTTGCCGCCTGCACATGGGAAGGGATAGGCGTCTATGCACGCTATGCTCCGATGAAAGTGCTCCGTTCACGTTCCGGACTAAGCTTCAACTCCTTCTCGACCGGAATAATCTTATTGTTCTAAGAAACTATTTGTATTATTTATTGTTCAAATTATAAAAAGTATTTAACTGCTTCTAAAACTTTAAATAATACAATGGATACTACAGATAAAGGGTTCCGCAGGGAATCGGATCTTCTGGGAGAGGTAAATGTGCCGGAAGAAGCGCTTTATGGCGTTCAGACATTGAGGGGAATCGAGAACTTCGAGATAAGTAAATTTCATCTTTGCGATTATCCCGCATTCATATACGGACTTGCAATTACCAAGCTTGGTGCAGCAACGGCAAACCGGGAGATGAATCTTATTACCGGTGAACAGTTCAATGCAATCAAACAGGCATGTGAGGAAATTCTTGACGGCAAGCATCATGATCAGTTTCCGGTAGATATGATTCAGGGTGGGGCAGGCACTTCTGTCAATATGAATGCCAATGAGGTGATAGCGAACCGTGCTCTTGAAATTATGGGGCATAAAAGAGGGGAATACAAATATTGTTCTCCGCATGATGTCGTAAACTGTTCGCAATCTACCAACGATGCGTATCCTACTGCGATACATATAGGTATGTATCTGTCGCATATGCGTCTGATTAAGCATTATAAGGTGCTGATTGAAGCCTTTAAAAAGAAGGCACATGAGTTCAAGGATATTCTGAAGATGGGCAGGACTCAGCTTGAGGATGCGGTGCCGATGACTTTAGGTCAGACATTCAATGGGTTTGCCTCGATATTGGAGGATGAGATCAGGCATCTTGATGAAGCGGCGGAGGATTTCCTCACAGTCAACATGGGAGCCACAGCCATCGGCACCGGTATTTGTGCCGAGCCGGGGTATGCAGAGAAGTGCGTGAAGGCTTTAAGGAAGATTACAGGATGGAATATAAAACTGGCTGATGACCTGGTAGGGGCTACGTCCGACACATCATCAATGGTAGGTTATGCCTCGGCTATGAAACGTGTGGCAACCAAGGTAGTGAAGATCTGTAACGATCTGCGGTTGCTGGCAAGCGGTCCAAGATGCGGATTCGGAGAGATCAATCTTCCTGCCCGCCAGCCCGGAAGTTCTATAATGCCCGGTAAAGTCAATCCTGTCATTCCGGAGGTCATGACACAGATATGCTATAAGGTTATAGGTAATGAATTGTGCGTTACTCTCGCATCGGAGGCTTCGCAGATGGAACTTAATGCAATGGAGCCTATTACGGCACAATGTGATTTCGAGTCGGTGGATATCCTTATCAACGGTTTTGAGACACTGCGTACGAAATGTATCGAGGGCATAACAGCCAATAAGGAGCGTTGCGAACAATATGTACGCAACAGCATAGGAGTGGTTACCGCTCTTAATCCGGTAATAGGATATAAGAATTCCACAAAGATAGCCAAAGAGGCTATGGAGACAGGCAAGAGCGTTTATGATCTGGTTCTTGAACATGATATCCTTGACAAGAAAGATCTTGACAAAATCCTTTCTCCGGAGAATATGATAAAGCCGGTGAAACTTGATATCAAGCCAAAGCGCGAACTCTGAAAATAAAATTCCGTAAGAGATTCATACAGATAATCCGGCACTTTGACCCGAGGACAAAAGTGTCGGATTATCTGTATGAACAGTAGTCTTTGGGAATGCGACTTGTCTCAAGTCGCAACAGGTGGTTAATCTTTCTTTTTAGCTGGGATTATGCCTCGGTATGGCAAGCCCTTCTCCGTTATACCCTCGATTAAGGTATCCGAGTTTTCGAGAGGTGTGAAGTCATCCAGACCTGTAACCTTCGGATACCAGTACGATACAGTGGTCGATTCATCAACCGGATCATACTCGAAATGTGGTTTATAAGCTTCCGCCGCCTTCTGATATCCAAGAGGAGTAATGCGTCTTATAAAAAGATCATGATCCCAGGAAGTAATGCTTGAACCATCTTTAGTTGTGCAGACAAGAGCACCTGCGCCTTGAGCCGCAGTTCCACTTATCACCATTGCTATGGAACTACGGTAATATTGAATGGATTTCATTATGTGAATAGGATAATTATCACAAAACTCCTGGAATGTACCGAAGTATCCTCCTGCGTAACTTCTGTCCGGTGTCGCCATACCTCCTTCCAGCCTTGAATCAGAACCTCCCGACAGGGTAATCGGGGCATTACTTGACGTCCACCTTGTGCCGTCCACCCATAACTCTACCATTCCTCCTCCGCGTAATGCACCTCTTGCTCCCATGTGTACCAGATTTCCGTTCATGATCAAAAGTCCCGGGATATTGCGTAGTGCCTCCTCGTAGCTTGTGATGTTTTTCTCTTTGATATCTTCCTCTGTGACAGTACGGACACCAAGAGCTTTTAGCATCTCCTGATATAACTCCTCATCTGAGCGTTTAGCTGTCACTTCCAGCTCCTGAAGCCATACGGCACCGTTGTCAAATGTCTTGGGATCAAAAGTATTGATTTCGTAATCCTCAGGTAAATTAGTTATGGGAATTAAAATATCTTTATCTATACTGAAATTATGCTCTCGATTGCCGTTTTTGTTAAAAGCCTGAATCGCAAAGAATGTTTCGTCGGGCCAGTCGATACCGTTCAAGGCATACCTGCCTAAAGAATCAGTTACAGCTACCCCGGCAAAATTAATTTCGGGAGCAATGGCATTTACAATTGCCCCCTCGAGAGGCTTCCCTTTCCACCTTGAATTTACCGTCCCTGTTATTTCTCCTCCTATCTCCATCGGCTCTTCCGGTTCGGTGAACTTTCCCTTGAGTGCATTCTGGATATCGTAGCGTTTCCATCCTTGTGTCAGCATAAGGTTGTCAAGATGACGGTCGCGGGTTACGTCGGCAGAGGAAAAATAGTAGTCAGGATCCTCGATATATCCTTTGAGGTCACCTTGCAACATGAATGCGGAGACTATTGACTGAGAACCAATTGAGTCTGCAACGTTTATTCGAGAAGTAACGGCATAATCGCCATAAGGCATAGTTGTCACAGAATCGGCATAGACATACCCCTTTCTGTTAAATATCAACCTGCTGCTTAAGATATTGTCATTGGGGTCAATAAGATAAAGCTGAGTCAGTCCGGAACCGATGCTTTCTCGCGCAATCTTTAATTGAGGACTGTCAAGTTTGCGAGCAAATGTAACAATTCCGCAGTTGTCAGCCAACAGGAGATCTCCGGGTTTAAAAGCTCCATTGATCTTGATGGATAAAGAATCGGGACTTTCAGTATCAATGGTCAAGACGGTAGCTTTGGGATTCGGTTCGGGAAGATTGAAGGTGCTGTCACCGACAACCGCAATGTACTTCTCCTCCTTATCGGGTGTTAAGGAGAATGCTCCCATCCCTTTATGTGAACTGGCAAATTCGCAAATTTTGTTGTTCTTCGAATCTAGGATAACTCCATTGACCTCTTTGGCAAGGCCATTGCTGCCAATAGCCTTAAATGCGACTTTGTTTTCTACTTCTGGAACCATATAACCGCCTTCCGGATGAAAAGTTACTGAGAAAGATGAAGTGTCTTTAGGAATCTTTACAAACTTCTTGTAAAGATCATAACTGACCATCATATAACCATTATCAAGATTTTTTTTGTCTAATGAAAAATTGAAACTTGATCGTTTGACGATTCCTTCCCGAATTACTCCTTCTTTAGAATTTAAGGAAATACTCATGACCTTAACCGGCTTTTCTCCATAACGTTCCTTTAAAGATGTACAGAGTAAGTTACCGTCAAATGACGTTTCCATCTTGTATTTCCTGGCAAGTCGGCTCTTGACAGGCAATGGTTTCCGGAAAATATAATCTTCACCTTGGTTTTTCATAAACAGGGTATATGCGCCAAGAGTATAAGTGCCTTCAGCCATATTTTCCGGAAGAGGAATTATACCGGCAAACATTCCGGAATCCTGTTTTATTTTGACCTTTTTTATATTCTCTCCGAATGGATTGGTAATTGTCACATATACATACTTGCTTCCATCTTGTTTCTGAGTAAGTTTCAAAGCGTCAACCAGAAACGCCCTGAACCGGATTGTATCTCCCGCGTGATAGATATCTCTGTCTGTAGTTACATACACCTTTTCCTGCGGATATATCAAGGTCTGATATTCAAGCATTCGCACTAAAGAATCCGGCTCTGAAGCATAGCTGCAAATGCTATTTAGGGCAAAGGGTAAACATATGAAAATAAATATAATCTTTCTGTGCATGTAAAAGATCTAATGTGAAATTCAAATATTAAGCTAAAATAATAAAATTGCTACATAAATGAGATACAATTAATCAAAAATATTCATAAATGTTGTAAATATGGAAGATCTGTATTGTTTTTCTAAATCAAGGTGAGCAAAACTGGTATTAAATTGTTAATATGTTAAATAGATCTCACCTCGAAAGTTAAATAATTGTTAAAAATATAAACATGAAAACACTCACAAATCATCAATTGCAACTGATTGAACCTATTGTATCCAACATAATCAAGGAACTTGAATTGAAACCTGTTCTTGATTATTCTCTATTGGGTGGTGATTTTGGAAGTGTAATATGTCTCTATTATGCATCAAAACATGGTCTGTGCGATCAGAAACATGCAGATGATTTACTGGCTAAGGTTATAAAAGGATTGAGTGTTAATAAATTATTACCGACATATTGTGATGGTATTGCCGGATTCTGCATTGGTCTTTGTCAATTGGAGAAAGATGGATTTATAGATGGAGCCTACAGTTCTGCAATTAAATATCAAAAGTATCTCATAAAAGTATTAAATGCTTATAAACACGGGAACTTGGATTTTCTTCATGGAGCGATAGGGATAGCAATGTATTTCCTTTTATACAGGAATGATGAAAACAACATTGCCGAGATAAAGGAGATGATAAAGTTCTTATATTACAATGTAAAGAGACATAAAAATGGTGGAGTATACTGGGAATTTCCCAACAGGAACAGGGAATTGTCGGAAAACTTATCTCTATCGCATGGAATATCGGCTGTAGCAGTGTTTTTGACACGGTCAATTCATCAGATACATTCCGAGGATATTAAAGAAATGGGGCTTTCATTATTGAGAGATATTGGAATTTATTTGAAATCAAATTTAATATCTCCTGAATTATATGGATGTTATACCCCGATGTTGCCTTCCGGATTTAAATCCAGATTAGGATGGTGTTACGGAGATATCGGTACCAGCATTGCATTGAGATCCATTTCACAAATTACAGGCGATCGGGAATATGCTCAATTAGCATATGAAATAGCAAAATATGCTGCGATAAATAGAAGAAATCTTCAACATAATTTCATTTATGATGCATGTATGTGTCATGGTGCATCCGGATTGATCGTATTCTTTAATAACTGTTTTGAATATTATAAAGATAATATCTTCAAAGACGCATCTGATTATTGGACAGCAGTTACAGGCAAAATGGCTAAGCCATATCATGACATAAGAAGATTCGATTATTTCTATTCTCCTAAATCATCCAGATATAATTCAAATAATATTTTAGAGGGGGATGCAGGAGTCGTTTTAGCGCTTCTGAATGAAGATGAATTATTGAATAATATTTTATTGTTAAGTAAGTCTTAAGATCATGAATTTTAAACCATATCCCAGATACATACTACGTAGACCGGCTTTTAATTACGATTGCGGGGGATTATCTGATGAAATTTTAATTGAAATGCTTGACAATAAGTATTTCTTGGAAGCAATATATTATGCGTCCCCTGAATTATATAAAGAATTGGTTAAGAATGTAAATGCTAAAGATAAAGAGAAATTACAGAGTCGGACGTTGGACACTATATATAAATATTTATCTCGGTTAAGATACCGATCAACTCCATTCGGGATATTTGCGATGTGTGGAGTGGGTGAATATGGAGAAAGTATACTTATCCCTGATGGAACTGATATTATAAAATCATATAAATATGATGGTCAACTGATTTATAATGTTGCAAACCATATTTTCAATGAAGAATTCGATAAATTGTCGAATATTAGATTAAAACTGAATGAGACAATCCTGAGAGTTGGAAATTATTATTATTTGTGGGCGAGGGTTAATAATAGCAATATGGAATTAATTAAAATTCCGGTTACTGAACTTTTGCAATTCTGTGTGTCAAATACTGCCGAGGTAATAACTCTTGATGACTTGAAAAATAGAATCTCAGATGAGTTTGAGATAGGAAAAGTTGAAATAAATAATTATATCAATAACTTGTGTAAAAAAGGTGTCTTAATAAATAATTTATTTCCGGAAACAGTCGGTAGTGACAATTTAAAGCGGCTGGAGTCCGTAATCAATGAAAAGAATATCGATACGGTAGAGTTATTACGTGACAATATGGATCGACTATGCAAAAAGATACCTTTACAAGAAAAATTACAACAGATTAATACTATAGAAGAGGTTCTGCAAAAGCATGGAATTAAATATAAGGAGAAACAATTTATTCAAGTAGATTCATATCTAAAAGAGAATGCAGTTTTACCGTCGTCTGTGAGCGCAAACTTACAGGAAATATTTACAATATATAAATCATTCTCCATTCCCATTCAAAATTCATTGGGTTCATTCATTAAAAGATACCAAGGAAGATATGAGCAGGAATCAGTCTCTGTATTGGAAGCTTTAAACCCTGTTTCGGGGATTGGATATCAAAGCAATATGGGAGTTGCCTCCAATATAATCAAATCGATTTTAATAAAACATCATAAACAGGATAGAAAACCGCAGTCAATGAATATCGGTCTTTCCATCTTGGAACAGGTCGTTCTTAAAAAGATAAATGAAACAGGCAATTTAAATATTGGAAATATTCAACTGACATATAAAGATATAAAACCATACATTAATGATAATGCAATAGATACGCCGTTATCATATACCGCAATGTTTAAGATTGTCGGATATAATGATTATGGACCGATTATTTCAAACCTTAATTTCTCCGGAACATCCGGAACATCTCTGCTTACGAGATTCGCTCATGGCAACAATGAAATAGATGGTATGGTAAAAGAGATCGCAGATATAGAGCAAAGAAATAATCCGGATTGCATTTTAGCGGAGATTTCCCATCTCACATCCCCTCACTCGGAGAATGTCCAGTCACGTCCATTGTTGAGATCGGCAATTATTCCTTTCGCATCTCTGAATTCGGCAGAGTCTCACACCATAGTCGATATCCGGGATTTGTACATTAGAATATCTAATGGAAAAATTCATTTGTACTCAAAGAAACTGGATAAAGAAGTACTGCCCTGTTTTTCATCTGCATTCAATTATAATTATAATTCTTCCGAATTATATAAATTCTTAGGAGACATATATTATCAATATAGCAATCGGGTATTGAAGCCATCATTTCAGGGGCTGCTTAAACTGTTTAATCATACTCCAAGAATCTTATATAAGAATGTCATAATAAGTCCTGAATGCTGGCTTATCACAAAAGATGACTTGTTTGAAAAAAAGAAATTCAGTAAAGAGAAATTTGTCGATTATTGCTCCGGAAAAAACATGCCAAGATTTCTTATGTATGCACAAGGGGACAACACGTTTGTAATAGATCTTGAAACTGAAAGAAGTATTCACATTTTTGGAAAACTAATTAACAGTGCAACAAATGTCATCCTTGAAGAGTTTCTTCCGCAAGCATCAGATCTTAAACACTATAATAGCGTAATAGAAATTGTACAACCTTTTGTGCCCGATATTTGATATGAAACGCAATATTTACCCCGGGGAAGAATGGATTTATTTTAAAATTTATATTTCTCCGATGACCGCCAATAGAGTATTAATTGAATCGATACGTCCATATATACAGAATTTATTGGATTCTAAATTGATCTCGCAATGGTTCTTCATAAGATACTCTGATCCTGATTTCCATATCAGATTAAGAATGAAACTTAAATCGGTTGACAATATCGGTGAAGCCATGGTCAAGATGTGGCAATCGTTAGATAGTGAAATACAGACTCATGTAATTGGTAAAATACAAATTGATACATATCAGCGAGAGATTGAAAGATACGGGGAAGATACGATTGAAGATTGTGAACAATTCTTCTATCATGACAGTGAATCTGTTTTGAAAGATCTCAAAGAAAAACCGGATGATTGGAAAATAATAATAACCTGCATTGGGTGGATTTCGCAACTTTATTCGATATTTTATCCATCTTATTCTGATTGTTATAAGGCTGCAGATTCGGCTTCTATATTATATATAAAGGAATTTGGGCTTAATAACGAGCAAATCGCGGAAATCAATTCTCTATATAGAAATAATAAGAAAGAAATTCAGGATGCTATAGTTAATGGTGGATATCAAATGTCAGATTCGATAGAATTTTTAAAACGAAAAAGACCGGGAATTAAGAATAGTATTATTCCCTCACTGATTCATATGCATTGCAACAGAATGTTTTCGTCTAACCAACGACTTTATGAATGTATAGTTTACTTATTATTGAAGAAGACATACCAATCAATGGCTTATAAAAAAACACTTTAAGTTAACTCTAAAAATAAAAGATTATGAAAAAGAAAATTAAACCGGAAGACCTTCAGTTGAGAGAAGAATTAGTAAATGGTAGTATAAATCCTCAAGGTGATGCTACAAGAAACACGTGTTTTCCTGAAAAGCCACTCCCTGAGGCATGTGATACAACAACAACAGATCCTACTTTTAATGGCTGTACAACAATTGAAGAAGATAAGTGTAACAAAAGTCAATTAGTGTGCGAATCTGATCAATGTGAGTCTGTGGATTGTGCTGGTTCTCGGTCATTGGGACCTATATGCTGTCCTCTCAGTGATAGAAAAGATTGTAATAATACGCAGCTGTGTATGGATCGTCCCTCTATTGATGTATGTTTCGAAACTGAAAAAAACTGTGCAACAGGTAATATTAATTGTGATATGAGTGATTGTTGCGCGTCTATTAATGCATGTGAAGAAACATGGATGTGTGCCGAACCAATTAGTGAAGATTGGGATTGCGAAGTTCCAAACGAATAAGTGTAAGTTCAACGAATTCATAAACACACTACACTTCCCCCTTAAGAGTCTCTTTATCTTATATAGTTTCTATATATAGAATGCAATTGAGATATTGATCTTAGTTACGGATTACTTTTGCCGACGATGCCGTAACCCGGCGGTTGGGGATGGCGACTTGTCCTCAAGTCGCCAAAACATAATAGAATAGTATTTGATCGTGTTGGGAGCTTGAGGACAAACTCCCCTCCCAAGTGTGAAGTGCACTCCCAAAGTTGGACATAAAAATGCCAGTTTCCAAGTGTCTGTTCAATATCAAATTTGAACAGGCTCTTGGACTCCGTGTAAAATCAGATTTAGAATCAATGTGACGCGGATATGTGTGCAATATAATTTAAATTATCTTTCTGTTTGATGTTTTTTTGTTAATTTTATTGTTCTTTAGGAGCAAATATATTATTTTAGCTTTATATTTGAATTTCGTTCGAGTTTTTTTACATGCGTAGAAAAATTATATTTATTTTCCTCTGCATAATCAGTACCCTATTCAGCAATAGAGCATTTGCCATTGATGTGGATTCAATAGCGCATTTGCTTGAATATCAGGTATTGTTTTACCCTCAGGAGAAAGTATATGTATCTACCGATAAAAATGTATACGTAGCTGGGGATACAATCCGATTCAGAGCGTTTTTGGTTGATGCCTTGAAATTATTGCAGAAACGGGGTGGCAGTAAATATGTACATGTGGAAGTTAAAGACCCATTCGGCAAAACGGTAAACAAAGTAAAAATCAAAGAGAATGAGGACAGTATATTTGCCGGAATAATTCCGCTGTCTGAAGATTTGGCTGAAGGCACTTATACTCTGGGTGCATACACCTTGTTTATGAAAAATCAAGGTGACGAATATGTTTTCCGTAAATCGTTGCCCATCATGAGCCGACTTGCCGGGAAATATCAACTGAATACTTCTTTTGAAGGGAATGTACTAAACACTTCTTTATCTGAACGGTTTGGAGATAAACCGGTTTCTGCCAAGAGCATCAGTTTAAATTCAAAAGAGGGAGTACTGCGTGAGGGGGTGCACAGACGATCAAACTTCAATTTTTCATTAGACTCAAAGAATCTTAACAATGATTATGTGGTGGTCAGTTATGATCTTTACAAGAAGTTTGTAAGAATTCCCAAAGACACATCATCTTTTACTATTACTTTTCATCCGGAAGGAGGATATATGATTCCGGGAGCGATGAATAGAATAGCGTTCAAGGCTCTCGGAAGTAATGGCCTTTCAAAAAAGATCCAGGGTGTTATCCTCGATTCGAAGAACAATAAAATTTGCGAATTTACCAGTTCACATAAGGGGATGGGCACTTTCTCGATAATACCCCAAACTGAAGAAAAATATATCGCAATAGTCGGTGACAGCTCTTTCTATCTTCCCGAACCGAATCCCAAAGCTACCGTCTTGACCATTGATACTGAAAGTCCCGATTCTTTATCCATCAAGATCAATGGGGCTTTTAAACCCGGAGATCTCCTGTTGGCGGACAATTGTGGAATTGTTACGTTTGCCCGCAAACTTGACAGTCCTCAATTAAAGATTGCAAGAGAGAATATAGGTTCCGGACTTACTCAATTCTATCTTATAAATTCCAAGAATAAAATCATAAGCAGTCGATTGATCTTTAACCGCAAGGGATATATACACACAGACAATGTCACCGATGTCCCGAAGGGAGACTTTACTGTAACTTCGCGATTGCTGGCTACCGATTCAGTGCCGAGACAATCTATCGTTTCCGAACTGATGCTTCAAAGTGACATCAAGGGACATATCGAGGATCCGGAATACTATTTTAATGTCCCTGACAGTATTACAGACAGGCATCTGGATTATATGATGCTCACTCAAGGTTGGAAGCGTTATGACATTCGGAATGCCCTTAAAGGAAAATTTGATGTGCCCGAAGAACCGATGGAGATAGGCGGAGAGATTACCGGTACTGTCTTTTCAAGATGGAAAAAGAAGCCTCTTGAAGGAGCGGTTGTAAACGCACTTGCACCGGGAATCAACTATGTAGGGGTGGCTCAGACTGATGCTTCGGGAAAGTTTGCCATCAACGGGGTGGACTGGCCTGACGGAACCCTCTTTATTTTGCAGGTCTTCAACAAGAATGGCAATCGCGAACATAACTACGAGATAGATCCGGATGCTTCCATATCATATCAAAATCTTCCGGAGGATTTTAATAATACTGATTTATACGAACCTGAGATTTTTGATAATGGTGCAATATGGCTTGAGGAACTGGAGGTGACAGCTCATAAATCGGACGAAGAGCTGAGAGAGGAGATGCTTAAGGCTCTCGGTGTAAGAACCGTCACAGAGGAAGATATAAAAGAGAACAATATCACAAGCTACGAGGAGGTAATACGCAAGATACCCGGGCTGACAATCATGAACGGGAATCTGGTACACATGGGTTCGAGAGGCGCAATGCGAGGAGGTGGAATTGTAGAATTATGGGTTGATGGTGTAAGATGGACACCAAGCAATGATCCGATTACCCTGTCGGGCGGTTCGGACTCAAGGCTGGAAGGAGGAATGCCGACACCTGACAGAAGTTACGCAGGAGGGTATTACAATACATTTCAGGAGTTTTGTGATAATTATCCTATTCACATAATGAAGAGCATTCAGTATTACCGTAGTTCCGTAGCCATGGTTATAAGCTCCTCTGCGGCTCAGGTCGCCGGTGCACTTGTACTTACAACAAAAGATGGTTCAAAGCTCACTTCTTGGGATAATGAACTGTTTATAAGACGTGTGACTCCTCTTGGATATCAGAAGGCGGCGGAAGCTTATAAACCCCATTTCGAGTATGATCCGGTTGACGAAACAACCATAACATCATATTGGTATCCGAAGGTTGCAGGTCTTGAAGACTTCACACCTCTCGAAAATTCCGATACATTAATCGAGGGTATTACGGAAAAGGGCTTGCCATACCGAGGCATAATTCCGGCAAAGAAACAGAGATGACCCCAAAAGTTGGACACAAAACTTTTGGGGTGCACTTCAGACGTTGGGAGGGGAGTTTGTCCTCAAGCTCCCGCAAAACTCAAAGTCATTATGTAATGTTTTGGCGACTTGAGGACAAGTCGCCCTCCCAACCGCCGAATAACAGCGTCCTCGGTAAAAGTGATATGTTTCGTCGAATATTCTTCGTATATTTGCTAATTAATTTTAAACCTTGTACTTGTATATGCGTAAAATTTATCTGATTGCAGTTTTCTTGTTATTCTGGCTTACAGCTATAGCCGGAAATCCGGTTATTATTAAGGAGTTTAATAGAGAGAAGTCCGTTACTCCTTGTAAACTCAGGTTTCAACAGCCTTCTGCCGAACAGGTTCCTGATAAAACAACGTCTCGGACAGAGAATGCGCCTGCATCCATAACCGGCAAATCGTATGTTACTTTTTATGATTATGGCGAGCAGAAGCGTAATTGTGATTTAAGGATAAAGGAGGCTGCCAATGATTCAATTATTCTTGAAGATTTAGTGATAGGCGCATTTGATGTCAAGGCAAAATATGATGCCGAATCAGGTAAGATTATAATCCCTACCGGTATGGTTATCGGTAAAAATTCCACATATGGAGATGTGACACTTTATGCACTGGTTGATCCGGATAGATTTGGAATCAGTACAGTCCCGATTATCGGGACTGTCGAGGGAAATAGAATTTCGTTCAATTACGGAATTGTCGGTGCTGTTCCCTATGACGGTACGACTATGGGAATATATATGATGCCAAGAAACGTATATTCTGTGGAGTCAACGGGTAAAGCGACCTTTATGGTTGGTTCGGAAGAATTCAATGTGCCGTTGATTGTGTCCAAGACATCTGAAAATGAGATAAATTTTATAGGTCTGAGTGCCATGTCAGCAGGACATGTATGCTATAGTGTCCCGATTCATTTCAATGAAAAAAACAATACTGCGTTCATAAGTGAAGAATCACCGGTTGAGTTGTTGCCTAGTCAAGATACTCCGTGTTATCTCAAAAGTATTGATTCCAATTATAATTTCGGACAATTGAATTTTACGGTCTCTGCATCGGAAAATGAAACAATATTGAAAGCTGATTCATATGCAGGTTATGTTTATGTATATAATTATGATTCCGACGGGAAGCCGATATATGGGGGAATTGTTATGCTGAATTTTGAAATTACCGTCGATTATAATATTTATACTGCAAGAATAGATCCTGAAAATACAATTCTGAATAAGATTATCTATAGGCTTGATGATGAAACAAAAACAGCGGAAGTGAAGGGTTGTCTTGACGGACTCAGTGAACTCGATATCCCCTCAAAAATTTCTGTTCAAAATGTCGATTATACTGTCACTTCCATTCAAAATGAGGCTTTCAGTGGCAACAAGTCTCTTTTGACAGTGTATCTCCCCGCTTCATTGAAATATGTCGGGACAGATGCATTCTGTAACGTGTCCAATCTCAAGAATCTATATATAGAGGATCTCTCTTCCTGGTGTGCCGTTGAGTTTGCCAATGGCAATGCCAATCCTATTTACAATGTTTTCTTTATGGATGAAGAAAACTGGGGTAAGGTTTATTTCAATAATACTGCGTTTGATGGGGAACTGGTAATTCCTGATGGTGTGACATCTATCGGGCGGGCATTCTATGGATTGAAGTCTTTGACTAAAATCAGTTTCCCGGACTCAGGACTTAACACAATAGGTGACCAGGCTTTTGGAGATGCGGTCAAACTTACAGAAGCCAAGATTCCGTCAAGTGTCAGAAGTATCGGTTCCGCGTTTTCCGGTTGTGAGAATCTTGCAGACATTTATCTTTCCGAGGGTCTTGAAACAATGGGAGACAATATGTTCTACAGGTGTGCCTCCTTGAGAGAGATGGTCATTCCCTCCACGGTCAAGTCTATAGGTGTCAATACATTTATGTCGTGTAGAAATATTGTGACGCTAAAGTCTTTAAGCAGTGTGCCTCCAAAATGCAAGGTAATTCAGAATGTGAGTCCATTTGATGATTTTTGCCTAAAGGCAACACTTTTTGTGCCGGCGGATGCAATAGAGAAATACCGCACTGTTGACGGTTGGAAAAAATTCAGAAAGATAGAGGCTCTTGAAGGATCCGGTGTAGACAATATCAAGTCGGATGTAAATGGAACAGCGGAGTATTATAATATGAACGGATATAAGGTTTCGCCAGAGCATCTCAGTCCGGGGATATATATATAGTCCGTAAAGGTCCGAAAGTTTCTAAAATCTATGTGAAATAATAACACATCGTAAGAAAATTATACAAACATTACAGCATCTTTGTTCGGAGACAAAGGTGCTGTAATGTTTATACGAGTAGTAGCCTTTGGGAAGGCGACTTGTCCTCAAGTCGCCAAGAAATCAGGAGCTGTGCACGGGAGCTGTTTGGGAAACAAACTCTCTTTCCTTTGGATTTGTTGGACCATAATCGGATTATTCGAGAAAAAATAGTACATTTGCATTGAATAATATAATATTTATTGCATGATAAATATATAGCATATGAATAATATATTGGCTGTTGATATTTCAAATCCCCGTGATATCGCTTTGCAGATTGCGGCAAGAATCAAGGCTCGGAGACTTGAATTGGACTTGACTCAGGAAGGATTGGCGGCGAGAGCAGGAGTCAAATTCGCTACTTACCGCAGGTTTGAGCAGACGGGAGAAATTTCGTTAAGAGGATTGCTTCAAATAGGTTTTGCGTTGAATGCTTTGTCTGATTTTGATCTTCTTTTCGCGCAGAAGCAATATCAGTCATTGGATGATGTGTTGAATGAAACGAGTGTTGTGCGTAAAAGGGGAAAGAAAAAATGAATAATATAAAGAAGATAGAGGTTCTCTTTGACAGCAGGTTGGTCGGGCGATTGGCTTTGAATAGAGAAAATTTATGCGCATTTGAGTATTCGTCAGAGTGGCTCAATTCTGGATTTTCGATATCTCCATTTGAGTTGCCTTTGCGCAACGGAGTATTCATTGCAAGATCTCGTCCGTTTGAAGGAGGATTCGGCGTTTTTGACGATTCTCTGCCGGATGGGTGGGGGCTCCTGGTTCTTGACAGGTATCTGCGGCAGAATGGAATCAATCCACATACATTGTCATTGCTTGACCGTCTTGCATTAGTCGGTTCGACGGGACGTGGCGCATTGGAATTCCGTCCTGATAACAGTGTCGTGTCGAAACAAGAGTATGCGGATTTCGAAAAACTGGCATTGGACGCCGAGCGGATTCTTGACAGCGAAGATTACACAGGAGAGGGAATAGATGAGTTTCAAGAAAGAGGAGGTTCCCCCGGTGGGGCCAGACCGAAGATCTTCACCCGTTATAATGGTAAGGAATGGATGGTAAAGTTTAGGGCGAAAAGAGATTCCAAACGCATAGGCGCTGATGAGTACAATTATTCGCTTCTTGCTAAGAAATGTGGAATAGAGATGCCTGAAACAATGCTTTTTGAAGACAAGTATTTCGGTGTGGAGCGTTTTGACCGCACACCGAACGGTAAATTGCACGTTGTGAGTGTTGCCGGACTTATCGGAGCTGACTATCGTTTGCCAAGCATAGACTATACTCATATCTTCAAAGTATGCGCCGCTCTGACACACAGCGTAGCTGAAATGTGGAAAGTTTATCGTCTGATGGTATTCAATTATCTGATAGATAATAAAGATGATCATGCCAAGAATTTTGCCTTTATCTATTATGATGAAAATTGGCATTTTGCTCCTGCGTACGACCTTTTACCAAGTGGTGGCATAAACGGCTTCCGTACCACTGCAATTAACGATAGTATTGAACCTGCGAAAGAGGATCTTTTTGCGGTGGCAGTAAAAGCCGGTTTGGATAGGAAAGAAGCAATTGAAATATTTCAGGAAATGGCAGATAAGTATCTTTCACAAATTAGTTAATGTATATTTGAGTGGATTTTTGAGGGATTTCCGCAAGTCGAGGAGGGAGCTTAGCGGGCTAAGTGACCGACAAGACTTGGCGAAAAGCACCAAAAAGCCACCAAAGATACATTAACGACTGGAGAGGTTTGAATACTATAGCTAATTTGTGAAAGATACTTATAGTTAAAGGAGAACGATAAAGGTCTCATTATTTTGATAGATAAAAATAACAGTGTCCGATAAAGCATTGCTTTATCGGACACTTATTAATATGGGATAGGGGATTATTTTACAGCTGCCTTGAAGACGTGTGTGCCGACTTTGACGGCGTATACGCCTGATTCGACGTTAAACAGAGAATGTCCTGAACTTAATTCGTCAAACAGCATCATGCCTGAGGTATTGTATACGGTTATCTTGGTACCGTAGGGTGCTGTAATTTCAATCGAGCCGTTTTCTGTCTTGACGGATATTCCCTCCGCTTCGATGGAGTTGACATCTGAAACTTCAATAGTTGCAGTGTTGGACGCCTTTGATTCTCCATAAGCATATACGGCAGATACGTTGTAGGCGGGTTTGCCCGGTTTCACAGCAGTGTCGACGTGTGTGGTTCCACTGATATTTGACTGAATCAACTCTCCGTCTCTGTACATATTGTATCCGATAACCTTGATATTCTCTATATTCGGAGTGTAGGTTATGTCGTCTACAATAAACATCATACCGTTCTCGGAAATGCAGCGGATAGCAAAATATTTTGCTCCTTCCGGGAGAGGCGCTTTATATTCTTCGAACTGATTGCCGATTCTTTCATACAGTCTAAGAAGTTTGAAGTCCGAAGTCTCTTTACCTGTAGTAGAATACAGGATCTGGAATGTCTCCGGATAATCAGGATGATAACCGCGGGCATAGAAAGAGATATTCTGGGCGTCGCTGCTAAGCTCGGGAGAGATCAGCCAGTCGTCCATCTTCTTTGCCTGATTGGTAAACGCCATAAAGTATTTGTCTCCGCTGTGACCATTGAATGTGGTGTTGAATGAGCTTGAAGACGTGTCGAACACCATGAATCCGAAGCTCTCTTTGCCCATGTGGGGAACTGTGATTCCATTGAAAGCGTTGCTGACAGATTTATCCGCGTCTATTGTGGTCCAATCACCGAATCCGCTGATGCTGAACGATTCATAGTCCTCGCAATCTTCCAGTACTTCTACATTCTCCAGACTTGAGACGTTTGGTGCATTCCATGTCAGATTTACGGAGTTTCCGTTTCCTCCTTTCGATGCGACAAGATTCTCCGGAACCGGAAGATCTGAGGCTATAATATCGATCTTCTTGACTTCCGAGCGGTTGTTGTCAGAGACCATGTCTCCCTGATATGTTACTTCGGCATATACATTCATGACTTCATCGGACATAGGAGTGGCATCGATATCGAGTTCGAAACGCATCCCTCCCTTGAAGGGTATTGAATTTTCGGGCGTCAATGATGCCAGTTCCTTATTATTATTATAGAATGTCACGGTATAACCGCTTGCCGGGTTGAGACCCAGGTTGCCGACAACAGCTGTAATGACTCCGGATCTTCCTGTGCGGATGCTCTGTGGAGCGCTGAAAGATGTGATGGCGACATCTTTATCGGGATAATCCACAATCTCGATTCTGTCGGCAAATACCTTATCACTTGTTTTAAGCTCTCCGTACAGGACAAACTGTATTGTCTTGTTTTTATATTCGTCCAACGGAATATCCATCCTTTTCCAAGAGGCGGATTCTGCAGAAGTCTCCCACTCTTTAAGGTTTTTCTCGACACCGTCACATATGATGTTTATACCTATCCGGTTCTTGTCATCCTTGAAACCTACATAAGCTATAGAGAAGACAGGATTCTTTGCATTCTCAAGGCTGATCTTTCCTGATATAAGACCAGACTTGTCTCCGACATTCTCTCCTGACATATATAAATATCCGCCGTCGCCGTCCGACGGAACCATGCCCTCTATGGATGAGTTGTGACCCTGACTCCAGCGAACCAGTCCCTCTCCGTTGTATTTCTTTGTCAGGAAGGTATTGCTCAGACTGTTGCCGGCATTTGATTCAAAGAAGGGGAGGGTATAGGGTTTACCTATAGCTACCTGATCGATAGCGCGGTATTTGCTGCGACCGTATTCATTGTCCGCGGCTATTGCCATAGAGAGGAAGTCCTGTTCCTGATCTTCTGCAATAAGCTGCATGGTGTGTGTAAGTCCGGTGATACCCTCGGCTCTTGTCACCCATTTGTATTGATTCATATCCAGTTCCATTACTGCATATTTCAAAGACGATGGATTGAGGCTTTTGCCGTATGCGTCTTTATTCACTTCGCTCCAGTTGAAAGTCACTTTTCCGGGAGCTATTTCTGTCATTGATGCGACAGCAGGTGCGTTAGGAACCGTAAAACCGATAAAAGCAGATGCCGTAGATACCTGGCTCTCTCCTGATTCATTGACTGCTATGGCCTCGAACTCATTCATGCCGTTGTTCTTTACTGTCACAGTAGCGGTGTATTTCTTGCCCGGTTCCGGATTCGGGATGGTTTTCACAATTTCACCTGCATTACGGATCACAACCGAAGTAAGACTCTGCAATTGCTGCTCACTGAAATTATGTGTAGGTGTCATAAGTGAAACCTCAGCCTGAAGGGCTCCGTTCATATCAGGAGATACCGTAAATTCCGTAACCTCTTTCGGGGAATATATGGATGTCCCTTTTGAGATCCTGATGTTTCTGATACAGTTGTAACCATTGTTCATGGCACTGATGGCGTGGAATCCGATATAGTAGCGGTCATCTTGTGTGACGCATATTTTATTGGTAACTGCGAGCGGAGTCTTCTCTACGTTTGCATATGCGACAGTATCCTGTAGAACAGCGGTTTTCATTCCATCAACAGATGGTGCTGTACCCAGCAACACCTCCATTTTGTTTTCCTTGTTGGCTGTACCTCCATAGATTTCGTATGTCAGAGTATAGACATGGTCGGCAAGGAGTTTTATCGGAGTTGTGAATAACCAGTCATCCATATCTTTAGTGGTGTTTGCATTCACGTGCAGACGTTTGTAGACTGAACTGTACATCCAGTATTTACTGTCTTTGTTTGCATCAAGATATGTGAAGAAGGGCATCGGGTCGGTGTCAAAATCATATGCAAAAGGAGGATTAATCGCTCCAACTACCAGACCGACAGATTTAGTAGGCTGTGATGATGCTCCCTCATAATTTACAATTACATCATATGTATAAAGGGTAGCTTCCTGAGGTTCGGGAAGATCGTCGACTGCTTGTGTGGCTGTGATGTTTTCCGCCACAACCTTGCCATCGTTGTTTCTGATAACATTGTATGTATAATCGCTTCTGTTCACGTAGCCGCCGTTCACGCCGGTGGTACCATATGGCGCTGACCATTTTACGGTAGCCTTGCCGTCTGCCCAGGTTACTCTGGGAGCTGTTGTCAGAGTCTTGGGCACGTCCGCTCCGATCCATTTGATAATTTTGGCAATTTCTCCTTCTCCTGCAGTGTTTCTAAGACGAACGGTGAAGGTGTATTCTCCGTTGCGTGGAACAGTGATGTCGAGTGTTACTGTTTTGCCATATTCAGTTTTGCCTTCGGCAACTTTATTAAGACCGGCGTATACCGTATAATCAAGGTTCCCGCTTCCTGCACTTCCGTCAATATTGCCTTCGGGAGCAGTAAATGAGAATTTCCCGGAAAGTTCCTTGCCGGAGTATGTAGCTGTCAGATTCTTTGCGGCACTCGGTACAGCGCCGTTTGGGGAAGCGGAAGGAAGATACATGCCGACAAATTCCTCTCCATTTGCAAAATCATACATTTTTGATGCTTTACCGGTTGCCACGTCTATGCTGTATAGCGAAGATGCGGTATCACCGCATTGGGCGTAATAGAACTTAGTGCCGGTAGGATCAAGTGTGCCGGATGTATATTTTGTAGACAACGGCATCCCGTTGGAGATCTCTGTGGCAGAATAGGTGCCAAGATCATATCTGATGAATTTACCGCTTTGTGTGACAGCATACAAAGTCCCGTCGGGGGTAAAAGACATTGCAACAAACGGCTCTGAAAGGTCGGCGAGTTTCTTGAATTCAAGCTGCTTTTCCGTAACGATTCGATACAATCCCCATGTATTCTGCTTGATGTCAAGGACGGAACCATAAACATCAGTCGTGACCGGATTGTAAGCCGCATCCGATGCCGTGAAATTACGTGAAGTAATATCTCCTTTGAGAGAAGAAGCCTGGCTCCAGTCAGCAGTGTTGTATGTATACATGGTCAGAGATAAGATAACGCCACCGGTACGGATCACTTGTCCGAAGTGATATTTGCCCGGCATACCGACAGCGAATGCGCATTCTGTGAATACGTCGTTAAGAGCAATTGCAGTCGGTGTTGTGGATGAACCGTCTGTAGGGATGGAATAGACTCCACGTTTCGCACCGCTCTCTTCGCCCCACTCGGATGAATACATCATTACCGCATACACTGGGGCACTGCCCGGAGTCGCTTCAGCCATCGCGACAGTTGATGATACGTCAAACGCGGATGCTTCGATGTCGGCTGAGCGCAGTTTGAGGCTCTGCGGCAATTCCTTAAAACTAAGTACCGGTTCCGAAATCTCTTTGGAAACACCGGTAATCGGTTTCATTGCTGTAGCCAGAGGTTTGCTCAGAGTGGCGAATTCATCGGCAAAAGATACAGCCGAAATACCGCCTAAAATAACTGAAGCCAATCCAAGCACTACGCTTTTCTGAAAAGATTGTTTCATGAAAGTTGAATAATTAATTAATATTGAAATGATGGTAAAGGTAGTCAAATATATTCTTTAAACAAAAAATATAAGTCATTATGGCAGATATTTCCCATGTTTCGGTTTGTTTTATGCTGTGCCGTCTTATGTAGTGTCATAACTTTTATGGATACTTTGTCGTTTTTTCGTTATGGGTTGTCATATGGTCGTTTTTTTATTAACTTAGAAGGAAATTTCAAAAATGGATTTACCATGAAAAGATATATGACTGTTTTGATGGCTGTCTGTGCGTTGGGCGCTTCGGGACAGACGTTTAAAGAGTGGCAGGATCAGAATGTGAATCAGGTGAATAGATTGCCGATGTATGCTACATTTACTCCAAAGGAACAAAAGAGAGTCTCGCTGAACGGGGAATGGAAGTTCAATTGGGTGAAGGATGCCGATCAGCGTCCGACGGATTTCTATACCGTAGATTTCAATGATAAGGGATGGGATACAATGATAGTGCCCGGTAACTGGGAGCTTAACGGATATGGCGATCCACAATATGTCAATATCGGCTATGCATGGCGTAACGATTTCGAGAATAACCCTCCATATGTCCCTGTAAAGAACAATCATGTAGGTTCTTATCGTAAAACGATCAATATCCCCAGGGATTGGAAAGGGGAGGAGATCATAGCTCATTTCGGCTCAGTTACCTCGAATATATATCTTTGGGTGAACGGTAAGTTTGTGGGTTACAGCGAGGACTCAAAACTTGAACCGGAGTTTGATATAACCGGGTATGTTGTCCCGGGTAAAGATAATCAGATATCGTTTCAGGTATTTCGCTGGAACGACGGCACGTATCTTGAGGATCAGGATTTCTGGCGTCTGAGCGGTGTTGCCCGTGACAGTTATCTTTACACCCGTCCTGCCGATACGAGACTTGAGGATATACGGGTGACTCCGGATCTGCTCAACGACAATAAAGAGGGTCAGCTGAAGATAGATCTTAAGTTGAAGGGGAATTGCGTAGTGCTTCTTCAACTCCTTGCACCTACAGGAGGGGTTGCCGCAAATAGCTCTATATCAGGCTCCGGTAAACAGCAGGTTACAATGACTGTAGAGAATCCGGAGTTGTGGAGTGCGGAGACTCCGAATCTTTACACGCTGAACGTCAGTGTCGGCAAAGAGAATGGCAACGGCAAGTCGAAAACATTGGAGACGATACCGCTAAAGGTAGGCTTCCGCAAGGTGGAGATTAAAAACAGTCAGTTGCTTGTGAATGGGAAACCGATAATCATAAAAGGGGTGAACCGTCATGAGCTTGATCCTGATGGAGGATATGTTGTCAGTCGCGACCGATTGCTTCAGGATCTCCGTATTATGAAAGAGAACAATATCAACGCCGTGCGTACAAGCCATTATCCTAATGATGTACAGTTCTACGATTTGTGTGACTCACTTGGCTTTTATGTGGTTGCAGAAGCCAATATAGAGAGCCACGGCATGGGATATGGAGACAAGACCCTCGCGATAAGACCTGAATGGGAGAAAGCCCATATGGAGCGCAATGAGAGGAATATTGCCCGTAATTTCAATCATCCCTCAGTAATTATCTGGAGTATGGGTAATGAAGCAGGTAACGGGCCGACTTTTGAAAAGATTTATAAATGGATAAAGAAAGAGGATCCATCGCGTCCGGTTCAGTATGAGCGTGCGGAACTATCGCCATGGACCGATATATACTGCCCGATGTATGCATGGCCGGAAGATGTAAAACGTTATGCAGAGGATCCGGCTTCGTATCGCCCCATCATTCAATGTGAATATAACCATGTGATGGGGAACAGTGGAGGCGGATTCAAGGAGTATATGGATCTCACCCGTTCCGAGGCAAAAAACCAGGGCGGATTCATATGGGATTTTGTAGATCAGGGTCTGCGCAAGAGAACATCTGACGGTAAGGAGATATATGCATATGGAGGCGATTATAATCCTTATGATGCTTCCGACAATAACTTTTGTGACAATGGTCTGGTCTCTCCTGACAGAGTCCTAAATCCTCATATGGATGAAGTAAAATATCAGTATCAGGATATATGGACTTATCCCGTTGACCTTGAAAAAGGTGAAATAGAAATCTATAATGAGAATTTTTTCCGCAATCTTGACAATTACCAGTTGAGGTGGAGTCTTCTTTCCGATGGAGATGTTATGGAAACAGGAATACAGAATCTCCCGGAGATCGGTCCGGGACAGAAAGTCCGTATGATACTGCCTTATACACTCCCTTCACTTGATAAGGAGACCCTTCTTAATGTAGAGTTTATAACCAAGAGAGAGTCTCAGCAGGTACCGGCAGGTCATGTACAGGCAAGGACGCAATTACCTTTATCAGAATATAGGTTTGCCGATCCGGTATTGGGTATATCCGATCAGGTGTTGACAGTCAAAAGTACAAACAGCAACCGTCTTGTGATCGATTCACCGATAGCTCATCTGGAGTTTGACCGTCGGGACGGAATGCTTGTGGAATATACCGTAAACAATGTGTCGATGCTTGCCGATGGAGGGAAGCTTGCTCCTGAGTTCTGGCGTGCGCCTACCGATAATGATTACGGCGCGAATCTCGCTGTAAAGAGAAAGGTCTGGAGAAATCCGGAATTGAAGTTAAAAGGATTTGATGTTTCAGAAACAGAGAAAGGAGTAGTTACCGTGAAGGCGGATTATGATATGCCGACCGTAAAATCCACACTCAGTCTTTCATACAGGATAAATGGTGAAGGGCAGATACTGCTTAATTCCACATTGACACCTGATGAAAATGCTGAAGATGTGCCGGAGATGTTCAGATTCGGAATCAGGATGCAGATGCCGGAAAGGATGGATATATCCAATTATTATGGCAGGGGACCGATAGAGAATTATGCTGATCGCAAAAGCTCTGCATTTTTAGGAAGATATGTTCAGACAGCCGATGAGCAGGCGTATCCGTATATCCGCCCGCAGGAGACCGGTACAAAGAGTGATATGCGTTTCTGGTTACAGACGAACAAAGGCGGCAGAGGACTGAAGATCACCTCTCCGGCACCGTTTTATGGTAGTGCGTTGCGTTATTCAATAGAGTCGCTCGATAATGGAGACCATAAGACCCAGCGTCATTTCCAGGAGGTTGAGAAAGTGCCGTATGTCAATCTTTTGCTGGACAGTGCTCAAAGTGGCGTAGCAGGCGTAAACAGCTGGAATGCGCTTCCTCTTGATGCATACAGACTGCCGTTTGGCAAACAACATCTCACATTATTGTTCACTCCTGTAAAGAGTGCGTTATAAAGATTTTTTAAAGTAAAAGAATAATGAAGATATTCAGAAAATTAATTATAATTACATTAATAGCTGTTCCGATCTATACATTCGGCGCACCTAAAAGAGCCGCGAAGCAGACAGGTCCCAGTGTGGAAGAACTGATTGCAGAGGGAAGAGAAGCATTTTTAAATTATGATTTCAAGCGTGCCGGCATATTATATGCCGAGGCACGTAAAAAAGCAAAAAAGAACATACCTGAGGAGCTGGATGTTGCAGAGAGAGAACTCCTGCAAGCCGATAATTTTATGGAAAGGGTCGAGAAGATTGTTATTCTGGACAGCATATCGGTTCCCAAAGAGGATTTCTTTAAAGCGTATAAGCTTCCGTTCTCTTCGGGATATCTTTCAGGAGCATCAGGACTCCCCGTTGAGACAGAAGGTGCCGACTATGTTTTTACAAACGAGGATTCCGATTACAAATTATGGTCACAACCCGACACAACGGGGAATTATGTCATCATGGAATCCTCAAGACTGACCGATGGTTCCTGGGGAACACCTGCATCTCTGCCTGACGTGTTGAATGATGAGGCGAATGCCATATATCCCTTTATGATGCCAGATGGCGTTACTCTTTATTATGCTTCGGACAATGAGCAGTCATTAGGAGGTTATGATATTTTTGTAGCGACTCGTGATCCTTCCGACGGCTCTTTTCTGCAGCCTCAGAATTTGGGAATGCCGTATAATTCACCTTATGACGATTATCTGCTTGCCATCGATGAACTGAATGGAGTGGGGTGGTGGGCTACCGATAGAAATAAGTTGGAAGACAACATTACGATATATCTTTTCAAAACGAATGATATCCGCTCCAATTATAATGTTGAAGAGACTGCGGATCTTGCCGATAAAGCGCGTGTCCTGAATTATAAATTGACATGGGGCGAGGATGACTATACCGGTCTTCTTGATGAGATAAACTCCATAACACCGGGACCGGTGGAAAAGCAGATAGATTTCATATTCCCCCTTTCCAACGGGCGTGTGTATTATACTTTGGATGACTTTAAATCAAGTTCAGGAAGAACAATGATGAAGAAATATCTTTCGGCAAAATCGTCATTCGAAGCAAAATTGAGGTCTTTGTCGGATTTACGTCACAAGTATTCCAAATCCGGTTCAGCATCGCTGAAATCACAGATACGCAGTCTGGAGAAGGAAACAGAACGGGAGCGTGAGGTCTTGCGCCACATGCGAAGTGATGTCTATCGTTCCGAAAAATAACAATAAGGTTTCATTGAATTATCAATAGTCTGAGCTAAGATTATTTGATATTCAAATACAACAGAATCTATGCTTTCTTTCACTATAGCCCTTTGTATTCTTATTCTGGGATATATATTTTATGGAAAATTTGTTAGCCGTGTTTTCGGACAGGATCCTTCACGTGTAACTCCCGTGCACACTCATGCCGACGGGGTTGATTTTGTCCCATTGCCTACATGGAAAATCTTCTTGATTCAGTTTCTGAATATCGCGGGACTTGGTCCGATTTTCGGAGCTATCATGGGAGTAATGTATGGTCCGGCGGCATTTCTGTGGATTGTATTCGGAACAATCTTTGCAGGTGCGGTTCATGACTATCTTTCGGGTATGCTGTCACTAAGAAACGGAGGCGCTTCCTTGCCTGAGATTGTGGGTAGTCAGCTCGGCGGAGGTGTGAAGAATACCATGCGGGTATTCGCATTGTTGCTGATGATCCTTGTCGGGGCGGTTTTTGTTTATAATCCGGCCGATTTGTTGGCGATGCTGACACCCTCTTCTCTTGACCGTTTGTTTTGGATTGTGGTGATTTTTGCATATTACATGCTTGCCACATTACTTCCGATTGATAAACTTATAGGGAAACTCTATCCGCTGTTTGGAATAGCTTTGTTGTTTATGGCGATCGGTATTATGGCAGGTCTTTATTTCCATGCTTCGGAAATGCCGGAGATCTGGAGTGAATTCTACAATCATAAAGAGAATCCAGAAGCGAATCCCATATTCCCGATGATGTTCGTCTCGATAGCATGCGGTGCCATTTCGGGCTTTCACGCCACCCAGTCACCTATGATGGCGCGTTGTCTGAAGAATGAGAAACATGCGCGTCCTGTCTTTTATGGCGCAATGGTCGCAGAAGGTATCGTGGCACTGATATGGGCAGCAGCCGCAATCACTTTCACAAACGGATATGCAGGGCTACAGGAATTTCTTGGAAACGGAAGTCCGGCAGTATTGGTGAATGATATCTCCAAAACATGGCTTGGAACGTTCGGCGGTGTTCTGGCTGTATTGGGTGTAATAGCGGCGCCGATCACATCGGGAGACACAGCCCTTCGATCGGCGCGTCTGATCGCGGCGGATTTCATGCATGTAGAGCAGGGGAAGATCGTAAAGCGTCTTGCAATATCAATCCCTGTCTTTGTCTTGTGTTTTATTGTCATGCTGCTTCCCTACGATGCATTGTGGCGGTATTTCGCGTGGTGCAACCAGGTTCTGGCTGTCTTTACTTTATGGACACTTACCGTGTATTTGGCACGAGAGAAAAGACTTTATATAATCACTCTCGTTCCTGCTTTGTTCATGACAGCCGTTACTGTCACATATATTTTCTTTGCACCTGAGGGATTCGGAGCGCTGACAGACAAACTGTGGGGAGTGAGGATTGCCTATGAATGGGCTTTGGGTATCGGACTTGCTGTATCAGCCATCTTTCTTGTCATGTTTGCACGCTTTCTCTACATCTTTCAGAAGAGCCACACGATTTAGAAACTATTCCGAAAAGCATATAATATAACTATTTATTTGAAGCACAGTTGAATTCTATATCGGATAGACACCAATGTTCCTCGACAAGTCCGTTGTTTAATAATTCTGTTCGTGCGAGTATAAAGAAGAGATCGGCAAGTCGGTTGACATATTTCAGGAGATTCCCGGGAAGGGGATCGTGCTCATTAAGTTTCCACAGATTCCGCTCGGCTCTGCGTGTGTCTACACGTGCCTTGTGCAGAAACGCAGACAGAGTGGTGCCTCCGGGAAGTATATAGCATTTAGGCTGTGAGGTGCGGGATGTAATGTCATCTATCTGATTCTCAATCTCTGTAATCATATCTTCTGTTATTTCAGGAACACGATTATCCCTTGAATCAGAGGTGAGCGCGACATTGCTCATCACTTTCATGAGTGATTTCTGGATATTTTTCAGATAACCCATGAGTTTTGAATCTTCCGGCATAATAGAACGGCATATGCCGATCGATACGTTAAGTTCGTCGAGTGAGCCGAGAGTCTCGATACGTTGATCAGTCTTAGATACTCTGACGTTTCCTCCAATAGATGTTGTGCCGGCATCTCCGGTACGTGTATAGACTTTTTTCATAATTGTATTATTATTTTTTGATGAATGTATTCGTTGAATGGTTGTATGTCACTCCGTCTCTGTTGAAACTGTTTCCGATATCTCCACGTGTGCCCAGCTCATCGGGTGTACCGGTGACAAGTTTCCGGTCTTTGTCGACAAGCCAAAGATAGTCTGACAGTTGCATGGCAAGCGGAATGTCGTGTGTTGATAGAAGAATGGTTTTATTGTTTTCATGTGCCAGCTTGCGCATGAGCATCATAAGTTCGAGTCTGCTCGGATAATCAAGAAACGCAGTGGGTTCGTCAAGAAGAATAACAGGAGTCTGCTGTGCGATTGTCTTGGCTATCATTACCTTCTGACGTTCGCCGTCACTCAGTGAACATACTTTGCGATCAGCCAGTTCGCCGATACCTATTATTTGCATTGCCTCTTTTATTATGATTCTGTCTTCATCCGAAACTGATCCCCAGAAATTGCTGTAGGGAGCGCGCCCGAGCGAAAGCAGTTCATAAACCGTCATATTGGGGGAATCGACCCTTTCAGTAAGTACTATTCCTATGAGTTTGCCGATTTCCGAATATGGAACAGAAGTAATATTCCGGTTCCCTATAAATATCTCTCCTTCCAGTATATTCTGAGATTTGGAAAGAGAACGTAACAATGTTGATTTGCCGGAACCATTCACTCCTAAAAGGCATGTAAGTCTGCCTGCAGGTAATGTGGCTGTATAGTCTGTCCCTACCGGGATCTTGTGACCTTTCAGACGGTATCCCGTGGTAACGTTCTGCAAACGGAGTGTGGTTAATGAATCTGTCTTCTTCATCTGCGTGATTTTAAAATGACCCAGATAATCACCGGCGCTCCGATCAATGGTGTCACGGCATTCAACGGCAGTATACCGCTTTGCGGAATCAGACAGAGCAGATTACACAGCATCGCTACAGCTCCTCCCATCAAAATACAGGCGGGCATGAGAAGCCGGTGGAAGTCTGTAGGAAACAACAGCCGGGTTATATGAGGAATTGCCAGACCGATAAATGATACGGGACCGCAATATGCAGTTGTCACGGCACTCAGAATGCCGGTCGCAATAAGCAGAAGATTACGAGTGAGGCGGAGATTAAGTCCCAGATTCCGGGCATAATCCTCTCCAAGTAAAAGCAGGTCGAGGGATTTGACAAGTGACAATGAAAAAATCAGTCCCACGCATGTGAGAATGGCAAAAGGAATAATTGTTTCGCGGGTCTGACCTCCGAAACTTCCCATGCCCCACATCACATAGCTTTGTATACCTTGTGCCGTTGCCTGAAAATTAAGAAGTGTGATAAGAGAGGAGACAAGATATCCAGTCATCATGCCTGCGATAATAAGGGTAACGGGGTTACGCAGTATGTTGGAGAGGAACAGTATCAGTCCCATTACACACATTGCGCCTGCAAACGCTCCGGACATAACAACTGATATACCGGTCATACCCATTGTCGAGCCTCGAAAGGTGCCGCCCCACAGAAGCATGACCAATGCGACTCCGAGACTCGCTCCGGAGTTCACTCCGAGAACGGACGGTCCCGCAAGAGGATTGCGGAATGCCGACTGCATCATCAGACCGCATACAGCAAGTGATGCTCCTGCAAGAAGTGCGGTTATAGCAGCCGGCAGTCTGCTGTCGAGTACGATGAAACGTACGGTAGTCTCCACATCTGACGCTCCGGTCAGAACCCGGAAGACTTTTGCCGGGGAAATGTTTACGGATCCGATTGTAAGATTGGCGGCAAACAGCACAATCACCAGCGCACCGAGTATCAGGAACGAAACAGTTGTCTTGGATCTACGGAGTTGTATTTCACTCATATACTATTGTTCAGAAGGGTTGCTGAAATAATCTTTGCCGGAATAGGGTTTTACGCCCAATTCCGGATGAAATACGGATATCATATCGGCGAGCAGCCAGTGCGGGTGAAAAGGCACTTCTTCATAAAACAATTTGTCCGATGTGTTGCATGCGAATATCATTCGTTCATTGAATGGCTTGAAATTCCTGTACAACGATGACTCATCCCCGATCCATTTGTAGGTAATATCCTTGTCACTGTAATATTTGATTATCCAGAAGTCCGCGTCGGAAGCGCTCATTAAAACCTTTTCGGGAGTGAAAGGAATGCTTCCTCCTTCACCATCTACAATATCCGGTAGTTTGCCGCCTGCATCCTTTATAAAGATAGCTGTCGTAGATGACTGTGCAGGCAGAAACCAGGTATCCCCCTGTTTCAGTTCTGTGAGTATCAAAGGTCTCTCTTTTACATTTGAGGCAATCTTTTTAAGTCGTGTATACTCCTTTTCCACTTTGGCAAATATCTCTTTGCCGTAATCGGTTTTATTGACAAGAGCCGCATAGAAGAGGATCCACTCTGCACGTCCCAGAGGATTCGTTTCCATATAATCGGCACATTCCACCGTCGGAATGCCAAGTTCCGTCAATTTTGCGTATGGAGCAGGATCCTGGTATGGTGATAGAAACAGTGCGTCCGGTGACAACGCAATGATCTTTTCCATGTCAGGAGACATGGATCCTCCACAATCCGCTATCTTTCCCTCTTTCAGTTTGCTGGAAAGTTCTGTATTATGCATATATTTCGTATCGCAAACTCCTGCCACAGCATCGATGGCACCAAACTCATCGAGCAGGCTGCTGTGAACCGAGGAAAATACCAGTGCCCGCTTGACAGGAGTGCGTATCAGAGTGCCTTCTGGGTAACATTCCTGCAGTGGAAGAGAGTCCGGTACGAGAACATATGAATGGAGTATCTTCGTTGTATCCCAGGGATTTTTTACTGTTACATGAGTGTATCCGTTCCCTTCTGAAATTTTCAATAAAGAGGCATATTTAAGCTGAATCTCACTATCATCCGCAATACAATCGTGTCTGCCGCCGCATGAAAACGACAGCAGACACATGCATAGAATTACAAATCTATTAAACCAATTTATTATCATT
Source organism: uncultured Muribaculaceae bacterium (assembly GCA_910579845.1). Classification (GTDB taxonomy): domain Bacteria; phylum Bacteroidota; class Bacteroidia; order Bacteroidales; family Muribaculaceae; genus Lepagella. The sequence continues at coordinate 27,578 of CAJTWL010000005.1, read as the reverse complement.
TACTGCTATAACTTACATAAAGACAGCACCTATCGGGTTCTGACCGCCACAGTCTGAATTTATTTTCATTGTTCCGTCTTTGGAGAAACCATAAATCTGTCCGTTTCCAAGAGTGTATCTTGTGGTTCCGATATATATATCGCCTGATTTGCTGTCAACTGTGATCATTGAAATATGGTCGGTTGCAAGGTTCTCCGGCGCATTCTTCATGAATGAGGTCTGATTCATCGTTTTGCTCTCGATGTCATATGTGAACCAGGTGTTGGTGGATGTCCATGTTGTCCAGTCTGTCACAGAATTCAGCAGGTAAACCTTGCCGTTCCCGATACCCATGTCTGTAGCTGTACCGAGTTCCGTCACCTTATTGCCGGCAGATGGCTCTATCATCTGGAATGAGTATCCTTTGTCGGCATAATTTCCCCAAGAGATAAGGAAGAGTTTGCCGTCGTATGCCATAAGTTTGTTTGGATTGACAGCAACCTTGACAGACCCTGCCACAGTAAATGTCTTGGGGTCGATGATATATAGCCGATCATTATACTTTGTGTCGCTCTTGCCGGTTGTGGCGTCATAAACAGATTCGTAGGAATCAGCCACATATATCGAGCCGTTGACCTCTGCAATCCCTTCAAGATTTGCGCCAGGAGTTTTAAGTTTTGATTCTACATTCAAGTTGTCAATAGATATTTTTGCGACGATGCCGCCGTAAAAACTTGCATAGATATAATTATCCTTGAAAGCCATGTAGCGTACGCCACCCTGCAGGTCCTTGTCGGTATGGAACAATACTTTGGATTGTATTGTTCCCGTCTTGTCGAGTTTGTATATGCAGTTGGATCCAGTGAGAGAAACATAGATATAACCGTTGTAAACTGCTATGTCTGTGGCGTTGTCTCCAAGTCTTGAATTGTTTTTTTCGAAGAAATAATCGGAAATCAGTGATATTTCTCCGTCGTTATCTTTAATGTATGAAATCCCTGCGTTATTCTTTTCATATGAGCCTTGATTAAGTATCATGATCCCGTTGGCAGAAGGATCGACGGCTGGATTTTTTGGTTCATCTTTTGAGTCACAGGAAGCCAAGCCTAATACGGCTAATCCTAACGCAAGGGCATGGATAAATCTAAGTTTTTTCATATTCGTTTTAATTATAATGTCCATTAATTCTTATTAATTATAGTTTGAAATTCAATGATATCCGGAATGATCTGCCCGGCATCGGATAATATTTGATTACCTCGTATTCGGCATTTCCCAGGTTGATTATTTCACCCCTAAGACCGATAACACAATCTTTTATGTGAAATTCATGACCGGCTGATATTGATTGTTCGATATAGCCGTCCAATCTATTGGCGGGTATATTCTGAGCCATGAAATAGCATTTCCCCACAGCGTACAATGAATAGCCCAATTCAATCCAGCGGGAGCTGAAAGAGACCGAGAGATTTCCTGAATGTTGAGGAGAATATGGCAGTTCGCTCTTGTATGCGGAGGATGAACTGTCAGTTATATCGACAGTCTTGTGCCAACTGTAGGCTCCCGACAGATTTATATGCATGTCGTGTCCCAATAGGAATGAGCCAAATGCATTTATGTCAATGCCGTAGATGCGTACTTTTCCGTAATTCATCATTCTCCAGTTGTGTGTCGAAGGCATTGCCACTATCTTGTCCTTCACATAATTATAATAAGCATCCGCTGTAAATGACAGATATTCGAGAAATCCGATATTTTCACTCATCCATGTGGTTCCGATATTGTATTCGTCAGCTTTTTCAGGCCGTAGAGTCCGGACACCGAGCCGGTCATAATACAGATCGTTGAAAGTCGGAAGACGATTGGTCTTTTTATACATGGCTCTCAGGTTCCATCCTGTTTCCGCGAGGGGCTGCCAGGTGGCTCCGACAGAAGGGTTGATGCATTTGAAAGAATCCGGAGCTTTGCCTTGCTTTACTATTTCTGAAGTGGCAACACCATTGATATTGGCTATGATCTCATATCTGTTGCCTTCGTATTTTGCTGTAAATGAAGTGTAGGATGTTGTTCTTGAAGGATACGGGCAATTGGCTTTTGTGAAGGAGAGGTTATTGAACATCACATCCTGAGCCAAAGCAAAATATAGACCCTTCAGAGGATTATAGCTTGCCGATCCGGATATGAAATACTCATTTTGCGTGTACTCGGCTTGCCATAGACCGCCGGAATACTGATTTCCGGTTTCCCGTTCTCTCGACCATCCGTTGGCATACTTGCCGATTACCTGGATTTTCCATCTCTCAGAGAGATTCCCTCTGTATCTGATTTGCGCAAATGCATCACGTCCCCATAATGTTTCAGTAGATACGGGATTGTAGAGAGTGACAGCACCGGGAACTCCTCGTTTTGAATTATAAAAGTATCCCTTTACATCTATCTTATGTCTGTCGGAGAACGGAATATAAAGATTTGCTTCGGCATGCCAGTTTTGAATTTCCGAGTTTACCCGTTTTCCCCGGATAGTTTCCGATCCGTTCTTAATGGTGAACGGATATCTGCCGTCGGATCGTGTGTAATCCCCTTCGATACTTGTGAACAGCTTGTCGGAGATCTTTTGGGAATATTTGATATAGGGACTGACATAACCCCATGATCCGGTGTTGATCTTTGCTTCGAGACTTAAATTCCTGTTTTTTGAAAACCGGGGATGTTGAGTCGTTATGCCAAGCACCGATGCCGATGAATATAACCGCGCACATTGCAGAAGATCATTCTCCTGTCCCACGGCAAGAGTAAGTCTGGAAATATTGTTCAGTGAGAATCTTCCTATATCCACCTGTCCGCCTTCAATGTTGTCGACAGGTACGCCGTCATAACTTACAGCTGTATGAGAAGCTCCCATGTTGCGTACCGAGACAGTCTTCACTCCTCCGAGACCGCCATAGTCACGGACATTGACTCCTGAGAAACGTCTGACAGCATCAGCCACATCTGTTATACCTAACCGACGGATTTCCGCTTCAGTCATTATCTGCAGCGGCATGGCAGCCTTGACTTCACGGTTCTCTACTCTGCTTACGACTTCAAGATCATCAAGCGTGTTGACAGTGGTGTCATTGTTGTGGGGCACTCTTCCGTGTGCCTCACAAAATAAATTGCCCGTAACCGCGATGGTCACGAGCAGCAATAAAGGATATGATTTAAGATTCCTGTCCATTTGTTTTGCTGCCTAATAACCCGTATACTACAAAACTATATATGAAATGGCAGGTCTTCGGACTTGTCTCGACTTTCCTCCACCTTCCCGTTTCAAATGAAACAGTGGCTTGACACTTCGTTAGCGTGTGTCGCGGAGGAAGCCTTTATGGAGACTTACCGCAGCGGGACTGTCCGGGATTCGCACCCGGTTCCCTTTTAATGGCATTAGCCAACCAAATCATTGCAAAATTATAAATTATTTTCGAATTGTCAAAAAATGTTTAAAGCCATTATCTGCATTCGCCCCACCATTTGTCGAAAGTATTGGGACATACCCGGCGTATTGATTCCTCGTCATCCTCTTCCCACTCAAACTCCATCTCCGGCAATATTTCCTGAGGCATCTTGTATTTTCTTGATGCCAAGTCGAAATAGTTGCTGTCATTGTTTCGGCGATTGAGTATATCCATTACTAAATAGTCTGATTCTTCATCTGTGATATCATCATCGGTCACTGTGGCAAATATATCGCACAGTGAATCGGCATTCTTCATCGCGTTATAGAATACTTCGCGCCCCTGAGTGATGAGCCAAAAGCGGAAATAATCGAAACTGTCATCGCCACAACCGCCACGATAAATGTATGCGGCCGCCCAAAGATCCTGCCGATAGGAAATATCATGGAAATGCTCCCACCAATAGCTGAAACCGAACAATTCATCTTCCGAAAGGGGAGACAACCTGTCATAAAGACTGTCGGGAGATTGCGGATTTCCGATCAGATTCCAGAACTTGTCTTCAGTCATTAATTTTGATGCATCTTTCTTTTCAGATTCGGGGATTTCTATTTCCGGTTTGCTCTTTGGAGATATCTCTTTGTTTGGGTTTGATTCTGAGGCGTAGGCAACCTCGTTTTTATTATTGTTTCTACAGCAAAAGAAGTTTCTCAGTCTCTGTAACAGTCCGGCCTGTCGGTTTTCAGTGGAATTTGTTTTCATAAACACATAAGTAGTTAAGTAAGTATTCAAATTCAAACTTAATAAAAATTGCAACGTGGTATATTGATGAGACAAATATATTAATTCCCAGCATAATCGCAAAATCTTATTACTAAATATTTCCGACGTCAGCTCGGATTTGGAACCGGGAATGCAATTCAACTTTTAGAATCTGTTTTATCCGACAGCAATATTACGGATTGTTTTTACAGATGATGCCGTTATCCTGCGGTTGGGAGGGCGACTTGTCCCCAAGTCGCCAATACATAGCAGAATAGCATTGAACCGTATAGGGAGCTTGAGGACAAGCTCCCCTCCCAACGTGAAGTGACTCCAAAAAGTCGGACAGGTTAAACATTGTCCGGTTATAGAAAGAGTTCGGTATTGCACCGGACTCTTCTTTGTTGTAGGGAGTCTTTTCGAAAAGGCAGCCTGATTTTGCATTTGCTGTAGGGCTCCATAGTGCCGTTAAAATGCACATGTTTTAAAAATATGAGCACAAGTTGAGAAATTTTTATTAACTTTGTACGATTAGTGGAGATATGCGAACACCTGTAGTATGTTGAAATTTTAATCCGAATACACATTAAGACCATTTGCCATGCGGTGATGGAACAGCATGGTCGCGTCAGTATAGGGCATATCTTATATTTCTGGAATGTAACAAAATAACAACTAAAGACAAATATCAAATCATGAGTTTGAACATTATTGTATTGGCAAAGCAGGTGCCCGACACAAGAAATGTGGGCAAGGATGCTATGAAAGCGGACGGTACGATCAATCGTGCTGTGCTGCCTGCCATTTTCAATCCTGAAGATTTGAATGCCCTTGAGCAGGCATTGAAGTTGAAAGAGATGTACCCCGGTACAAAAGTGACATTGCTCACCATGGGTCCGGCTCGCGCCGCAGAGGTGATCCGCGAAGGCCTTTACCGGGGAGCTGACAATGGAATCGTACTTTCCGACCGTGCTTTTGCCGGTGCTGACACTTTGGCTACGTCTTATGCCTTGAACGCGGCTGTGCGTAAAATAGGAAACTACGACCTGATTATCGGAGGACGTCAGGCTATCGACGGCGACACCGCACAGGTCGGTCCCCAGATTGCCGAAAAACTGGGTCTGCCGCAGGTTACATATGCCGAGGAGATTGTAAGTGTAGAGGATGGAAAAGCAATTGTGAAGCGTCGTCTCGAGGGGGGCGTTGAAACTGTAAAGGCTCCGCTTCCATTGGTTGTGACCGTAAACGGTTCTGCCGATGAATGCCGTCCGCGTAATGCACGCAATGTACAGAAATACAAATATGCGGCTGTTCCTTCGGAGGTTGCCGGTGATGAAGAGAAAAAAGCATTTGTAGAGGCTCGCCCTTATCTGCAGATAGGCGAATGGAGTGCCGCTACAGTTGAGGCGGATCTACAGCAGTGTGGACTCGCCGGTTCACCGACAAAGGTTAAAGGAATCGAGAATGTGGTGTTCACTGCAAAAGACGCCCGTTGTATAAATAACACTGAGGAGGATCTCGAGAACCTTATTAAAGAATTAATCGCTAACCATACAATCGGCTAAAAATGGCAACAGAAAAGAATAATTTGATCGTATATTGCGAATATGAGGATGGCAAGGTTGCAGATGTCAGCCTTGAACTTCTAACCAAAGGTCGCGCATTGGCCGATAAACTTGGAATCAAGCTTGAGGCTGTAGTGGTCGGAGATAATCTTAAAGATATTGAGAAACAGATTTTCCCTTATGGAGTCGACAAGGTGTACAAGGTTGAAGACAAACGTCTGTATCCTTATACATCACTTCCCCATAGCTCTATTCTCATCAATCTTTTCAAAGAGGTGGAACCGCAGATCGCTTTCATGGGAGCTACTTCAATCGGCCGTGATCTGGGTCCGCGAGTTTCATCGGCTCTTCATAGCGGTTTGACAGCCGACTGCACATCGCTGGAGATCGGTGACCATACTGATCCCAAGACAGGGAAAGAGTATAAGAATCTGCTTTATCAGATCCGTCCTGCTTTCGGCGGCAATATAGTTGCGACAATTGTCAATCCTGACAACCGTCCTCAGATGGCAACCGTGCGTGAGGGCGTTATGAAGAAAGAGGTCAAGGATCCGGATTATAAAGGAGAGGTAGTTGATCTCGATGTAAACAAATACACAAGTCCGGAGGATTATGTTGTAGAGGTGATAGATCGCCATATCGAGAAATCAAAAGTCAACCTCAAGGGTTCTCCGGTTATTGTTGCCGGCGGTTATGGCGTGGGCAGCAAAGAGAATTTCGATCTTCTTACAAAATTCGCAGAGGTTCTCGGCGGAGAGGTAGGTGCAAGCCGTGCCGCTGTCGATGCCGGTTGGGTCGATCATGACCGTCAGATCGGTCAGACGGGAGTGACCGTGCGTCCCAAGCTTTATATCGCTTGTGGCATTTCAGGTCAGATACAGCATATCGCAGGTATGCAGGATTCATCGATCATCATCTCTATCAACTCAGATCCTGAGGCTCCGATCAATTCAATCGCAGACTTTGTGATTACAGGCAAGATGGAAGATGTTCTGCCGAAACTCATTAAGTATTATAAAAAGAATTCAAAATAAGATGGCTAATTTCTATACAGACAACGAAGCGCTGAAATTCTATCTCAATCATCCCATGATGAAAAAGATTGTGGAATTGAAAGAGAGAAATTTCGCTGATGCGGATAAATTTGACTATGCGCCTAAAGATTTCGAGGATGCTTTGGATTCATATGACAGAGTTCTCGATATTGTAGGTGATATCTGTGGCAACATTATTGCCGAGAATGCGGAGAGTGTTGATCATGAAGGTCCCAGAGTAGAGAATGGTCGTGTGATATATGCTTCTGCTACGGAGAAGAATCTTGATGTATGCCGTAAAGCGGGTCTGATGGGCATGTCGATGCCCCGTCGTCTTGGCGGTCTGAACTTCCCGATTACTCCTTATATCATGGCTGCGGATATGGTCAGTCGTGCCGACACCGGTTTTGAGAACCTATGGGGGCTTCAGGATTGTGCGGAGACAATTTATGAATTCGCAGACGAGGAACAGAAACAGAAATATATTCCGAGAGTGTGTGCAGGCGAGACAATGTCTATGGATCTTACAGAACCCGATGCCGGTTCCGATCTGCAGTCAGTGATGCTCAAGGCTACGCAGAAAGAGGATGGAAGCTGGGTTCTTAACGGAGTTAAGCGGTTTATCACCAATGGTGACAGCGATATCCATCTCGTCCTTGCCCGTTCTGAAGAGGGTACAAAAGACGGCCGCGGTCTTTCCATGTTCATTTACGACAAGAGAAACGGCGGAGTTAATGTACGCCGTATCGAAAATAAGATGGGTATCAAGGGCAGCCCTACATGTGAGCTCGTCTATAAGGATGCGCCTGCAGAGCTTGTAGGCAGCCGCAAGCTTGGTCTGATCAAATATGTGATGGCGCTTATGAATGGCGCGCGCCTTGGTATCGCCGCACAGAGTGTAGGTGTCAGCGAAATTGCGTATCGTGAGGCTCTGGCATATGCGAAAGACCGCAAACAGTTCGGGAAAGCCATTATTGAGTTCCCCGCTGTAGCCGAGATGCTTTCTGTTATGAAGGCTAAACTTGATGCGTCACGCTCTTTGCTTTATGCTTGTACACGATTCGTGGATATGTATAAAATTTACGATGATATCGCCAAAGAACGCAAGCTTGAGGTTGAGGAGAAGAAAGAATCCAAATATTACAGCAGGCTTGCAGACGCCTTCACACCCCTTGCAAAAGGAATGACTTCCGAATTCTGTAACCAGAATGCTTATGATTGCATTCAGATTCATGGTGGATCCGGTTTTATGAAAGATTACGCATGTGAGCGTGTTTATCGTGATGCCCGTATAACATCCATCTATGAGGGAACAACACAGTTGCAGGTCGTGGCTGCCATCCGCCACGTCACCACAGGCACATTCCTCAACTGGATCAAAGAACAGGAAGCAAACCAGGTAGCTGCAGAGGATGCTCAGGTCAAGGCTGTTCTTGAGACGATGACCCGTCAGTATGCCGAAGCAGTCGAGGCAGTCAACGGTGTAGACAGTGCCGAATACCACGACTTTATGGCACGTCGTCTTGTAGAAATGGCAGGATATACAGTAATGGGTTATCTCCTTATTGCTGATGCCCAGCGTGACGGCTCATTCCGCAAATCACTGAATGTTTTTGTCAGACTTGGACAGGCTGAGGTGGCAAAACATGCAGAGTTTATCGGTAATTTCCGTCCGGAGCAGGTAGCCGATTATTTGTATAAATAAAATAAATGTATTAAATTTGCAACGGTTTTTGCGGATCTTAATCGGTCTGACATGAGCCGTTGCAAATAACTTTTTAAATATTAATAATTTACAAATCGTATGAATTACTACGAAACCGTTTTCATTTTAACTCCCGTTTTGTCTGACGATCAGATGAAGGAAGCGGTAGAAAAATTCAAAGACGTTCTCAAGCAGAATAATGCAGAGATTGTCAATGAAGAATTGTGGGGTTTGCGCAAGCTTGCATATCCTATTGATAAAAAATCCACTGGCTTCTACGTATTGGTAGAGTTCAAGGCTGAACCTACAATCGTAAGTAAACTCGAGACCGCTTATCGTCGTGACGAGCGTGTGATCCGTTTCTTGACATTCCGTCTTGACAAATATGCAGTAGAGTACGCTGAAAAGCGCAGAAGACTGAGAGCAGACAAAGCAAGTGAGAAACCCGCGGCAGAACCTGTTGCAGAAACAAAGGAGGCATAATCATGGCAGCAAACAACGAAATCCGTTATCTCACCCCTCTTACGGTAGATACCAAAAAGAAAAAATACTGTCGTTTCAAACGTAGCGGTATCAAATATATTGATTACAAAGATCCCGAGTTTTTGAAGAAATTCCTCAACGAGCAGGGTAAGATTCTTCCCCGTCGTATAACCGGAACATCTTTGAAATTCCAGAGAAGAGTTGCACAGGCAGTGAAACGTGCCCGTCACCTTGCATTGCTTCCCTATGTGACAGACTTGATGAAATAATCATTTTTTAAACCTAAAAAAAGCACGATTATGAAACTTATTCTTAAAGAAAATGTAGCCAGCTTGGGTTATAAGGATGATGTTATCGAGGTAAAGAGCGGTTACGGTCGCAATTATCTTATTCCCCAGGGTCTTGCTGTCATAGCATCGGATGCCGCTTTGAAACAGCTTAAGGAGACACAGAAACAACGCGCTCACAAAATTGCAAAAATTCTTGCAGAAGCAGAGGCTGCAGCAGCGGCTCTCGAGGGCGTGAAAGTAGTCATACCTGCAAAGGTAAGCGCTGCCGGCACTGTGTTCGGTTCTGTCGGTCCTGTGCAGATTTCAGAGGCTTTGGCAAAAGCAGGTCATAACGTTGACAGCAAATTGATCTTTGTAAAAGATCCGGCAAAAGAGGTCGGTGTATTTGTAGCGACTGTCAAATTGCACAAAGAGGTCAGCAAAGATATAGAATTTGAGGTAATAGCAGAGGAAGCTGAGTAATCAGATCCTGTTTTGAAATATGAAATCCCGTGCAACATGCGAGTTGTATGGGATTTTTTTTATGTTATAATGCCTCTTGCACTTTTAAAATCGGTGTTTATGTGTTATATTTGCAAGTTGACAGATAGTATTTATTGACGACATTTGTGTCAGGACTGGAATTCTCGTATAGGAATATAACCCAAAGGCACATGATAAATAGCGTCCTGCGTGTACCGGTGGAATAAATAAAGCAAAATATATATGAAATTCAACGTAGAAGGCAAGACTTTCCAACAACAGCTCTCGGCTGTCAGTAAAGTGATTAATTCAAAGAATGCATTATCGATACTCGATAATTTCCTCCTGAGTGTAGAGGGTGACCGTCTCAGCATCACCGGCAGTGACCAGGAGAATGTACTCACCGCTTATATGACCGTCAGTGAGGTCGAGGGTGAGGGCTCGATAGCCGTATCAGCGAAACGTCTGCTGGAGATTACCAAAGAGATCTCGAATCAGCCCATAACCTTTTTGATCAACGATGATACCAAGGAAATAGATGTCCGTTTCCTCAACGGTCACTTCAATTTTATGGGCGTGGATGCTGTGGATTATCCGGGACGAAGAAAAACAGAAGCAGAGGTGAAAACCATGATACTCCCTGCATCTATGGTGCAGAACGGAATAGAGACAACACTCTTTGCTGTAAGTCCGGATAGCGTCCGTCCTATAATGACTGGTATCTATTGGGATATCCACGAAAATGATATAACGTTTGTCAGCTCTGATACGCATAAGCTTGTACGTTACATAAATTCAGAAACCTCTCCGGGTATAGAGGCTCACTTTATTCTGCCTTCAAAACCTGCCGGTATTCTTCGCGGCATCATCGGAAAAGAGGATGCGGATATCAAGATCGTGTTTGATTCCAAGGGTGCTTCATTCGAGTTTGGCGACTACCTGCTGTCATGCCTCTTTATCAATGGAAACTATCCGAATTACACTCGCGTTATCCCGGAGGATAATCCGTTCGAACTCACTGTTGACCGCGTATCTTTGCTGACTGCATTGCGCCGTGTGTCTATTTTTGCGGCAAAGAGCTCCAATCTTGTGGTGTTGGATCTTCAGCCGAATGAGATTGTGATTCATGCCCAGGATCTTGATTACAGCACATCTGCGGAGGAACGTGTCAACTGCGGATATGAAGGAAACTCGATGACTATAGGATTTAACGGACAGTTCATGATTGAGATTCTCAATAATCTTCATGATGATACTGTTGTTATCAAATTGTCCGATCCCGCACGTCCAGGTCTGTTCACGCCGCTCCAGCAGCAGGATAATGCTAATGTGGTAATAATACAGATGCCGATGCAGGTGCTTTGATATTTCCGGAGCCGTTATTAAAAACACACTTTAGAATGCAGTTGAATCTCAAGAAACCGTTGATTTTCTTCGACTTGGAAACCACCGGTACAAATATAACCAAAGACAGGATAGTTGAATTAAGCTATCTTAAAGTCTATCCCGACGGACACACGGAGTCCAAAACAAGACGCATAAACCCCGGAATACCTATCCCCCCGGGAGCGACTGCCGTACACCATATTACAGACGATATGGTGAAGAATGAGCCCTCTTTCCGCCAGGTGTCCAAAGCGTTGCTGGATATATTTGCGGATGCGGACATAGCAGGCTATAACAGTAATAAATTCGACGTGCCTTTGCTTATCGAGGAATTTGGCAGAGCCGGGTTGAATTTTGAAGTGTCAGGACGTCATTTTATAGATGTCCAGAATATATTTCACAAGATGGAGCAACGAACATTGGTCGCCGCTTATAAATTTTATTGTGGAAAGAATCTGGAGGATGCGCATTCGGCAATGGCGGATACACAGGCGACTTTTGAGGTTCTCCTGGGACAGTTGGAGAAATATCCCGATCTGGAGAATGATGTGGAGAAACTTGCGGATTTCTCCAGATCCGGTAAAGCGGTCGATCTCTCTGCAAGAGTAGTGCTTGACGACAGGGATGTTCCAGTGTTTAATTTCGGAAAGCACAAGGGAGAGTCAGTGGTCGAGGTGTTCAAAAAAGAACCGTCGTTCTATTCATGGATGATGCAGGGTGATTTTGCCAAGAACACCAAAGATGTGATCTCTGTACTTTATGCCGAAAGTAGAAAATAGAATGGGAATATTATCGGGCAAACATATAGTATTAGGGATTACCGGAGGCATAGCCGCTTATAAATCTGTAACTCTTTTGCGGCTATTGGTAAAAGCTGGTGCCGAAGTTCAGGTTGTGATGACACCTGCGGGTAAGGAGTTCATAACACCTGTTACGCTTGCCGCACTCAGCGGCAAGCCGGTAGTAAGCGAGTTCTTCAGTGCCAATACCGGAGAATGGCATAGTCATGTGGATCTCGGTCTGTGGGCTGACCTTATGGTAATAGCGCCGGCAACGGCTTCTACAATCGGTAAGATGGCAAATGGCATAGCCGACAATATGCTTGTCACTACATATCTTTCCGCAAAGGAACATGTGATGATTGCTCCTGCCATGGATCTGGATATGATGGCTCATCCGTCAACAATACGCAATCTGAAGATGCTGCAGTCGGATGGCGTGGAGATCATTGAGCCTGCAGCCGGTGAACTGGCAAGTCATCTCGTGGGAAAGGGAAGAATGGAGGAGCCTGAAAAAATATTTGAGAAAATAGTATCGTTCTTCGGACATAAAACGGATTTAATCGGCAAAAAAGTGGTTATAACCGCAGGACCGACATATGAGAGGATAGATCCCGTAAGATTTGTGGGTAATTACTCTACCGGTAAAATGGGGTTTGCGATTGCCGAGGAGTGTGCGGACAGAGGAGCGGAGGTTGTATTGGTCTGCGGTCCGGTCAATTTGCAGACTGTAAACAGTGGTATCCGCAGAGTGGATGCTGAGAATGCTCGCGAAATGCTGGCTGTTGTAGAGAAGGAGGCGTATGATTGTGATATAGCTGTGTTCTCGGCTGCCGTGGCTGATTATCGTCCTGAAAGCTGCTGCGACTCTAAAATCAAGAGAGAGGGTATGGAGAATATGACTCTTAAAATGGTCAGGAATCCTGATATTGCCGCCACAGTAGGAGAAAATAAGAAGTCCGGACAAATACTTGTGGGGTTCGCTCTGGAGACTGATCATGAACGAGAGAACGCATTGCTAAAGATCCGCAACAAGAATCTTGATATGGTTGTTTTGAATTCATTGAGAGACAAGGGAGCGTGTTTTGGAACCGACACGAATAAAATAACCATTCTTGATGCTGACGGTTCCGAAAGTGCATTTGAGCTGAAGGATAAAAGAATGGTGGCGAAAGATATTGTGGATGCCATAGTGTCTAAGTTGTGCTGAAAGCAGTGGGAATGATGGGTATTTGGAGAAAAATTATATTCTGTTTAGCCGTTGCATTGGTTACGACAGGTGTATGTGCGCAGGAATTGAAGTGTAATGTAGAGGTGAACAGCCAGCAGGTCGAGGGAACCAACAAAAGTGTTTTCGAGACTCTGCAGGAGGCGATGTCTACATATATGAACGAGACAAAGTTTACCAACGCTTCCTTCAGTCCGATAGAAAAACTGGATTGTCGTATGTTTCTTACAGTAAAGGAATATACAGATGACAGAATAAAAGGTGAGTTGCAGGTACAACTTTCGCGTCCGGTTTATAACAGTACCTACACTACCACCGTATTTAATTTTCGTGATACAAGGATAGATTTTGAGTATAGGGAAGGAGATCCTTTGATATTCAATGAAAACAGTGTGGAAAATAATCTGACGGCACTTCTAGATTACTATGCTTATCTATTTCTTGCTCTTGATTTCGACACATTCTCTCCGAAAGGCGGTCAGCCGTTTTATGATCGTGCCCAGAGTATAGTGCAACAAGCTCAGTCTATAGGAGAAGTGGGATGGAGAACGTTCGAGGATACCAAAAATCGTGCGGCTGTATTGAACGGTTTTACTGAAAGCAATACTTCCTCCATCCGGGATCTTCTATATAGATATCATCGTCTCGGACTGGACCAGATGGCTACAAGTGTCGACAAGGGAAGAGCGGAAGTCACGGAAAGTCTCGACAATCTTAAGACGGTTGCCGATAATGCGCCGATGTCGGTTATACTTTCTATATTCAGGGATGCCAAGCTTGATGAACTGGTAAATATATATACAAAAGCTCCGTCTGCAGAAAGAGAAAAGGTATATGAGCTTCTGCAGCCTATTTATCCCACGGAGAACGAACGTCTTGACAAGATCAAGAAAGGAGAGGAAAGATAGGAGTTATAAATTGTTGAATAGATTATGCTGAGCTCACTGACAATAGATAATTATGCGCTCATACGCCACGTTGAATTGAAATTTACGGAAGGCTTGACAATTATTACCGGAGAGACAGGTTCCGGTAAATCTATCATGTTGGGAGCATTGGGTCTGATAAAAGGGGATCGGGCTGATGTAAAGGCTGTAGGTCAAGGAGGGAACAAGACTGTTGTTGAGGCGGTGTTTGATCATGTGGATTCTGCATTGGAATCATATTTTAGGAAAGAGGAACTTGACTGGAACGAGGATGAACTGATTGTGCGTCGGGAGATTCAGGGTAATGGCAGATCCCGAGCTTTCGTTAATGATACGCCGGTGAATCTTACACAGCTGGGTTATATATCTTCGCGTCTGATAGATATACACACTCAGCATGAGAACCGTCTTTTGACCGATCCCGAATATCAGCTGCATATAATCGATGCATTTGCAGGCAATGATGATCTGAAAAGAGAGTATAGAACTGTTTTTGAAGAGGCATTGCAGGTAAGAAACAGATTGCGTTCGCTTCGTCGGGAATATGAAACTATACGTGAGCAGAAAAAGGTCCTTGAATTCCAGTATGCCGGATTGAAGGAACTTGATCCAAAGCATGGAGAATTACCTGAGATTGAAAGACAGTTTGAATTAGCGAGTTCGGCAGATGAGATAAAGGAACGTCTTATTGAGTTTGTGAATATACTTGGTATGCAGGACACCGGTGTGGTAGATCAGTTATACCATGCCCAGAGTGTGGCGGAGAAAGGTAATTTCGACAGACTTATCAGAGGGTATGTGTCAGGCATATCAGGCGGCGGATTGTCGGAAAAGATGGAGTCTCTTATTGCCGAGATACGAGATATTCTGGTCACTGCCGAAGATGCTCTTGAGAAAGTGGATTCCGATACATCATTAATGGCCAGGTTGTCAGCCCGTATGCAGTCCTACTATGAGGCGATACGTAAATATAAGGTTTCAGATGCCGATGAACTTGTAGATATCAAACTTGATCTTGAGGATAAACTCGGGAAAATTGGCGGTGAAAACGATTCACTCGGCGAATTGGAGAGAAAGTCGAAGGAGCTTAACCAAGAACTGAAAAATGTTGCCGACAGGCTTAGCGGGAGCAGGAGAAAAGGAGCGGAAATTTTTGCCAAGGCTGTAATGGAGGTGGCGAGTTCGATGGGATTGCCCAATCTTCGTTTCGAGGTGAATATTGAATCAGGAAAATTCTATTCAACGGGTCAGGATGTAGTGGAATTCTTGTGCTCGTTTAACAGGAATCAGGCTAAAGGTCTGTTGGATAAGATGGCATCCGGTGGTGAGCTTTCTCGCCTGATGCTGGCAATAAAGAGTGTGATTGCCGGTAAAGTATCCATGCCGACTGTTATATTTGATGAAATAGATACCGGAGTGTCCGGGGAGATTGCAGACAAGATGGGTGATACGATGCTTGGTATGTCAGATAAACTGCAGGTAATGTCAGTGACGCATCTTCCTCAGGTCGCAGCCAAAGGACGCAAGCATTTCAAGGTTTATAAAAAGGATTATGACAACCATACCGAGACATTCGTGGATGAATTGTCCGTGGAACGCAGGATAGAAGAGATCGCCGCCATGATGTCGGGTAAAGATGTGGGAGATGCCGCGATATGTAATGCAAGATATCTGTTGGGAATTGATTGATTCGGATGGATAATGATTATGAATGGGGAGGATAAACGAAATGGATCGGAGGCGTTTAAATTTGTATTATTGAATGGAAAAAAGTGATTATATATTCGGTATCAGGGCTGTAATAGAAGCTGTTGAAGCCGGGAAAAATATAGACAAGGTGCTGGTAAGAAGGGATCTTACCGGAGAATTGAGTCGGGAACTCATTGATAAGATAAGGGAGTATGGCATTTTGATGCAACGTGTTCCCCAGGAAAAACTGAACCGTATAACGATGAAGAATCATCAGGGAGTAATTGCGTTGCTTTCCCCGATAGAATATTATAGACTGGAGAATCTGATACCACTCTTCTATGAGGAGGGAAGAAATCCTATGATAATGGTTCTGGACGGGTTGACCGATACAAGAAATTTCGGAGCGATAGGTCGTACAGCCGCTTGTGCAGGGGTGGATGCTATTGTGATTCCTGAGCGCAACAGCGTTTCCGTGACTCCTGATGCCATAAAGACTTCTGCCGGCGGTCTCTTCCATGTTCCGGTATGTCGGGAAAGAGATATACTGACAGCTGTGAAGATGCTTAAGGATAACGGGTATCATATAGTCGCCGCAACAGAGAAAGGTGCGTCAAACTACACGGAAGCTGATTATAGGGATCCTGTTGCTATTGTGATGGGCAGCGAGGATGTAGGCATCTCGGATTCGGTTCTCAGACAGTGTGATGAATTGGCTGCAATTCCCATAGTCGGTGAAATTGAGTCTTTGAATGTATCTGTTGCCGCCGGAGTTATGATATATGAGGCATATCGTCAGCGCAGTGAGGTTGCAAATGCCGAACAGAAATATTAATTTTGTGGAGAATATAGTCATAAAGAGTTATGATAAATCGTATACTGATAAGGATAAAGGTTATTCAGATCCTGTATTCCTTTTTGCTGATGGAGAAGCACTTTTCGCTTGAGTCGATTGCCGAGAGCCCGACAAAGGAGAAGCGCTACGCATATTCCCTGTATCTGGATTTGCTGGTGTTGATGGTTAAAGTTTCGGAATCTATCACACAACGTGGAGGATATCAGCCACTTGCTAATACCAGATTTATAAAACGTCTTAAAAACGAGGATGCCGTAAGTTCTTTGTTGGCAAAATATCGAATGAATGCTTTTCCGTTCGCAGGATTGGTCGATTCTCTTGCAGGAAAGGTGAAGGATTCTGGAATCTACAAGAATTTTCTCAAAGATTTCAAAGAGGGCAAGCCTGAAGCGGACACTACACTCTGGCGTGATCTGTATAATATCCTTTTCTATCCGGATGCAAGTTTGAATGCGGTAATTGCCCGATCATCGGGCTATACCATAAGTGGAGCGGAGAGGGCGAAAGACCTTCTGAACTCAACGTTCACAAATTTTATGGCATCCCGTGACAACGGGATGGAGGCTGAGACAATGCTTCAGCAAAGTTTCGATAAAGCACAGGAACTTTATTTCCGTCTTTTATGGCTGCCTGTCGAACTGACAGATATGCAGGAGCGCAAGATTGATGACCGCCGTTACCGGCATATCATCACAGATGAGGATCGTAATCCCAATATGAAGTTTATCGAGAATACATTTGTCAGCGTTTTACGTAATTGTACGGCTCTCGTAAATTATATTGAGGAGAAGAAAATATCCTGGACTGATGAGAACCATGTAATGATGGAAAGTCTGCTTAAATGCATTCTCGATTCAGAAATATATAACAATTACATGTCTTCTCCGGAGCATTCGGAAAAGGAGGATGCCGAGTTCTGGCGAGAGGTGCTGAAGAAAGTTGTATACAGCAACCAGTTCTTTCTGGAGACAATGGAAGACCAGTCGGTTTTCTGGAATGATGATCTTGATATTATCGGAACTTTCGTACTGAAGACTATCCGGAAATATATTGATGAGACATCCGGGATACTTCCATTACTCAATCAATTCAAGGATAAGGAGGATGAGAGGTTTGGCAGCCAGCTTATCGGATATGTACTTAAAAACAGGGATCAATACCGTTCGTTTATTGACAACGTGATTGATAAATCACAATGGGAAAGTGAACGTCTTGCTTTCATGGACGTTGTGGTGATGGAGACAGCTCTTGCCGAGATTCTGAATTTCCCTTCTATTCCTTTGTCTGCAAGTCTTAATGAGTATATAGAGATTGCAAAGAGTTATAGCACGCAGAAGAGTGGAGGATTTGTAAACGGTATACTCGGCAAGATTATAAAGAAGCTTCAGGATGAAGGGAAACTGCTGAAAAGATAACCGTATTCATGAAGTTTTCTTCCGGAACAGAAGTCGGATCTCCGGCTAAATCAATTAATAAAATAATCATTAAATAAGAATATTATGACACTGACAACAATTCTATTAGAGGCTCAGCCTTCAGCAGGCGGTGGAATGGGCGGTATTCTCATGATCGTAGCAATGATAGCTATCTTCTATTTTTTCATGATACGTCCGCAGAGCAAGAAACAGAAAGAGCTGAAGAAACAGCGGGAAAACATGAAAAACGGTGACAAGGTAGTTACCGCCGGCGGAATCCATGGCAGAATCAAAGAGATAAGAGATACTGTTATACTTATAGATATAGCAAACGGTGTAAGTATAAAGGTAGACAAGGGTTCAGTTTATCCTATTGCGGAGGAACTGCCTAAAAAATAAACAACAGGCATTGTCCGATATCCGGAGTGATGAAGATCAAGATTGAGGATGCAAAAAAGAAATGGCGCGGCATGAAGGCCACAAGAGGCTTTCATGACGCGATGTTGTTTCTGTGCTTTGTAGCCATCTCCTTGCTGTTCTGGGTTATTTTGTCACTTAATGACAGTGTGACTGAAACCTTTGATGTAAAGGTGAAGGTTGACAATGTTCCGGATACTGTTACTTTTATAAATGATCTTCCCGAAAGCATTCACGTCACGGTAAAGGACCGCGGTTCCAATCTGATGCGGAGTGGAATGCTCAACAATCCGCATGTTAACTTTAACTTCAGAGATTTTGCGTCATCGGGTACGTTTTTGGTAAAGAAGCAGGAATTATCGTCCGCACTCAAGTCCGCATTCGGTAATACAGCTCAGATAACCGCATCATCCGTTGATTCATTGTATTCATATTATACGACAGGCAAGGGTAAACGGGTGCCCGTTGTAGTGGTCTCGGATATCACTGCCGCTCCCGGCTCGATAATCTCGCAGCTTCCTGAACCCGAGAATAAATCCGTGCTGATTTATTCGAATGTAGATATCCCTGATACGATAATGAGGGTATACACACAGAAAATAGTGAAGCGGAATCTGAGCAAGACCGAAGTTGTAGAAGTGAAGTTGCGTCCGATTGCAAATGTGAAGACAGTACCCTCTTCCATCAAGGTGACAATACCTGTCGAGCCGCTTGTAAAGAAGGAGTCGATGGTAACAATCCGGGTTGAGGGCGGATTACGTGGAGAGGATCTCCTTCTGTTTCCTGCAAAGGTAAAGGTGGAATATTATACACCTATGAGTCTTTACAGCAGCGACCTTGTACCGATTGAACTATGGGTGGATTTTGATGATATAAGCAGAGTTAAAGGTGATAAGTTGCCGATAAAGACGAAAATGCTTTCCGACTATGTGGAGAGCGTGCGTGTTATGCTTGACTCTGTGGAATATACCTTGGTCAAGCCATGACAAAGAGTTGTATCATTGGATTGACCGGCGGGATTGGATCCGGGAAAAGTGTAGTTTCACGGATTCTTCGCCTTAAAGGCTATCCGGTATATGATTGCGATTCCGAGGCAAAACATATAATGTCAGTGTCGCGTAAAATATTGGATAGCCTGTGCGAAAGATTTGGAGAAGAGTGTGTAAACGAGGATGGTTCGCTGAATAGGAAGCATCTTTCATGCAGAGTATTCAATAATAAGGAGGATCTTGCATGGCTTAATGCACTGGTTCATTCAGAGGTGAGGACCGATTTCAATGAGTGGGTACACAAGAGAGGGGGCGTATGTTTTGTAGAATCCGCCATTCTGCACACCTCGCATCTTGATGAAAGCTGCCGTGAGATATGGCTGGTGGAAGCGCCGGAAGATATCAGATTTTATAGGGCGATGCAGAGAGGTGGAATTGAAGAGACTGATCTTCGATTGAGAATGAAAACCCAGACTGAGGAATTTCAGGGACTTGACAAAGAGAAAGTGAGAATTATACGTAATTATGGTGATAACTCATTGCTTGGGCAGATCTCGGGATTGTTGAAAATAAATAATATATAATATGTTGAAAGAAATTCTTTCCATCACAGGAAAACCGGGCTTGTTTAAGATAATAAGCCAAGGCAAAGGTATTTTGGTAGTAGAAGAATTAGGTAGTGGTAGACGTTTCCCGGCACATGCCCGTGATAAGGTCGTTTCACTTGGTGATATTGCCATGTATACGGAGAGTGGAGATACGCCATTGGGCGAAATTCTTGACAAGGTTTATGCCGGTCATGACGGCAAAGCGGTCGATGTAAAAGAGCTTGTAAAAAACAAGGGATTGCGTGCAGCTTTTGAGGCGATTGTAGAAGATTATGACCGAGACCGTGTATACGAGAATGATATCAAGAAATTGTTTACCTGGTATAATATTCTTATAGCCAACGGTTTCACAAAGTTTACAGAGGAGAAGTCAGAAGATAACAACAATACTGAGGAATCAGCCGAAGGCTGATGTATATACATCAAGAGCCATCCTGCGTATGCAGGGTGGCTCTTATTGTTATATACAGTATATAATGATGCTATCCGTAATAAATTAGAATAAGCGAACTATATACTATATAACTAACCAATCAATAATAACTTAACTTACGCATTATGAAGAGACTTATTCTCTTAGGCATGGCAATTTGCATGTCATGGATGCTCGCTTTGGCGGCTCCTGACAAAATGGTGAATTGTTATGGCCGTGTAATCGATGAGCAGGGAGAACCCCTCATCGGCGCATTAGTGACGGTACCCGGAACGAATATCGGTGTTTCCACAGATCTCGACGGAACGTTCAGTCTAAAAGCTCCAAGCGCCAAGATGTTGAAAATTACGTATGTCGGTTATACAAGTTCTGAAACACTTGTTAAAACAAACATCGGTGATGTGGTGCTGAAACCCGAAACAAAGATGCTTCAGGACGTGGTGGTGACTTCATCAAAAGGACGTACTCGTGAGACTCCTATCGCGATGTCCGAACTCAACGCGGCACAGATCGAGGCTAAGCTCGGTAACAAGGAATTTCCTGAAGTCCTAAAAATGACTCCTGGTGTCTGGGCTACCCCCGAAGGTGGCGGTTACGGAGACGCCAAGATCAACATGCGAGGCTTCAAGGCTCCGAACGTTGCCGTGCTCGTAAATGGTATACCTATGAATGATATGGAGTGGGGTGGTATCTACTGGTCCAACTTTGCAGGTCTTGGCGCTGTGACTACAAGCATGCAGACACAGCGTGGACTTGGAGCCGCCATCATATCATCACCCTCTATCGGAGGTACAATAAATATAACTACCCGCGGTCTTGATGCGAAGAAGGGTGGTTCCGTATGGTATGGAATGGGTAACAACAACCTTAATGATGTCGGTTTCAGTGTATCTACCGGTCAGATGAAGAACGGATGGGCGATAACTGTTCTCGGAAGCCGGAAATGGGGTGACGGATATATCCAGGGTACTAAGTTCGAGGCTTGGAACTATTTCGTCAACGTATCCAAGAAGATCGGGGACAACCATCAGTTGTCATTGACCGCGTTCGGTGCTCCGCAGTGGCACAATCAGCGTAACATGGCCTACGGTACACTTTCAATAGAGAACTGGCAGCAGGCAAAAGAATATATGAACGGCAGAAGCATGTACAGCTACAACCCGCAGTATGGGTTTGACAATGAGGGTAGAGAGCGTACAGCTTACCGCAACCAATATCATAAGCCGATCATATCACTTAACCATATCTGGCAGATAAACCATCGTTCATCTTTGTCATCGGCTCTCTATGTGTCGCTTGCATCCGGAGGCGGTTACAGCGGACAGGGCAGAACAAGTGAATACCGCGGATATTGGAGAGGTGCTTATAATGGAGATATAACTGATACATTCCGTCGTCCCGACGGCACATTCGATTACGGTGCTATCCAGGATCTGAATGCCGCTTCCACAACAGGATCATTGATGGCAATGTCACGGAGTATAAACAGCCATGAGTGGTATGGTCTTGTTTCCACATACAAGAATGAGATTCTTCCCAACAAACTTACATTGACAGGCGGTATCGACGTCCGTTACTATGTAGGTCATCACAAGAATGTGATAGAGGACCTCTATTCCGGTGCTTACTTCATAGATGATGCAGACCGCAAGGGTGTAAAACCGGTCAATAACAGTCTTGCGTCCAATCCGGACTGGGTATATGAGAAACTCGGTGTCGGAGATGTCGTATATCGTAACTATAACGGTTACACACATCAGGAGGGCATCTATGGTCAGGCGGAATATAAGTTGCTCGATGGTGCGGTGACAACATTCCTCGCCGGTTCAATGAATGTGACAAGCTATCGTAAGAAAGATATGTTCTACTATGACGAGGCTCATGGCACAACTCCATGGAAGGCATTCTTCGGAGGCACAGCAAAGGGTGGTATCAACTGGAATATCGACAGACATAACAATATTTTTGTCAATGGAGGTTATATTTCAAAAGCTCCGTTCCTGTCCCGTGGAGTATTCCTGAGTCCTGAAACAAGCAATGCCATCAACCCGAATCCAAGAAACGAGAAGATCGGTTCATTTGAAATCGGCTATGGTTTCCATTCACCGATGTTCAGCATGACTTTGAACGGATACTACACAAAATGGATGGATCGTTGTGACCGCGACACACAGAAGCGCGCCGAGATCAAAGAGGGTCCTGATGCCGGTACTTATTATTCAATGAGTCTGGAGCATGTGAATGCCCAGCACATGGGTGTTGAACTTGACTTTGCGTTCAAACCTGTAAACTGGATGGAACTTCAGGGTATGTTGTCATTGGGTGACTGGAAATGGCTCAATGATCCTAAAGGTTATTACTATAACGAGCAGGGTCAGCCACTTGCAAATCTTTCAACAGGCGCTCTTGCTTCCGGACCTAATGCACCGGATCATGTATGGAGTGTTTTGAAACAGAAGAACCGCAAAGTGTCAGGTTCAGCTCAGACAACAGGCGGTCTCGGGATCACATTCAAACCGTTCAAGGGTTTCCGCATCGGTGCAGACTGGACATTCAGCGCACGAAACTATTCCGATTATTATCTTGAGGCCTCACAAGCACTCGTTACAAACGGCGAGATCACACTTGCCGATCCTTGGCAGATTCCATGGGGTAACGAACTCGATCTTTTCTGTAGCTACAGCTTCAAGATCGCCGGTATGAATGCGACTCTCTATGGAAACGTTTATAACTTGTGCGACTATTATTATGTAAAAGATGCACAGAATCCTTATAATGTGAACGGAACATGGAAGAATGCAACATATGCGGTTTATTCTTTCGGACGTACATTCTCATTGAAATTAAAAATCAATTTCTAAGCAACTGACGAAATGAAAACATATATAAAGAATTCACTCTTGATTTGCGCAATCGCGCTCGGGTTTGTATCGTGCGGAGAGAACAGCTGGAACGATAAGCTCGATGGATTCACAGGTGGCCCGAATTTCTCGGAGATCAAGAGTATCGACTATACACTGACAGCTAAAGACTATGAAAATTTAGCTAATAATTCAACGAATGTGGCAATGGCTAAAGGTGCCGATGTCTCCGATGCTCTGAAAGCCGTCGGGAATTTGGGATATTTCAATAACGAGATTCTTCCTGCAGATTATGTTCCGGCATTTTTAAAGGATCCTGACTTCCAATATTTTACTCTCAATGAGGGTTCTGCAATCAATCTTACGTATAAGATTGCCAAAGACCTTCCGGAGGAGATGAAAGGGATGAATGCGGCCGGGACATATACAGTGTCAAAAGCAGACTATCAGGCGGCTTATGGAAGTGAGGAGAATTATGCGGAATCTTTCTCTCCGCTCGCTCCCGCATCTGCAAATATTCCCCGTCTGTTGAAGACTGCGTTTCCTGATGCTGTAAACGGTAATTATGCTGTGGTAAACTATAACGATTCCGAAACTTCACCGGTGTTCGGAACCGTGCCCGGTGATGATTTCGAAATGAGTGATGTGATCAAGGATGCAAAGGCTGGCGATGAACTGAAAGTGAACGGTGTTGTTACCGGAATCTGCGCACGTGGCTTTATTCTCACTGATGCAGGCGGTTCGATACTTTATTATAATACGAATTATGACGGCAGTTATGCTATCGGCGATCAATTGGAGGTTTCGGGTACGGTAGGTGTATTCAACTATGGTCTGCAGTTCAGCGATGCCGCTGCAATCCGTAAAATAGGCAGTGGAAACTACACCTATCCTGCTCCGAAATATTATGACGGCGCGGCGATGGATGCGGCTATCCAGACTACTCAGGATTTCACTGCTGTATATTGTCGTGTTTCCGGTAAGGTTTCTGTTTCCGGAAATTACTATAACCTGATTGTGGACGGTGCCTCCGCCGCACAGGGCAGCTTCTATCAACTTACAGACGACCAGAAATCGATGTTGAAAAATGGTGAGAACATGATAATACAGGGATATTTCATAAGTGTATCCAAGTCCGGTGGAGCTCCCAAGTTTTTCAATATAGTTATGACAGGTGCTGAATCTGCCGTCAACAATGTTGTCGCCCGTGCTCCCCGTAAAGTTGCTGAGATCGCTCACACGGCTACAACTGCACTTTATCTGTATAATGGTTCTGCATGGTCAGTTGTCACGGGTGTTTCGGTTCTGCAGGCTTCTGACTATGCTCAGATGGGTGCAGGCGATGGTAAATTGACATCCGCACAGGCTGAGACGGTAATTCCGCAGTATCTTGCCAAAACATTCCCCTATGCGGCTGCAGAAACCGTGAAGATGGTGCTTTATGCTGCAAATGAAGGCTATTGCGCTTCGGAATACACTTTTGACGGAGCTGAATGGACACCGTCTGTCAACGGCAACGGTGTGGTTACAGAGACAAATCAGTTCGTCTACAAGGCAGGAAGCTGGAAGATGGATCCCTCTATTGAACTTGAACTTCCGGCAGGCAAGAATAAACCTACAAGTACATGGTTTTATCAGGCTGTTGTAGATTGGGTAAAAGAGAATATATCTGACGCGTCAAGCTATGTAGACAGTTTTGGAACAGCCGAATACTATTCAGGATGTTCTGCATATCAGGGCAATGTCAATATCAATGCGGCTTATGCGACTCTACGTGGTTTGGCTCCTTATAACGGTATGTCGGACGATGAGATGGTTGCATTGATGAAGAAACGTTTCGAAACAGAAACGGCTCCGGGTGCTTTGTCTATGCTCTATCCGAATATGGCTCCGATAGGAGACCTTGAACCTACAGTGACAATTACCTTCACCGCATGGACAACAGGCGGATCGAACAAAGTTTACAAAATAGTGTTCAAATGTACGGCTAAGGGTAAATTCGAATTCGTATCCTGCGATTGGAACAATTGATTGAACAGAAAATTGAATAATAAAACCGCGCAAGTTACAGTGGCTTGCGCGGTTTTCTATTTTATAGTGATCTTAAGGTCTTTAAGGACTTTAGAGACTTTAGGGACTCAGAATCATTTTTTGGAAAATTACAACAGTGTGGCGGAGCGGCGGATGAAGTCGGACAGAGCCTCGCCTTTCAGCAATCCGCTCTGAAGGAGTGCCAGATCAATTATCTGTTTTACATTCGGAACACCTGCCGCATATTCCTTGATGATTGTCTCCTCTTTTTCGCGGCTTTTGCCTGACTCAGTCTCCAGATCGGATATCTGCTTGTTGATTGTGTCTTTGTCAGCATCCTTCTCTTCAAGTTTTTTGCGGAGATCAGATATCTGGGTGTTGAAAGATTCTATCTCTTCGCGAATCGGTCTCACAAGGCTTTCCACGCTCTCTCCAGCGTCTTTAAGGATGCGTTTGACTGCGGGTTGCCCGGTGTTGATTACCAATGAATACATATCGGGCATCTGTCCGTAGAAATTCATGCCGGGTTGCATGGCGGCCATATCCTTCATACGACGCATCATTTCGTTCTGGGTAATAACAGCAGGAGCGTCTTTCTCGGACAAGGCATTATACTCGACAATGAAATTCGTATTCTTTATCTCAGGCATCTGTGTGCGGAAAATTGTTGTGATCATGTCTGCCTGCAGAGGTGAGATATCTGCTTTCTTGTCATCATTCTTTGGAATAAGACGTTCCGGAGTCTCGGAATCAACGCGTACGAAACGGGTCTTTCCAAGTTTGCTTTCAAGCATTCCGACTATATGCTGGTCGAATTGTCCGTTAAGAATCAGAACGTTATAACCTTTCTCCTCGGCACCCTGTATATATGAATACTGTGCGGCTTTGTCGGACGCATACAGATAGATCACATTTCCCTCTTTATCGGTTTGGCTTGCTTCAATAAGCGTCTTGTATTCGTCTAATGTGTAATACTTGTCGTTGACATCTTTGAGAAGGAAGAACTTTTTGGCCGCTTCATAGAATTTCTCATCAGTCAGCATTCCGTATTTTATGAATACCTCTATATCGTCCCATTTCTGCTCAAATTCCTGACGGTTCTCTTTGAACATTTTATCAAGTTTTTCCGCAACTTTTTTGGAGATGTAGGAGGATATTTTCTTCACCTGCTGATCTGCCTGCAGATAACTGCGGCTTACATTCAGAGGAATATCCGGTGAGTCGATAACACCCTGCATCAGCATCATGAATTCGGGAACGACTCCTTCCACCTGATCTGTAACAAACACCTGATTGCAGTATAGCTGTATACGGTTGTGCTGAATATCTATGTTCGGTTTGATCTTCGGGAAATATAAGATTCCTGTGAGTGTAAAGGGATAGTCGACATTCAAATGGATCCAGAACATAGGATCCTCTTCACCCGGTTTGAGTTCATGATAGAATCTGAGATAATCTTCGTCTGTCAGTTCGGAAGGCTTTTTTGTCCATAACGGTTCTGTGGAATTGATAACCTTATCCTTGTCTGTGTCCACATATTTGCCGTCTTTCCATTCCTGTTCCTTACCGCTGATTACCGGCACCGGAAGGAAGCGGCAATATTTCTTAAGCAGAGTGTCGATTCTGGACTGCTCAAGAAATTCCTTGTTGTCATCATCAATATAAAGGATTATGTCTGTGCCTCGCTCGGATCTGTCAATCTCCGTCATTTCATATTCGGGGCTTCCGTCGCAGACCCATTGCACACCCTTGGCGCCTTCTTTATAAGATAGAGAACGAATCTCAACCTTTTTGGAGACCATGAATGCAGAATAAAATCCAAGTCCGAAGTGCCCGATAATGGAATTGGCTGTATCTTTATATTTTTCAAGAAATTCTTCGGCACCTGAAAATGCGATCTGGTTGATATATTTGTCAACATCCTCTGCATCCATGCCTATGCCGTGATCGGAGATGGTAAGAGTGCCGTTCTTCTTATCGATGGAAACTTTCACATCCATTGTGCCGAGCTCACCCTTGAATTCACCGAATGAAGACAGTGTTTTAAGTTTCTGGGTTGCGTCTATCGCATTGGAAACCAATTCACGAAGAAATATTTCGTGATCACTGTATAAGAATTTTTTGATAACGGGGAATATATTTTCAGTAGTAACCCCGATTTTTCCTGTTGCCATATAATTTCTGGGTTATAAGAGAGTGTTTGAATTTAAACCAAATTAAACATTAATAACGAGATTGAATATTTT